>JBBSEZ010000085.1:0-27152 GCA_038239195.1 Gemmatales bacterium
CGACTCCAGCTAGCAACAATCGAGCCGAACACTATTGGGCCAAGGGGGATTGCAAGAGAAAATTCCCATTATTTTAGGAGGAACCACACAAGCGGGAGAATCGGCAGCTGCGGGTTGTGTTCAACGCACCGGGAGAGTAGGGTGCATGCTGAGAACAGCCCTTGCTCTTGCTTCGCTGGGTCGGGAGGAAGAGGCAGGCCCAGCCCGGTGGGATGGAGGCGGCGACGATGAGTCCGTCCGGCGGTCGGCTCAATCCGATTGTCGCGAGGGCGGGGCAGAATCAGTCGGCGGTCGAGGCCCGCCTTCTTCTACCCAGCCGCGCGGACTTGGAGCAATCGCGCCTGGGTGCCCAGGAAGCCCTGCGACAAACGGGCACGCCTCGATCAACCCCCATCCAGGTCACCGTCGAGGGCGTGATCTGGGACGGGCACCATGCCGTGCGGGTAGCGGCCGAGCGAGGCGAGACGGTCGAGGTGCGCGTGGTCCGCCTGCTGGTGCCTCCTGCGGCCGGGCTCACTATCCTCCAACTCCCTGTGAGGTAACGATCATGAACTGTCCCCCCGACGTCGCCAGGGTGCTTCTCGACGTCCTCCGGCTTGCCGCGCTAGAAATTCGCGCCAGGGGATGGCAAGGGGACGCCGCCGGCTGTGCCGTCGCGGCCGATCACATCCACAATCTGCCCACGCTGCTGGGGGAGTTCTCGGATGACCTGCTGCGGTTTTATTGGGACGTCGAGCGCCCCGAGTTCGTTCGGAGAAGCAAGGGGGCCGACCTGAGCGAATATAAATCGCTGTGGGCGGAGCTCGCCGAGTTGCTTCCCACGCGGGCGCGGTAATCTGAGGAGCGGTGACGAGAAGTACTCGGCCCATCTCTCTTCTGTCGGCCATTGATCGGTCCGCTCATTCCGCTTGCCAGCGGAACGCCGGCTGAACCTCCGGGTTGACGACCTTCTCGGCCGGCCACTCGCCGCGGCTCAGTGAGGCGATGGCCTCAGCCGCCGACTGCGCCATGTCGTCGCGCGAGCGCAGGTCCATCCCGGCCGCGTGTGGCGTGAGGAGGACGTTGTCCAGCTCGAAGAGCGGGTGTTTCCCCGCAGGCTCTTCCTCGAACACGTCCAGCGCCGCCCCGGCGATGCGCTTCGTCTTCAGCGCCTCGTAGAGGTCGGGCTCGTGGACGACGGCGCCGCGCGCCGTGTTGATGAGGAACGCCGTCGGCTTCATCCGCGCCAGCGTCTTCTTGTTGATCAGGTGCTTCGAGCCCGCCGTCGCCGGCACGTGCAGCGACACGAAGTCGGCCTCGGAAAGCACGTCCTCCACCGACAGCAATGCGACGCCGTGCGCCTTCGCCCAGGCGACGTCGGCGTAGGGGTCGTGGGCGACGACGCGCATCTCGAAGGCCAGCGCCCGCGTGGCGACCGCCTTGCCGATGCGGCCCAGACCGAGCAGGCCGAGCGTGCGCGTGCGCAGCGGAAGGTTGGTGCCGCGCGGCCAGGCGCCCGCCTTGGTGCCGAGGTGCTGGGACACCAGACTGCGCGTCAGGCCGAGCATCAGGCAGAAGGTGTGCTCGGCGACCGAGCCCTGGTTGGTGTTCGGGGCGATGGCAACGGCGACCCCGTGCCGGGTGGCGGCGGGGACGTCCACGGCGTCGTAGCCGACGCCGACGCGGGCGATGACGCGCAGTTGCGGACAGGCCGCGAGGACGCGCGCGGTATAGGGCTCGGAGCCGGCCAGCGAGGCGCGGACGCCCACGAGGGCGGCGAGGAGCTCGTCCTCGGTGAGTTGGTGGGGGAGGCCAGGGTAGACGAGGTCGAAGCCGGCGTCGCGCAGCGTTTGCCGGAAGGGGGCATTGACGTTGGCCAGGGTCATGGGAGCGATGAGGACTTTCGGCATGCGAACCATAGCCTCGGGAAAGCAATAGAGGTCGATCAGCGGGCGAGGGTGATTCTATGAAGAGAAGGCGTCTGCCGTCCGCAGCCGGCGTTCCCATTCGCGCAGCGCCTCTTGTCTGCGCCGATAAAGTGCCTCCGCCTCCTCCAGTTCGATGCGCACGAAGCAAACGCGCTCCCCCGGCCGCAACTGCCCGACCCGGTCGAGGTCGGCGGCGATCACCTGGGCGATCTTGGGGTAACCGCCGATGGTCTGGCCATCGACCCCCAGCACGATGCACTGCCCGTCGCGCGTCACCTGCACCGTTCCCGGGCAGACGGGCTCCGACACGAGCTCGCGCGCCGGCAATCGCAACGGCCGCCCCTGCAAGCGCAGCCCCATCCGGTTGCTCGCCGGGCTGACCGCGAACGCAGGGCCCTCCTCTGCACGCGAGGAGGCGAAGAGCTCCTCGGCGTGGAACCAGTCCGCTTGTGGCCCCGTTAGAACGCGCAACGGCGCAATCCCGCCCCGTCCGCCGGCCGGTACGCGCGCCGCCAACTCCCAGTCGCGGGTCGCGCGGACGAACCGCCTGCCGATCGAACCGGGCGAGCAGCGGAGCTCGTCGCCCGCGCGCACGGGCGCCAGCCCGGACCGGCTGCCGAGCACCATCGGCGCCTCGAGCCCTCCCCGAACGCACAAATAGGCCCTCATGCCGCGCGGCGTCCCGCGGACGTGCAGTCGCTCGCCCGGGCGGAGGGTGAAGGTGGTGCCGGCCGTCAGTTGCTGCCGATCGCTCACCAAATCGAAGGGCGCGCCATGGAGCACGCAGGCGAGCGAACAGGTCGCCTCAAGCGTGGGCCCGGCGAGGCCGATTTCGAGGGCGGCCGTCCAGGGATCGTTGCCGACCAGGGCGTTGCCGATGGCTAGCGCGAAGCGGTCGGCAGCGCCGCCGACGGGAACGCCCAGACTGCGGGCGTGGGGCCGGCCCCGATCGACCACCAGCGTGTGCAGCCCGGGGGCCATCACCTTCAGGGCCCCACCGCTCGATACCGGATCGCTCATGGCAGCTCAAAGGCCCGGAGGGTGAAGCCCCGGCCCGCCAGCGCATCTCGCAGCGCGCGCACGAACGCCAGGGCGTGGGGGTTGTCGCCGTGGACGCACAGGGTGCGCACGCCGCGCGAACGGACCAGGTCTTCGGCCTGGCGCACCGCCTCGGCGGCGTCCTCCACGAAGGCGTCGGAGCGCGAGCGCGGCACGAGCGAGCCGTCGGGCAGGTAGCGCCGGTCCGCGAAGCCCTCGGCGACGAAGTGACAGCGCCCGGCGCAGAGCGCCTCCAGGCGAGAGCCGGGCAAGCCCATCACAGGGAGCCCGAACGCCGCGGCGGCAGCCACCACGGGCCGAGCGTAGGCGTCGTCGCGACAGGCCATGTTGTACAGCGCGCCGTGTGGCTTGACGTGGGACAGGGGCAACGCGCCGGCGGCGCGGGCGAGCCCCGCGAGCGCGCCGATCTGGTAGACGCAATCGGCGAAGACCTGCTCCTCGCTGCGGGCCATTTCGAGCCGCCCGAAGTTCTCGCGATCTGGGAAGCCGGGATGAGCGCCGCGCTGCACGCGGTGCCCGATGGCGGCGCGCAGCGCGGCGAGGGCCGTCGCGGGATCGCCGGCGTGAGCGCCGCAGGCGACGTTGGCGGAGGTGATGAGGGGCATCAGCTCGGCGTCGAACGGACAGCCTTCGCCGAGGTCGCAGTTGAGGTCGATTTGCATGGGGGTTGAGGAACGCATGCGAAACGTCAGCGGCGTAGGAGGAGGTAATTCACCAGGCCCGTCGCCGCACTGCCCACGAGCGCCCCGACGAGGGGACCGACCACCATCCACCAGCGCCGGCCGCCTTCCTCCCAGGTCGTTTTCAGGTGCGTGTGTTGTTGTTCGAGGAGGGCAATCCGGGTGGTCAACGCAGCGAACTCGCTCGCCGTTTTCGCCTGGAGGGTCACCAGGTTCTCGGCAATTTTCGATCGCTCGGCATCGAATGCGCGCAGGTCCTCGTCCAGCTGGCGTACGCGTTCCGTCAGGATGGCGGTCGCTCGGATCAACTCGTCGATCTTGTCTCCGTGGGTTTTGCCCGCCATTTCAGCCGTCTCCGTTCGCTCCGACGTCTTCGAGCAGGCCCTGAACGAGACGATTCAAGCGAGCCTGTAACAAGTCCCCCCATAGCCACCGGAGGCGCTTGCGCACGCGGCTTGTCTCCCTCAATTCCTCGGGGGCCAACCGTGTCCGCACCTCCTCGGGAGCGTCCCTGATCTGGAGGGTGGCCCATTTGTGGCCGGCCTCCTCTTCGTAGCCCCACTCCGCCTGGGCCTCCGCGTGGGAGGGCCCCACGACGGCCTCCAGTTGCGGCGTTGCCTGTTCGGCCAGGGAGAGCAATTCGGGAGACCGCCTGATTTGTTCGTCATAGGAAACGTTCATGGGGCCCTCGAACCTTGGCGATCGTTCGCACAACCTTCTCCTCGTCGCATTCACCCTCGTCGCCAACATTCTACCACCTCTCCCCTCCCGAACGCATCGCGGAGCGGGCAATCCGCCCGTCTCACTTCTTCGGCCGAAACGCCTTCACCACCGCCTCGTTCGTCGTCAGATACGGCCCCTCGATCAGGTCGATGCAGTAGGGGACCGCCGGGAACACAGCCAGCAGACAATCGCGGATGGCGCTCGGCTTGCCCGGCAAGTTCACGATCAGCGACCGCCCGCGCACCCCCGCCACCTGCCGCGACAGGATCGCCGTCGGCACCACCTTCAGCGACACCGCCCGCATCTGCTCGCCGAAGCCATCGAGCAACTTGTCGCACACCGCCTCCGTCGCCTCCGGCGTCACGTCGCGCCGCGCCGGGCCCGTCCCGCCCGTGGTCACCACCAGACAGCACCTTTCCCGGTCGCACAAATCCTTCAACGTCTCCTCGATCCTCGGCCGTTCATCGGGGATGAGGCGCGGCACCGCCTCCCAGGCGCACGTCAGGATTTCCGTCAGGCTGTCGCGGATGGCGGGCCCCCCCAGGTCCTGATAGACGCCCTGGCTGGCGCGGTCGGAGACGGTGACGATGCCGACGCGGATCGGAGGTTGTGTGCTCATGAGCTTCACCCTGGCCCAGAAGGGGAGAGAACCAACAAAGAGAGGGCCGCGTAACACTTTCCCCGCCGCTCCTTCTGCGAAGGTAGGGGGCGGTGCGACGCCTGCCGGCCGCCCCCGCGGAGGAGGCCACCGCCATGATACGGATTCAGCAACTCTCCTTGGTCGCTCTGCGCCACCTCGTCGGCGGGGCCTCCGAGGCCCTCGGGCTGGGCGAGGCCGAGGCGCTGACGCGCTGGCTCGGCGAGCGCTTCGCCGACGGGGGCGAGCGCCTGCCCCACGCGCTACGGCGCGCCGCCGACCGCTCCTGGCGAGCCCTCGAGATCGCGCTGGCGGGCGAATCGCTGTGCAGTCGGTTCGACCGCGCCGACGACAAGGCGCTGCGCCGGCAAGTGCGCCACTTCCTCGAGAACGCTCCTCTCGGCCCCCTGCCCGGCCACGGCACCGAGTTCCGCCAGCGCTGCCTGAGCGAGCTCCAGACGGCGCGCCGCGCCGGCGCCCTGCTCCCCTCGCCCGTCTCCCCCGGCGATCTCACGCGCTTTGCCGCGCCCTTGCGCCTGATCGAGGCGGAAGCACACGCCCTCGCGGCACTGGCCAACGACGTGCGCCAGGCGGGCTACCCCACCCTCGCGCATCTGCTGGAGCTTCAGCCCGCGCCAGGCGAATCGCTGCTGGCCCTGGCCTACCGCTACTTCTTCCGGCGCGAGGTCGAGGCCGACGCCGAACTGGCGCGCGGCCTGGCCTTCGCGCAGATGACCGACCTCGCGGCGGCCCAGCGCGACGGCCTCCGTGCCGTCGAAGGCGTTCTGTCGCAGCACGGCGAGCAGATGGACGACGTGCTCGACTTGCTCGGCAGCATCCACGGAGGCGTTCTCGACGTCCAGGCCGAACAGCACCGCCAGGGACAGCAACTCGACGAACTTCATCAGGCCGTCCTCCAGGCGCTGGCGCAGCATCAGCTCGACCGGCGCGAGCTTCAGCCGTGCGGCCGTTTCGCCGCGTGCGGAGAAAGCGGCCAACCTGCCGAGGGCCACGCCGCCTTCGGCGACGTGCTGCGCTGCCTGGCCGACCTCACCCCCCAACCCTCTCCCCCCGCGGGGCTCTCCCCGCTCCGCGAGGGCCCCCCGGCCCCGCTCGTCCCGGAGCGTGAGGGCCGCGAGGTGCTCGTGCAGGCCATCCGCGACGCTGCCAGGGCTCGCGGGGCGCCTGCTTCCGCCGTCATTCTCTTCCTCCTCGCGATGCCGTTGGGCGCCTCCGCCGTCCCCAACACCATCCTCGGCATCGTCGAACGAGACCGGCACCCCGAGCAAATCTACGGCGGCCTCGCCTGCGCCGGTGCCTCCCTCCTCCTCTTCCTCGCCGCGCGCTTCCTGTGTCAGCGCCGCCGCCGCGAGCTCCGCCAGGGGGCCCGGGCCGCGCTGCGCAGGATGTCGCGCGCTCGGCGCGCCGAGCGCCCCCTCCCTGCCCCGCCGGTCCGCCAGGTCCCCGACGCCGCGGCCCTCCCTCGGCCCCTTCGCCCGTCCCGCGACGCGTTGGCGGCGCGCGACCTACTGGTCGAGGCGATCTGCGCCGTCGCGCCCCGCGAGGGCTTTCCCTTTGCCGCCATCCCGGTGCTGATGGTTGCGACGGTGCTCCTGGTGGCCTCGTTCGTGAACGCGCTGGTGGCCCTCGAGACGGAGCTCGCCCCGGTGGCCTGGGTAGCGTTCGGGCTGGGCATGGGCAGCCTCTGCCTGGCCTGCGTCGCCACGATCGTCTGCCGGTGGTGGCGCGGGAAGTTGACGGCAACCTTGCGGGCCCTGCGTACACGTTGCGCCGCGATCCTCGCCGACTTCCCCGAAGTCGCCTCCGGCCCCAGTGTGGGCGTGCCCGAAGCGCCTGTCGCCACGGCCTGGGAGTTGGTGCGCGCCCTCGAGCGGTTGTCCGGGCAGGCGCATTCGATGCGCTTTTGCTGCACCGGTAACAAGAACTGGAGCGGGCCCCTGCGGTCGTACGACCTGGTGATCGACGGCGAGCCGTTGGGGCCCACGACCATCCGCGACGGCTTCGACCACCAGTTCGCGACGACCAGAGGCAAACATCAAGTCCTGGTCCGTTATCGATTCGCCTCCGGCCCGACGCCGCAACAGTCCCTCGGGCGAACGCCCCTCTCGTTCGAGTTCGTCATCGGCCTCGACGCGGTGTGCGAGGTCGAGCTGCGTCAGGACTTCTCACCGGGCGGGCTGACCGTCGTGCGCATGTCGTGAGCGCCGCAAGGCCCAGGCGCCAGCGCTCATCAGCGCCCCTGCGAGAAGGAGCCCGCCGCCCCACAGGAGCAGGCCCTTGACCAGCCGCCGGTCCGGCCCCAGAACGGCGTCGTGGCGCTGCTGCACGATGACAGCCAGTTCCGTGTTGCCGACGGGCGCGAAGCCCGCCAGCCAGCGCCCCCCCTCCTCCGTCGCCAGCGGATCGCGGTAGTGCGCATCTTCCGCGGGCGCTGTGTCGGCCCCGCGGACGGACGCGGGCAAGCGGAAGATGCTCCCCGGCCTCGGCTGGTGGATGGCCCGCAGGCGCTCGCCGGGGACCTGCCGCGGTTCGACGCCGCGCTGGTAGGCGGGGTGCAGCAAGATGACGTACTCGGCCGGCTCGCCGCGCCTCGGCGGCCCCCCCGGTGGGCTGGGATCGCGCCGGCCGACGAGCACGGCCGTGCGCCGCTCGTCGTCGAGTCGCAGCGGGCCGAGCGTCGAGGCGGTGGTCAGCGTGGCGGCCAGCACGCCCAGAAGGGGAGAATCGGGGCCCGCGCGAGCGTGGATCGGTGCGGTGATGGCGAACTTGTACATCCCGTCGTTGCGCGAGAGGTAGACGCGCGAGACGTGGACGGAGGCCCGACCGCGCTGGTTCCGCCGCGCGAGGGCCCCCTGGAAGTAGTCGCGCCCGCTGAAGTTCTCGCCGAGCACGCCACTGCGGCCATGAACGGAATCGGCCAGCAGCCTGCCATCGGGCCCGAGAAGGTGCCAGCTCTGATAGGGAGAATCGTCTACTTCGCTCCCCCCGTCCCCCGCCCTCTGCTGGTGTTGTTGATGAAGGCGGTCGAAGAACGCCTGGAGCCCTTTGCGGTCGTTCTTCTCCAGCAAGCGGCGCAACTCCGCGCTCTCGGCGGTCTGCACGACGGGCCCGCTCAAATGTTCGAGTTGCCAGAGCACGGTGCTGGCGACGCCGCGCGCCGCGTAGACGTTGCTCTGGAGCGCTTCCTCCTCGAGCCGGGCCGCCCGACTGCGGGCGAGGGAGATGGTCGCCGCCGCCAGGGCCAGCAGCAGCAAGGTGGCCGTCGCGGCGAAGAACGCCCGCCCCGGGTGGCGCAAGCACCAACGCCAAGAGCGCTCGACCGAGCTCGCCCGCCGCGCCCGGATCGGCTCGCCTTCCGACCAGCGCTCGAGGTCGTCGGCCAGCGCGGCGGCGGAGGCGTAGCGGCGTTCGGGCGCCTTCGCCAGACATTTCAGAGCGATCGTCTCCACGTCTCGGTCCACGGCGCCCGGGTTGAGGGCCCGCGGCGGTTGCGGCTCCCGCTCCAAAACCTGGCGGAGCACCTCGAACGCCGTCTCCCCCGAGAAGGGGGGCCGGCCGGTGAGCAGTTCGTAGAGGATCGCTCCGAGCGAGTAAACGTCGGCCGCCGTGGTGAGCCCCCTCTGCCCCGCCGCCTGCTCCGGCGCCACGTACTCGGGCGTGCCGACGATGGCGCCGGAGCGCGTGAGGCCGGCGCCGCCCTCGAAGCGCTTGGCCAACCCGAAGTCGGTCAAGTGCGGGGAGAATGGCTCCGGCAACACCGCCCCGGACGCCACGAAGGAGGGATTGTCCGGCTTTTCTCGGGCGCCCAGGCGAGAGCCGGCTTCTTCGTGTAAGAGGATGTTGGCGGGCTTGAGGTCGCGGTGCAGGATGCCGCGCTCGTGCGCGTGGTGAACGGCCCGTGCCACGGTGGCAATGAGTCGCGCCAGCGCCCGCCGGCGCTGCGCAAGTTCGGCCCGCGACCATGCTCGGCCGAGCTCGTCCTTGCCCGTTTTGCGATCGAGGCGCGGGAGGCGCACCTCGGCGAGGCGCTGGGCGAGGCTGCCGCCCTCGACGAGCTTCATGGTGAAGTAGGGAAGTCGGTGGCCTGCACCATCTTCCACTTCGCCGACTTGATAAATCGGCACGATGTTGGGGTGATCGAGTTGTGCGGCGCTCTCCGCCTCGGCGCGGAAGCGCTGCACGTCGGTCGGGGTGGCAAGCTGGCCCGCGAGGATCATCTTCAGCGCCACGGTACGGTGTGCGCGCGGCCCCTCCCCTCCGAGAAACTGCCGCGCCTCATAGACGACGCCCATTCCGCCGCGGCCGATCTCGCGCACCAACTCGTACTCGCCGAAGTGGCGCGGCATCGGCCCGAAGCATTCCAAGGCCCCGCGCAACTCCTCGATGGCGGCCAGGCCGTGCAGGCACTCGGCCAGGCCTTCCAGCTCGGGACGAGCCGCCAGAAACCCCTCGGGGCCGGGATCGAGGCCCTGTTCGAGCTGCCGGCAATAGTCCTCGAGCGCCTCGGCCAGGCGAAGGTCGGCGGGCGCGGGATCGGGCAACGCCTCAGCCATGCGCCCCTCGCGAGCTCGACGAGAAATCGCCCCCCAATTCCTGTCGCAGCCGCTGGAGAGCGCGCGCCCACAGAACGCGGGTGGCGCCCACGCTGCGCTGAAGGCGAACGGCGACGTCGGCGAAGGGCTGGCCCTCGAGATGGCGCAACACGAGCACCTCGCGGTAGTCGGCCGGCAAGCGCGATAGAGCGGCGGACAGCAGTTGGGCGCGCTCGTTGCGCAGCGCGCCCTGGCTCGGAGACTCGCCCGCGCTCCAGAGCTCCAGGCGAGAAGAGCTCGCCCGTTCGGGCAGCGGTTGCTCGCGCCCGACGCTGCGCCCCTCGGCCCCGAGATGATGGCGCACCTGCCGGATGATTTCGCGCTCGGCGATCCGCCGAAGCCAGGCGCACCACGCAGCCTCCTCGACGCCGGCAAACTGATGCAGGTTGCGGGCGACGCGCAACAGCGTTTCCTGCACGACGTCGGAGCCGTCGAGGCGGCCGCGCAGCGCGCCGGGGCTGCGCTCGACGACGAGCGCGCGGATGAAGCCGCGGTAACGCTGCAAGAGCGCTTGCAGCGCGGCCACGTCGCCCGCCTGGGCCAGACGGACCAACTCAGGGATGGGAAGCGCGTCTGGCACGGCGGCGAGGGGGCCCTGGAGTCGTGGGGCGAGGGCGTGCGTCCATCCCGATTCTACCCGGATCGGAGGGCCCTTACCAGAAGGGCCCCGCCGCTCGCTTTGCGCGGGTGGCGCCCGAGGGTTGCCTCGCCCCGCAAAATCCGGGACAATGCGACTTCATCGCCCGGGGAGCCTCGTCATGCGCACCACCTGGACGTTCCACTCGGCGGGCCAGCTCATCTTTGGGCGGAACGCCACCCAGCAGCTCGGCGACGTCGCCCTGCGCCTGGGCATCAAGCGCCTCCTCCTGGTGACCGACCCCATCCTCCTCAAGGCCGGCATGGTCGATCAACTGCTCGGCCCCCTGAGCGAGGCGGGGGCCCACGTCGAGGTCTTCTCCGGCGGCGAGCCGGAGCCCTCGCTGCGCGCCGCCCACGCCGCCATCGCCGCGGGGCGCGTCTTCCGCCCCGACGCCGTCCTCGGTCTGGGCGGCGGCAGCAACATGGACCTGGCCAAGATCACCGCCACGGTCTTGACGCACGGCGGAACGCCCAGCCTCTACGTCGGCGACGACAAGATACCCGGCCCTGTCATGCCGCTCCTTTGCCTGCCGACCACGGCGGGCACCGGCTCCGAGGTGTCTGCCGCCGCCGTGCTCACCGACACCGAGAACCACATCAAGGTCGGCATCCTCAGCAACCACCTGCGCCCAAAAGTGGCCATCGTCGATCCGCTCTTGACGGTGAGTTGCCCGCCGAAGGTGACGGCGGATAGCGGCATCGACGCCCTGACGCACGCCATCGAGGCCTACACCGCCGTGGACAACGCCACGTTCCCCCTGCCGCCCGGCGAGCGCTCCGTCTACCAGGGGCGCCACCCCTTCGGCGACATGGTGGCCGAGCGCGCCATCGCGCTCGTCGGCCAGCACCTCCGCCGGGCCGTCCACCACGGCCACGACCTCGACGCTCGCGACGGCATGGCCCTGGCGGCGACGCTGGCGGGCATGGCCTTCTCCAACGTCGGCGTCGCCGTGGTGCATGCCCTCGAATATCCCGTCGGCGGGTCCACCCACTGTTCGCACGGGGCCGGCAACGGGTTGCTGCTTCCCTTCGTGATGCGCTACAACCTTCCCGCCCGCATGCGCGAGATGGCCAACGTCGCCCGGCTGCTCGGCGAGGACGTGGCGGGCAAGAGCGAGGACGCCGCCGCCGCGGCGGCCATCAGTGCGGTGGAACGGCTGCGAGCGGACGTCGGCATTCCGCAGCGGCTGCGCGACCTGGGGGTCAAGGAGGAGCAATTGCGGCCGTTCGCCGAGAAGGCGTTCGCCATCAAGCGCATCCTCCGCGTCAACCCGCGCGAGGTCACGGCGGAGGCGCTCGAGGGGATCTTGCGTTCGGCCTTTTGAGCGGACAAGGTTGAGGAGGGAGAGAGATGAACGTGCCGTTTCCGGGGATGGACCCTTACCTGGAGCACCCCGTGCTGTGGGAGAGCGTTCACGCCAGGCTGATCGTCGCCCTGGCCAACCAGCTTCAACCGCGGCTCGACCCACGTTATGTCGCCTCCATCGAGGAGCGCGTCTTCGTGGAAGGGCCGCAGCGAAGAGCGCCCGACGTTTGGGTGCAGAAGGTGGGCGAAGGCAGCGGAACGCTGGCCACCCTCGAAGCCGAAACGGACACCGCTGTGGTCCTCGAAGTCGAGAACCTGGAGGTGCGCGAGACTCGCCTCGAAATCCTCGACCTGTACAACGATGCCAAACTGGTCGCCCTGGTCGAGGTCACCAGCCCGACCAACAAGGCCGCTGGACCGAGGCGAGATTCGTACGTCGCCAAGCAGCAAGAAGTCCTGGCACGCGACTGCCACCTCCTCGAGATCGACCTGCTCCGCCGAGGCCGACACGTCCTGAGCGTCCCCGACTGGCGCGTGCGCTCCCTCCAACCCTACGCCTACCTGGTTTGCGTGAGTCGCTGGCCCCGCCGCAATCGCTTTGAGCTCTACGCCCGCGGCTTGCACGACCGCCTGCCTCGCATCAAGGCCCCCCTTGCCGAGCCCGACCCGGACGTGCCGCTCGACGTCCAGGCCGCCCTCGAACAGGTCTATACCGAGGGGCGGTACATGCGCCGCGTCCGCTACGAGGAGCCTTGCGACCCACCCCTCGCTCCGAACGATCAACTCTGGGCTGCCGAACGCTGGGCAGCCTACAAGGCTGCGCGCACCGACCTGTTTCCACCCCCCAAAGGGGCACCTTGACTTCGGTCGCCGCAAAGGCGCCCTCGGCTCACCACCCAAAGAAGTAGAGCAACACCTTGTCGAAGCGGCTCGCCCACGCCTCCTCGTTGTGCTCCCCGCCCGCCACCTCCCAGTAGCAGTAATCGCGCCCCGGCAACAGCCCCGCCGCGTCGAAGCGCTCCACCAGCGCCCGCGTCCGCTCCAGGTGCGGCGTCACGTGCCCGCGCCGCTGCCCCTCGCGCGTCCCCATGCACAGCCAGAACCGCATCGTACGCATCCAGGGCGCCCCGCCCTCCAGCTCGTCCAGCGCCCGCGCCCGCGCCCACCACAGCGAGGGCGACAGCACCCCGCACATCGCGAAGCGCCGGTGGTGCTCCGTCGCCATCGTCAGCGACACCAGCCCGCCCATCGACGAGCCGGCGATCCCCGTGTGCGAGCGATCTCCTCGCGTGCGATACTGTCGATCGATGAACGGCTTGAGCTCCTCGAACACGAAGCGGGCATACAGCCCTCCCCGGCCCCCCGCCTTGTGGCGTACGTCGGGCCAGTGCGCGTATTCGTCCAGCCGCTCCGGCGTGTTGTCGATGCCGACCATGATCGCCGGCCGGATTCGTCCCGCCCGCACCAGCCGGTCGGCCGTCGCCCCCGCTTGCCACACCATGCCGAACGCCGAGCGCCCCGGGTCGAAGAGGTTCTGGCCATCGTGGAGATAAAGGACCGGATAACGCTGCGCCGGGCTGGCGAAGTAGCCGGGCGGCAGGTGGACCGTGATGGTGCGGACGTTGCCAAGGAGCTTCGAGTTGAAGCCCTCGTGAACGCGCCGCTCCCCCGTGGCCTCTCTTGCCTCGAGCGCCTTCTCTCGGCCCCGCCGTTTCATCGCCACCGCACGCTCCTCTTCACGCCGTCGCCTTGTCCGCCGGCGGCAGCACCGCCTGGAAGTCGCGCGCGATGCGCTGCGCGTAGTCCGTCAGCAACTCCTCCACGCGCTCCGGCGTCGGCGCCCGCACCACCAGGCCCACGTGGCTCTTCTGGTCCATGCGATAGAAGACCTCCGGGTCGTCGAACCCCGACGTGTCGGGCCTCTCCATCCGCGCCAGCGACACCGTCGCCCCGCCGTACTCCTGACGAAGCGGCGGCAGCTTGTACGGGCCGTCGCCGGCGATCTCAACGGAGGCCCACTCCTCCCACAGGTTGAGCCCCGTCGCCGCCTCGACCACGTCGGAGATGCACGCCCCGCCCACCCGCGCGCTCGTCTCGATGAAGTAGACGCGCCCGTCGGAGCTGGCGCGGATGAACTCGGTGTGCGAGCAGCCGCGCTCCATGCCGAACGCCTGCAAGACCTTCTCGTTGAGCTCGCGCAGGGCCGGCACCTCGGGCCAGTCGCGCGTCGCGGTGCGCGTGGCGAAGACCCCGCCGCCCGTCCACAGTTCCAGCAGCGGGCGGTGATACTTGCCCACCTCGGCGAACACCACGCGACCTCGATGCACCAGCGAATCGACGTGATACAGGTCGCCGGGGATGAAGCGCTCGATGAGGTGGAACGAGGCGTCGTCGCCGAGCTCGTCGATGCGCCGCCACACGCCCTCGGCGTCGTGAAGCTTGCGGATGCCGATCGACGACGCCTCGCCGCGCGGCTTCATCAGCCAGGGCGGCGGGACCGTGGCGAGGAAGTGGCGCACGTCGTCGTGGTGGAAGAGGGCCGTGAAGTCGGGGACGGGAAAGCCCGCCTGGCGCGCCTCGATCCGCATGGCGAGCTTGTCGCGGAAGTAGCGGACCGTGCTCTGGCCGATGCCCGGCAGGCGAAAGTGCTCGCGGAGGGCGGCGCCGAGGTCCACGTCGTAGTCGTCGAGGGCGACGACCGCGTCGATGCGCTCGTTCCGCATCAGGTAGGCGATGCCGTTGATGACGTGGCGAAGGTCGACGAAGGAGGGCATGAGGAAGACGTCGTCGAGGTGGTCGCGGGCCCAGGGCGACTCGCGCAACTCCTCCAGGGTGAGCAGGAAGGTTCGGCAGCCTTCGCGCCGGCAACGCTGCAGGAAGCGGTTGCCCTTGAAGTAGCTGGTGATGGCCAGGACGGTACGGCGCAAGCTACCGAGCATGACGAAGGCCTCCTCGGCGGGCCGTGGCCCCCAAACTCCTGGGAAGGCCGTGGCGCACTCACGATCTGTTCTATGGGCCGGGCCCGGAAAATGGTGGGGCCTTGGCCGAACTGCGCCCCAGGCGGCGCAGCCGCAGGCCGATGGCGGCGAGCGCGAGGGCCCACAGGCCCCCGAAGCCCAGGGAGGCCCAGGTCAGGCAGTACGGCGCGAGGGCCGCCAGGGCGAAGAACGCCACGCCGACCACGTAGCCGGGCCCCCAGTGACTGCCGCCCATCGCGAAGAACGCCAGCCCGGCCAGAAGCGCCGCGAAGGGATACGTCGCCCACTGCAGCTCTCCTGCGCGGAAGCTTGGGATCGAGTGCCAGACCGGAATGAGCAGGAACGACGCGATCAGGTATCCGCCCCAGATCGTCCGCAGTTGATGCTCGGCGGCGCCGGTCGGCCTCGTCGTGCGCGGCCGAAGGAATGCGTAGGTCAGCCCCATGCACGCGAACTGAAAGCCGTAGCAGGTGGTGTTGGTGAGGGCGTTGGCGAGCTCGGCCTGGATCAGGGCGCAACTGAGCAGGTGGGCCAGCAAGACGATCCCCGCCCAGACGAGGAGCAAATTGCCCCACGCCTCGAACCCGGCGTCGATGGGGCTGCGCTCCAGGGTGCGCGCCAGGCGGTCGAACAAGTTGTAGCTGCGGGCGCTGATCGAATCGCCCGCGCCGTAGCGCTGGAGGTCGTCGGCGAGGCGGGCCGCACTCGTGTAGCGTCGGGCCGGGTCTTTCTCGAGGCATTTCAGGGCGATCGTCTCCAGGTCGCGCGGCACCGTGGGGCACAGGACGCGCGGGGGGGCCGGCTCGCACTCGAGCACTTGCAACACCGTGTCGAGCGTTGTCGGGCCCTTGAAGGGGGGGCGGCCCGTCAAGCACTCGTAGAGGATGGCCCCCAGCGCGTAGACGTCGGTGGTCGGGCCGACCTCGTGCCTGTGCCCGCCGGCTTGCTCGGGGGCCATGTAGGAGGGGGTGCCCATGACGGCGCCGGTCTGCGTCCGGCCCACCTGGTCGAGGCGCTTGGCGAGGCCGAAGTCGGCGATCTTGGGGACCAACTCATTAAGCCGCCGAGCTCGGCTCGGCGCGTCGGCGTCGCGCCGCGTTGCGACGTCCCGCGCCGGGCCGAGCTCGGCGGCCAAATCGGCCAGCAGGACGTTCGCCGGCTTCAAGTCGCGATGCACGATGCCCGCGTCGTGGGCCGCCTGCACCGCCCGCGCCATCTCTTCGAGGAGGCGTGCCGCCTCGCGCGCCGGCAGGGGCCCGGCCGACAGCGCCTTCTCCAGGGTGCCGCCCTCGCAGTATTCGAGCGAGAAGAAGGGCCGGCCCTCGTGCTCGCCGACCTCGTAGATTTGCACGATGTTCGGGTGGTGCAAGCGCGCGATGGCCTCCCCCTCGGTCTTGAAGCGCGCCAGGTCGTCCTCGCCCGCGTGGCTTCCCGACAGGATCATCTTGAGGGCGACGAGCCGATCGAGCTTCACCTGGCAAGCCTTGTAGACGACGCCCATCCCCCCGCGCCCCAGTTCCTCCAGGACCTCGTAGCCCGGTACTTTTGGCAGGCCGGGCGGGAGGGCCCCCCCGAAGTGTACCGTGGCGGAGCCGGGAGGGGGCGGCAAGGTCGTATCGGACATGCGAGGTCTCCGAATGCGGCGGGGCGAGGGCCTCACAGACTGTCGGGCCGCGGCGCGCTCAGTTGCCCCAGATGATAGTCGAGGGCGAACCAGTTGCGGCGCCCGGCAGCCCGGCGCGCCTGCTCCGCATGCCAGGACGGGTCGAAGCGCGTGGCAAGGGCCCGGGCGGCGCGCTCCGCGGCGTCGAGCGGCCGGCGCGTCTGCACGATGACGCCGGCGCCGGCGAAGTGGGCCTCGCAGCGCCCGTCGGGCGTGCGGACCACCGCGCTGGGCGGGGCGCCGGGCTCGTCGCGCAGCACCGAGCCCTCCTTCAACGCTCGCACCAGCGACCGGCCGAGAACATCGGTACTGTGGACCGTCGCGCCGCGAAAGGCGACACTGCTCACTCCCGCGTCGTGGCGGGGCAGCAGCACCCGCGATACGCCGGCGCGCACGTCCCACACGCGCACCTCGCCGTCCCAACTCCCCGAGACAAGCGATCGGCCATCGGCGCTGAACGCGGCGCACTCTACCCAGTGCTGGTGCCCTGGCAGGGTGGTGGGGCCCTCGGTCCCACGCAGGCGCCAAAGGCGGATGGTCCGGTCCCGGCTCGTCGAGGCCAGCAACTGGCCGTCGGGGGCGAAGGTCAGGCTGGTGACGATGGCCCCATGGCCGGGCAGCACTTTCAACTGGGCCCCCGTCCGCGCTTCCCAGAGCAGAACGGTGCCGTCGGCGGCGGCCGAGGCGAGGCGCTTGCCATCGGGGCTGAACGCGACGACGGTGGCCCCGCCCGAGTGGCCGGCGAGGCTCAGCAGCGCCGTCGCCGATTGCACGTCCCACACCTTGACGATTCCGTCCTGGCCCGCCGTGGCCAGGCGCCGGCCCTCAGGCCCGAACGCAGCGCCGTTCACGCGCTCCTCGGAGACGCGCGCCGGCCACACGAGTATAGTCCCGCCGCCCGCGGAGAGGAGCTGGCGGCCGTCCCGGCTGAAGGCGAGGCGGCCCACCGGTTGCGCATGGCCGGGCAGCGTGAGGCGTGCCCCCCCGCCCTCGACGTCCCACACCTTGAGGGCGCGATCGTCGCCCGCCGAGACGAGGCGCTCGCCGTCGGGGCTGAAGGCGAGGCAGCGCACCTCCCCGGTGTGGCCCTTGATCGCGAAGCGCGGCGCGCCGGTCCGGCCATCCCAAACGCGCACCTCCCCATCGGGCTCGTCGCGGAACGGCCCCCCGAACGCGGCCGCGAGTGCCAGGTCGCCCCCCGCGCGCGCGCCAAAGGCAACGCTCGTCACGAAGCCCGACGGGCTCGACAGGGAGAGCAACTCGTCGCCGGCCTGCGCGTCCCAGACCTTGACCGTGCGGTCGCGCCCCCCCGAGGCGAGACGACTGCCGTCGGGGCTGAAGCAGACCGCGGAGGCCCACCCCTTGTGTCCGGCCAGCGCGAGCCGCAACGCACCGGTCCGGGCGCTCCAGATCTTGACCTTCCGGTCGGCCGAGCCCGACGCCAGCCATTTCCCGTCGGGGCTGAAGGCAAGGTCGAGCACCTCGTCGTCGTGCCCCTGCCAGCGCCCCAGTTGCACGCCCGTGCGCGCATCGGCGAGGAAGCACGCCCCCCGTCGCGTGCCCCACGCCACGACGGCGCCGCCGGGCCCGATCGCCAGGCTGCTCAGCACCTCCTGGGGAGGGACGGGCACCAGCACCCGGAAGGCGCCAGTGCGGGCATCGCCGGCCCGGAGCACGTCGTCGTCGTGGACCGCGACGAAGCGCCCGCCGAGAGAGAAGGCCGTGGTTACGGACACCGCCTTGGAGTGGTGGAGGACGATCGAGGCCGCCCCATCGCGCGCATCCCAGACGCGCGCCTCCCCGCCGGGCGCGCGCGGCTTCCTGCCCACGGTGGCCAGGCGCTGCCCGTCGGGGCTGAATGCGAGGCCGCGCACCGCCCCGGTGTGCCCGCGCAGGACGAGCGCCTCGGCCCCCGTCCGCACGTCCCAAAGGCGCACGATGCCGTCGGCCCCCGACGCCGCGAGGCGCTCCCCATCGGGCCGAAAGGCCACGCCCGTTATCGCCGTGGGAACGGCCGGGAACGTACGCTCGAGCGCCCCCGTGCGGGCGTTCCAGAGGTGGACCGCGCGCCACCCGCTCGCCAGATGCACGCCATCGGGGCTGAAGGCAAGGCCGGAGGCGCCCTCCGGGGCCGACGTCTGGAACTTGTGGGCCCCGGTGCTTTCATCCCAGACGCGGACGGTCCCACTGCGGCTAGCGGTCCCGAGGCGGGCCCCGTCCGGGGAGAACGCCAGGCCAGTGATTTCGCCTCCGTCCGTCCGAAAGGAGCGGTAGAGAACATCGGTGCGGCCATCCCACACCCTGACCTGTCCGTCCCGGCCACCGCTGGCGAGGCGCCGGCCGTCGGGCCGGAAGGCCAACGCCGTCACCCACTGGTCGTGTCCCTCAAGGGCAAAACGCTCCTTGCCGGTGCGCACGTCCCAGAGGCGGACGGCACGATCTTCCCCGCCGGAGGCGAGGAGCTGGCCGTCGGGCCGGAAGGCGACGCAGAGGGCCCCGCCAGCGTGACCGGGCAGCGTGCGGAGGGCCTCCCCGGTGGCAGCGCGCCACAGCCGGACGCGCCCGTCGGCGCTGCTGGTGGCGAGGAGCCGGCCATCGGGGCTGAAGGCGACGCCACTGAGAGGGCTGGCAGGGACGTCGAGGGCGAACAGCCCGCCGACGATCTCGCGCTGGGCGAAGTTCCACTCCCAGAACCGAAGGCGCGGGGGCACGTCCAGGAGGAGGTCGCGAGCGAGGCCGACGTTGCCCTCGCGGAAAGAGGCGCGGGCCAGGGGCACCTTGCCGGCGAACAGCTCGCGGCGGGCGCTTTCGAGGGCCGCGCGCGCTCGGCCCTCGGCGAGGCGAGCCTCGGCGGCGCTGTCCACGGCCGCGCGCTTCTGGCGGAGCGCGTTGGTGCGCTCTCGTTGGGCCAGGCGCTTCTGTTCGAGGGCGTCCGCCTCCTTTTCGAGGGCGACGCCCTCCTGGATGCGAGCCCGGTCGCGCTCGGCAACGGCAATGCCGTACTGCCAGGCGACGAGCCCGCCGGCAGCCGCGCCGAGGAGGACGAGAGCCAGGAGGAGCCCCGCCACGGCGGGCCGGCGGCGCACCCACCGGGCGCCGCGCTCGAACGGGCCGACGGGACGGGCGACGATGGTTTCGCCGGCGCGGAAGCGGGCGAGGTCCTCGGCCAGGGCGCGGGCGGTGGCGTAGCGCCGTTCGGGGGCCTTGGCAAGGCATTTGAGACAGATGGTCTCCAGATCGCGCGGGACGGTGGGCTGGAGACGACGTGGGGGCACGGCCTCGTCGTGGATGGCCTGGAGAAGGGTGTCCATGACGGACGCGGCGAGGAAGGGCGGTCGGCCCGTGAGGCACTCGTAGAGGATGGCGCCCAGCGCGTAGACGTCCACGGCGGGGCCGAGGTCGCGCGCCTTGCCCTCGGCCTGCTCGGGGGCCATGTAAGCGGGCGTGCCGAGGACGGTGCCGGTGCGCGTCTGGCCAACCTGGTCGATGCGGCGGGCGAGGCCGAAGTCGGCGATCTTGGGGACCAGGTCATCTAGCCGCCGCGCTCCGCTCGGCGCGGTCGCTCGCTGCGTTGCGCCGTCCCGCGCCGAGCGGAGCTCGGCGGCTAAATCGGCCAGCAGAACGTTGGCCGGCTTGAGGTCGCGATGCACGACGCCCGCGTCGTGCGCTGCCTGCATCGCCCGGGCCAGCTCCTCGAGGAGCCGCGCCGCCTCCAGTGGGAGCAGAGGGCCGGGGGCGAGCGCCTTTTCGAGAGTGCCGCCCTCGCAGTATTCGAGCGAGAAGAAGGGAAGGCCGGCCTGCTCGCCGACCTCGTAGATCTGCACGATGTTCGGGTGCCGGAGGCGAGCGATGGCCTCGGCCTCACGGCGGAAGCGGGCGAGCTCGTGTTCGCCGGCGTGGGGCCCGGACAGGACCAACTTGAGGGCGACGTGCCGATCGAGGGCGAGGTGGCGGGCGAGATAGACGACGCCCATGGCGCCGCGGCCGAGCTCGCCGAGCAGCTCGTAGCCAGGCAGTGCTGGCGGAGCCGGGGCGGCGGGGAAGGTCGGGCCGGTGTCGGTCGGCAGGGGAATGCGCGTGACGTCGAGGGTGTTGTCGTGCATGGGCGCCCCTGGAGGCGATGCGGGCGGCGCTCGGATCGCCTTGCATTGGAACACGTACAGGGGGGCGTCGCAAGCGCCATCGACACGCCGCGGGCGCAAGGTTCAGCCCTCGAGCCTCCGGTCGCTGCCCCCTCCAGAGAAAAAGCTCACTCCTTCCACGGGTCGCGGTCGAGGATGCGCACCTGGAAGACCTGCACTTCGTCCATCGCGATCGCCGTGGTGACGCCCAGCGCCGCGACGCCCACCTGCCCGCGGACGTGGAAACGCTCCTCGAAGGTAGCCACCCGCCCCTTCCTGGCGTCGTAGGCGATGGTCCCCCCCGCCGTCTGGATGCGGAACTCCGACTTGCCGACGGCGAAGGGCAGCCCGCCCCCGCCCCCGGCCGGCGGGCGGTGGGCCAGCTGGAGCGCGTACTGGAAGCGCTCGAGCGCCGCCTGCTTGCCGGCGTGGACGAAGACGGACTTGCCGGTCCAGCTCCCCAGCGGGCCCCAACTGTGCGTCATGGGCACCGACCACGTCTCGCCCTTTTTCAGCGGCTTTTGCGGCCGGAAGAACGAAAGCTGGGCCAGTTCCTTCCAGGCGTCGGGGTCGAGGAACGACCAGAGCAGAAACGATTGCCCGCCGAGCGGGTTGCCGCCCGCGAAGACGTCGATTGCCTCCCGCGGCCCCGCAAAGCGCACCACCTTGCGCTTCGCGTCGAGCTCGACCGTGAAGGTGGCCCCCTTTGTCTTCTGGAGAAGCGCGTTGAGTTGCGCCTGAAGGGCGCGGTCGGTATTGGCGAGGCGCACCCCCTCGACCTTCTGGCGAGCGACGAGGGAACCGTCGGCGTTCTTCTTCAACACCTCGAAGCGCGACACGATGGCGTAGCGGGTGTTCTGCTGGAAGTTCCCGGCCAGCGAGTTGTAGCTCGACGCCCGGCCGACCACGACCTCCTGATAGAAGGTGTCGCCGACCTGGAAGTCGCCGGGCGCCGGCTTCGGCGCTGGCTCCGCCTCGGGCGCCTTCTTCTTGGGGGGAGGCGGCTCGGGAACGGCCCGTTTGGGCTCGGGCGCCTTCTTGGGCTGGGGCACGTCGAGCGTCGCCGGGGCCGCCCCCTGTTTGGGAGGCGCGCTCCCGTTGTCGATGGGCGGTCGAACGCCATCCTCGGGCGCAGGGGGCAAGGGGGCCGGCGCCCGCACGGGCGTGGGTGTTGGGCGCTCGGGCGCCACCCGAGCGAGCGGCGCCGGCGGCGAGGCAGGCGGGGAGCGGCCCGGGAGGAACTGGACGAGCGCAAACAGGAGCCCGCCCATGACGAGCAGCGTGGCGCCGCCGGCGAGGAGCAGGCGCGGCCAGAGGAGGGATCGCGAGCCGACGCTCATGTTCGCGCTCCGAGGGGCGGGAGATGGGCTGTCAGGCATGTTCCCAGCGCCGGGGCCCCGATGCAAGACATTCTCGCGCGCCGCCCTATAATCGCGAGCGAGAGCCTACCGCCCCGAGGACACCGATGACGACGACGATCCTCTGTTACGGCGATTCCAACACCTGGGGCTACGTGCCGGGCATGGCCCAGCGCTACCCGCGCGCCCAGCGCTGGCCTGGCGTGCTGGCCGCCGCCCTGGGTGCCGAGGTGGCGGTGATCGAGGAAGGGCTCAACTCCCGCACGACGGTGTTCGACGACCCGTGCAAGGTCGGCAAGAACGGGCTGGCCTACTTCCGCCCCTGCCTCGACACGCACGCCCCGCTCGACCTGCTCGTGCTGATGCTCGGCACCAACGACCTCAAGCACCGCTTCGGCCTGTCGGCCGCCGACGTCGCCGCCAACGTCGCGGCCTTGCTGAACGTGCTGCCCCAGGCCGCGTGCGGCGTCGGCGGGACAACGCCCCGCGCGGTTCTGGTGTCGCCGCCGCTCATCGGCCCGCTCACGGCGCTGACCGACGTCTTCGAGGGCGCGGCGGAAAAGGCGAAGCACCTCGCCCGGCACTATCGGGCCGTGGCGGAGCTCAATCGCTGTCGCTTCGTCGATGCCGGCGAGGTGCCGGTCAGCCCGATCGATGGGGTGCATCTCGATGGCGAGGGGCACGCCCGGCTGGGTCGGCTGATGGCGGAGGCGGTGAGGGCGGCGCTGGCGTAGAACAGGCGGCTCGCCCGTCGGCTTCCTCGTGGCGACAAGCGCCCGTCTTGTCGGGCCCCGAAGGGGGATCGCGACCACTCGTTGGCGAAGACGATTTGACGCCGCCCTACGAACACCGCGCCCAGCACCGCAGCACCTCCGCCACGCTCCACGCCTGTGCCACGCAGCCCCGCGGCGCGAACGGCGCTTCCGCATCGAAGATCTCGCTGATGCTCCCCACGCACGCCTCGCTCAGATGGTCGCGGAACCCCTCCAGCCAGCGCCGCGCCCCCTCCCGGTCCTCCGGATGCAGCTTCATCCACGCATCGACGAACGGCCCGATCAGCCACGCCCACACGGTCCCCTGATGATACGCGGCGTCGCGCGCCCGCAGGTCGCCGTCGTAGCGCGGCTTGTAATCCGGCTCGCCCGGCGCCAGCGAGCGCAGGCCCACCGGCGTCAGCAGCCGCCGTCGCGCCGTCTCCAGCACCGCCTGCCAGCGCCGCGGCTCCAGCACGGGATGGCGCAGCGAGATCGCCAGCACCTGGTTGGGCCGCACCGCGGGGTCGTCCCCACCCTCGCCGTCCACCACGTCGAGCAGACAGCCCTCGCGCTCGTTCCAGAAGCGGGCGTTGAACGAGCGATGGGCCCGCTCCGCGTCCTCGGCGAAAGGCCGGGCCGCCTCCTCGCCCCGGAGCGCCCGCACCCACCCCTCCATCAGGCGCAGGGCGTTGTACCACAGGGCGTTGATCTCGACCGCCTTGCCGCGCCGCGGCGTCACCACCCAGTCGCCCACCTTGGCGTCCATCCAGGTGAGCTGGTAGCCCGGCGCCCCCTGGCGCAGCAGCCCGTCGGCCGGATCGACGCCAATGCCGAAGCGCGTGCCTCGGAGGTGCCACGCCATAATGTCCAGGAGCACCGGCAGCAGCGCCCGCAGCGTGTCCCGGTCCTCGGTCACGGTCACGTAGCGGTCGATGGCGTGGAAGAACCACAGCGTTGCGTCGGCGGTGTGGTAGGCCCCTTCGCGCTCGCCGTCGGGGAAGTAGTTGGGGATCAGCCCGTCGCGCACGTAGTGGGCGAACGTGTGCAGGATCGACCGCCCCTCGCTCCGCCGGCCGGTCGTCAGGGTCAGCCCTTCGAGGCCGATCATGGTGTCGCGGCCCCAGTCGGTGAACCAGTGATAGCCCGCGATCGCCGTGCGCAGTTCCTCCCCCGCCGCCCGCGCCCGGGCGGCGTGCTCCGCCCGGCCCACCGGCGTAATGAGGAACTGGTCGGCCGCCAGTACCAGTTCCGCCGCGAAGGGCGACTGCGCCACCGAGCCTGCCAGTTCCAGCAGCCGCGCCCGGCGCTGGCGCTCGGCCTGTAGCGCCTCGTCGGGGCCCAGGGCCAGCATCGTGTCCCAGGGCTCCGTCGAGGCGATCAGCGTGGCGGGCTGCTCCGGGGTGAGGTCGATCCGGAAGTACCCCGGCGACCACAGGTCCCCCGCCGAGTCGTAGCCGCGCGCCCCTTCCACCCGGTAGCGCAGCGCCGCCAGTTTCTGGCTCTCGACCGTGAAGGCGGGGCGCTGGCCCAGCAACTTCAGCCGCAGCGGCGGCAATTCCTCTGGAGATTTCACCTCGCAATGGTCGTTGACGATGGTCAGCACGTACGGGCTCGGCAGCGCCTGGCTGACGGCCCCCTCGTAGGAGCGGAAGTGGACCGCCGGGCGCAACTTCAGCCGAACCGTCCCGGGCCCGCTCACCAGACGGTAGGCGATGTGAACGGTGTTCTGGCCGTGGAGCATGCAGAGTCGCTTCTCGATCAGCGCGGCCCCTACCGCGTAGCGCCACGTGGGGCTGCCCCCTTCGAGCCGAAACTCTTGCAGGTGCGTGGCGCCGTGGAGGTCGAGCCGGCCATCGACCCACTCCTCCCCGCCGAGGAGGGCCGTGCTGCCGTCGGGCAGGCGCACCATCTCGGACAGGTGATTGAACATCACGATGCGCCCCAGCGGCGCGGGCAGCGCCGCCACCAGCAGACCGTGGTAGCGGCGAGTCGTCACCCCGGCGATGGTCCCCGACGAATACCCCCCCAGCCCGTTGGTGACCAGCCACTCGCGCAACAGCGGCTCGTCGTCGGCCTCCGTGCCGTTGACCGTCCGTACCAGTTCGTCCAGCTCGACCGCACTCATTTGTCGCTCGCCTCCGCAACGTGCGGCACCAGCACCACGGCGCTTTGGCCGGGCAGCAACCAGCCGCCTACGCCCCACGCGGCCGCCCCGCACCCGCCGTATTCGGGCGCCTCGCTCGACCAGCGCAGTGCCCAGCGCTGCCCCCCCAGGTGGGAGCTCGCCGAGCCGGAGCCCGTGTCCGCGCCCGGCGGCGCAAGCAGCGGCTCGGGCATCGCCGACAGTTCGAGGTCGGCGCCCAGATTGACGAGCAGCAGCCGGTCCGCCCCCGCCTCGCCGAAGAACCGCAGCACGAACGCCTCGGGACCGAGCACGGCCCCATCGACGCCGCGCGGTTTCTGGGCCCGAAACGTGGGGTCTTCGCGCCGCATCCTCAGCAGGTCGCGGTGCAGGGCGATGGCCCAGCCGTTGCGCCGGCGCTCGTCCAGAGACAATTTACACAGGGCAAACGTCTCCAACGCGTGCGGCGCCGCCAGTTGGGGGGCCTTCGCGCCGGTCCCGAGGCTCGGGAACTGCCCCAGGAACTCCTTGCGCCCCGTCGCCACCAGCTTCGCCAGCTCGGGCTGGTGGTCGGCGAAGAAGAAGAACGGCGCCGAGGAGGCGAACTCCTGGCCCTGAAAGAGCATCGGCGTGCCCGGGCCCAGCAGCAGCAGCGCCGTCAAGGCGCGGAAGCGGCCCGGGCTGGTCAGCGCGCACGTGGGCAGGCCGCGCGCCGCGTTAGCCACCTGATCGTGATTGTCGAGGAAGTTGACGAACGCGGCGGGGGCGACGTCGAAGGCCAGGGTGCCGCGCGGCTTCTTCTGCCAGCGATACCACTGGCCCTGGAGCAAGTAGCCGTACTTGGCCGCCGAGATCAACTCCTGCGGCGTTCCGCGGTGGTCGCTGTAGTAGGCCTCGGCGTGGCCCGTCGCCGCCACGTGGGCCGTGTGGTGGAAGTCGTCGTTCCACAGGGCGTCGAGGCCGTAGCCCCCCTGCTCCAGCGGCCTCACGAGGCGCGTGTGCTGCGGCTCGTTCTCGGCGACGAGGATGACGGAGCGCCGGCCGGCGGCGCGGCGGGCGGCCCGGCCGATGGCGGCCAACACGTGCTCGCCCTTGCCCTCGTCGTAGATGTTCTGGGTGGCGTCGAGGCGCAGGCCGTCGAGGTGATATTCATCGACCCAGTACGCCGCGTTCATCGCGTAGTATTCGCGCACGGGGGCCGCGTCGGGCCCGTCGAAGTTGAGGGGCGAGCCCCAGTCGGTCTTGTAGCGGTCGGTGAAGTACGCCTTGGCGAACTGGGTGACGTAATTGCCGTCGGGGCCGAGGTGGTTGTAGACGACGTCCAGCAAGACGCCGAGCCCGAGCGCGTGGGCGCGGTCGATGAAGCGCCGGAAGTCGTCGGGCCGACCGTAGAGGCGCGTGGGCGCAAAGAGGTTGACGCCGTCGTAGCCCCAGCCGAAGTTGCCGGGGAAGTCGGCGACGGGCATGACCTCGACCAGCGTGATGCCAACGTCGGCGAGGTACGCGAGCTGTTCCGCCGCCGCCGCGAAGGTGCCGGCGGGGGTGAAAGTGCCGACGTGGAGCTCGTAGGCCACGGAGCCGGGCAGGCGCGCCCCGGCCCAGGCGGAGTCGGTCCAGGCGAAGGCCGCCGGGTCGATGATCTCGGAGGGCCCGTGTGGCCCTTCGGGCTGAAAGCGCGAGGCGGGATCGGGATAGGGCTTGCTGTCGTCCTCGAGCTGGAAGCGGTAGCGGGCGCCAGCGCCGACAGGCGCCTCGCCGGAGAAGTAACCGTTGCCTTCAGATCGCAGCGGGATGCGGGACGCACCTTCGATGACGATGGCGACGCGCTCGCGGTCGGGCGCCCAGACGCGAAAGTGCGTGCGGTCAGGGGCGAGAAGCTCGGCCCCGACAGGATAGCGGCGCCCATCGAGGGAGGAACTTCCGGGGGGAGGAACGAGCGTGCCCATGCGCGGGGCTCCTGTTGCCTGGTGAGTGCAGCCGGCGGCCTCTTCGCCTCGTTCCCGCGGTCCGCGCGTTCGGAGAAGGCCCCCGCCCTGTTTAGCGTGGCGAGAGAGAAAGGCAACTGGTGTGCCGCGCCCGTGGGACCGGCGGCGCGCCTATCTCCTCGTGGCGACAAGCGTTTCGCTGGGCGGCTTCCTGGAGGATAGGCGCCTCTTTCGACCAGCCCGAAGGCTGAGGGTGCATTGGCCGCAGGCTGGGCGCCCCGCCATCCCCCTTTACTCGAAGGCGTACCAGCGACAGGGTCCGTATCGTGTCGTCAGCGGCGCCATCGGGAGGAAGGGAGGAAGGGGCGCGGCAACGCAGGCTGGAGACTGCCCCACGACGGCGGGCCCATACAATAAGGCCAGGCCCACCCGGAGGAGCAGATGAACGGCACCTGGACCACGGTGGAGATTGCCGGCAAGCCGGCCGACGTCTACGAACTGCCCGGCGGCGCGCGCCCGCGCTTCGGCATTCTTCACCTCCACGGCGCCGGCCTCCAGACCCTGCGCGACAAGCCGGCCTTCACGCGCCTCTTCGACGAGCTGGGCCTCGCCTGCGTCTGCCCGCACGGGAAGCGCTGTTGGTGGGCCGACCGCGTCTGCGCCGAG
>JBBSEZ010000086.1:0-27125 GCA_038239195.1 Gemmatales bacterium
CGGGGGCCAACCGCCACCCCCCCCTCCTGCGGCGGCCCCACGTGCTTGTTCAGCGCGCCGGCGGGTCGGCCTTGGGGGCCGGCCCCGCGGGGGGGGCCCCGCGGGGGCGCGCCGGACCACATTGAGACGTTCCGCCTCTCAGTAATCCCCGATGGGGTTGCCGTCGTTGCGGCTGACGAGGTTCTCGTAAACCAGTCCGTCGATGGAGCTGGAGATCGATCGCACCGACCCATCGCCGAGCAGGAAGTTCGCCCCCGCGGTGTGCCGGCTGTAGAACACGTCGGCGTCCCACACCGCCGGGTCGTTGGGGCGATGCGTGCGGTTGCCGTGGGCCAGGACGAGGGCCTGGGCGTTCTCCGCGTTGCCGATCGGGTCGTCGGACTGAAGAGCGGGGACGCTTCCCCCCGGCACGGCGCCCGTCCACGTGGTCCGGGAGTGGGCGACGTTGCGCTCTCCGATGAAGAGGGTGTTGCTCAGGCCATCGGTGACGTCGGCGACCCGGAAATGACTATTGCGCAGGAACGTGCCCGTGTTGTTGCCGGGGTAGAAGCTCGTTTCCTTGATGCCGTTGACCGCCACGTAGTTGCCCTGAGCGACCACGGCCAGGGGCGTCGAGGTCGGCGGGTTGTTGGTGTCGTAGACCGCGAAGGTCGGCAGCTGCTGGTCGGACGGGCAGAGGAAGATCGGCAGGACCGTCTGGCACGTGGGGCTGGCACCGACGTTCTTGGTGAAGTCGATACGGCTGTAGACGTTGCCCTGTTCGAGGTCGTGGAGCAGGAACGACGCCCAGCCCCAGCCCGGCCCCTGGTCGAAGGAGGCGTCGGAGTTGACGTCCTTGTTGTTGTCGGCGTACCCAGGGGGGAACGAGCCGACCCGATCGTGGTAGGAGTGCATGGCCAGGCCGATCTGCTTGAGGTTGTTCTTGCAGCGCAGATTGCCGGCCGCCTCGCGCACCTTCTGCACGGCGGGGAGCAACAGCCCGAGCAAGATGGCGATGATGGCGATCACCACCAGCAGCTCGATCAGCGTGAACGCACGGCGGGCACGGGGGGCCTTCATTTCGGGGCCTCCTTGTTATACCGGGTATAACGTATCACAACGTCATACCTAGTGGTAGAGGGCCCGGAATCGAGTGGCAAGGGGAAAAGTGGAAAAAAGTTGGCAGAGGGCCCGAGCGAGGGCGCGTGGGAGCTCTTGCTTGTCGTTTCGCGAGGCTCGCTACACCTTCTCCCAGCGGACCGACACGACGCTCGGCTCGATGTTGAGGCGGTTCACGAGGTCTTCCATCTCGCGGTCGTTGCGCATGCGCGAGAAGACTTCGGCGACCACGGTCGCCCTCTCGGGCTGCTCGGCGTCCTGCGTCGAGATGCCCTGCACGACCATGCTGGGGTGCGAGTTGAGGTGCCGCATCAGGATGGTGCGGATCAGCCCCTCCTGCTGCTCCTGGCACGTGACGCGTATCCGGTAGTTCGTCTCGACGTCCGGCGACGTCTTCCGCTGGCCATCGACCCAGCGCGAGAGCGGGCGCAGGCCCAGGTGGGCGCCGAGCACGAACGCCGTCCCGATCAGGGCGTGCAGCGCGAAGCCCGCCCCGGCGAGCGTGCCGACGGCAGCGCTGCACCACAGCGTCGCCGCCGTGTTCATCCCCTTCACAGTCAGCCCCTCGCGCAGGATCACCCCGCCGCCGAGGAACCCGATGCCGCTCACGATGTAGGAGGCGATGCGAGTCGGGCTGTCCTTCTCGCCCATCAGGCCGGTGATCGAGACGAACATCGCCGCCCCGACGCAGACCAGCGCGTTGGTGCGCAGCCCGGCCGGGTGCTGCCGCCACTGACGCTCCAGGCCGATCGCCACGCCCAACCCGAGGGCGGCGCCGACGTTCAGGGCGAACCCGAGGACTTCCATCCTGATGCCCCCCGTGGCGGTCTCGCGCCGCTCTCCTGAACAGGCCGATCTTGGCCCTCCGTCGAAAAAGAGTCAACCCGGAATGCGCCCTCCCTCCTCGTCGGTGGCAAGGGCCACCCACGCCAATCGGGAAGGCGCGGTCCCAGGCTGCGAAGCGCGCTTCCTACGCGCTCGCGCCCGGCGGGCCCGCGAGAGGCGTTCGCCACGAGGGCGCGATGAGCGCCGCACGGCGCAAGAATTGCTAGAAGATCTTATTTTCCGAAGTCGAGTGGCCATATCGACCGTTCCGCGGGCCACGAGGCGATTCTTTACCCCGGAATAGGTGGCGCCCCATGCCAGACAACTTGGAAGGCCAGGCCTCGGGGGGGCCTGTCCTCCGCGTCGTCGTGGTCGATGACAACCGGGACTTCGCCGACAGTTTGTGCGTCCTGTTGCAAATGTGGGGACACGAGGCCCGCGTCGCCTACGATGGGGTGGCTGGGCTGGAGATCGCCCGCGCCTGGCAACCCGACTGCCTGCTGCTGGACATCGGGATGCCCCGCCTCGACGGCTACGCGCTAGCAAAGCAAGTGCGCCAGGAGCCAGGGCTGGCGCAGGCCAAGCTGATCGCCATGACCGCCTACTCCGGCGAGGACCATGCCCGGCGCGCCCGCGAGGCAGGCTTCGACCTGCACCTCATCAAGGCCGCCGACCCCGCCGAACTGGAAAAGGCGCTGGCCAGCCTGCGCGAGGTGGTTAGGCTGGCCCACCAGGGCGAACAACTGGCGCGCAAGAACGTTACCCTGGCGGGGGAAGCCCGGGGCCTGGTGCGCGAGCTCAAACAGGAAGTCCGCGACGCGAAAGAAGAGGGCAAGGGCCCCCCGCCCGCGGCCGAGTGACGGAGAAGCGCTGGCCCGACGGGCTACCCGAGCTCGATGCCGGCGCCGACGGGCGGTCGCCCGAACAACTCCCAGGCGCTGCCGTCGCGAAGGAACAGTTCCATCCAACACGTCTCCTCGCCGCCCAGGGACCACCCACTGCTGCCCGGCGCGAAGGCCAATTGGCCCCCCTTGACGGAAAAGCTCCCGTCGCCCGCCGTCGCCTCTGCCTCGCGCTCGCCAATCCGCACGCGGACCGCCGCGCCGTTGCGCGTCTTGACCTGGCCCTGCGGGATGGTGGTCTTGAGATTGCCATTGCCATCGACGTAGGCCACGCGGTTTTCGGGGACGTCGGGCACGTCGGAGCGGCGCACCTTGCCCGCCAGGGCTTCGGGCCGGCCCAGCGCGATGGCGGCCGCCGTCTGCGGGAACAGATCGCGCGAGCGGAACTGCGAGCCCTCGGCGGGGACTGCGGCCCAGCGCAGCTCTTCCGCAACGTCGCGCACGAACGAGAACGCGTGGCCTGCGTTGACGCCGATGACGCGCACGCCCGTCGGCAGGCGCGCGAATGCCAGTTGCTCGCCCGCGTTGCCGGCGCGGGCGCCGGCGTCGTCCTGCCGCGGGGCGACGTTGTGGAAGATGACCGTTCCCGCCGGCGCTTCGTTCAGCCCGAGCTGGGCGACGCAAAACCCCGCCGCCAGGGTGGCGAAGGCCGGCACCGGCGTCAGCACCGGCTCCGCGTCCGGCAGGTGAAACTTGATGCGCTGCACCACCTCGGCGAAGGCGAGGTCGCCCTGGCCATAATCGGCGACGACGTGAACGAGCATGGGCCTCCCCCGGCCACGAGACGGCGCACGTCAGGGCTGACGGCGCGGGTGGTGTGGGAGAGGTAGCGAACGCCGTGCCGGGCCAAGCCCGCGTTCACTTCGTCAGCTGGCGCACGAACAGGTTGCCGAAGTCCATCGCCGCGCCCGGGCGCACGGCGAACGTGCCCTTCGGCAGGACGGGCATTTCGAGGCGGGCGAGGTTCCATTCCTTGGAGCGGACGGTGTTGACCGCCATCTGCAACGACTTGCCCCGGAGCGTCGCCCGGAGGCGGTTCCACTGCCCGGCGGGCTTGATGCCCTTGAACTTCCACCCGGGCACGATGCTCGTGACGCTCTTCCCGCCCGGCGGGTACGCCATCGTGGACACCTCATAGCGCCCGTCCGGGTAGATCCGCAGGCCCACGTTGCCCACCTTGCCCTCGCGTAGGACGAGCTCGCAACTGTCCGCCTTGCTGGCCCCGCCCGAAAACCGGAAATCGACGATGAACTCGGCATCGCCAAACTCTTTCTCCGTGCGCAACTCCCCACCCTTGGCGCCGCCCTTACCGTCGTAGTGCAGCATCCAGTCGCGCGGCTGCCAGTGCTTCTTCGCCTCGGCGCTCGCCTTCCATCCCGACAGGTCGAGGCCGGTGTAGAGGTTCTTGAAGCCCGTTGCCACGTCGGCGACCTCCTCGGGCTTCGGCTTGCTCGACGGCAACTCTTTGATCTTGAGGTTGCGGAAGTGGCACTCCGCGCCCTCCGACTCCAGGGCGAGGTAGCCCTTGCGCGGCCGGCACTCGCTCACCCCCGAGACTTCCTTGCCGTTGACGTGGAGCTTGATGGCGCCGTCCTTGGCGATCACCTTGTAGTGGTTCCACTCGCCGCCGCCCTTGCAGCGGTCCTCGCTCGGCAGACAGCGCGCCCAGCCGTGCGGGTGCGGCCGGTCCGGCTTGCACGTGGCGCCCCAGATGCTGAACAGGTCGCCCTGGCTGGTGTAGTAGCCCTTCTTCTCCAGGTTCACCAGCACCTGCACCTCGATGCCGCGCGTGTACCCGGTGCCCGTCGCCGGGATCGGGTCGGCCCAGACGAAGAACCCCGAGTTGCCGACGTCCTTCTTGTTAACGTGCATCCACTCGAACTCGGCGATGAAGTTCTCGTACTGCTTCTCGGTGCGCAGGAACCCCGTCGGCCTGCCCGTGGTGATGATCTCCCCACCCTTGACGAAGAAGGTCGAGGGTGCGCAGTTGACGTTCACCCACCCGGTCAGGTCCTTGCCGTTGAACATCGGCTTGAAGCCATCGTCCTTCTTCTCGTCGGCGCGGAACGGCGCGACGGCGACAAGGGCGATCAGCACGGCGGCAAAGCGAACGAGCTTCATGGCGGTCCTCCATTCATCGTTTCTTCGGGACGTCGCGTACGCGGTCGATCGTCTGGAGAGGGAACGCGGTCGAGGGCACGTGGCTCTCGGCCAGGATGCGCTCGATGCGCCGCACGACCTCCGGGTGCCGGGCGGCCACGTCGGTCCGCTCGCCGACGTCGCGGGCCAGGTCGAAGAGCTGGATCGCCGTCCGCCCCTTTCGCAGTTCCTGGCGCACGCCCTTCCAGTCCCCCAGGCGCACCGCCTGCTGCCCGCCGTAGCCGGGAAACTCCCAGTACAGAAACTCGTGCTTCCTCTGCCCGGCCTTGCCCAGGAGGGTTGGCACCAGGCTGATGCCGTCGACGTCGCGCGGCGCCCACGCCCCGGTCAGTTCGCAGAGCGTGGGCAGCACGTCGTAGGCGGCGCAGGGCAGGTCGCTGACGATACCGGGACGGACGGTCCCCGGCCAGCGGGCGAGGAAGGGGACGCGGATGCCGCCCTCGTAGAGGCTGCCCTTGAGCCCGCGCAACGGCCCCGCGGAGGCGAAGAACGTCGAGTCTGACCCGCCCACCCCGCCGTGCGTCGGGCCATTGTCGCTGGAGAAGAACACGATGGTGCGCTCGTCGAGCTTCAGCTTCTTCAGCAGGTCGAGGATGCGCCCAACGCTCCGATCCATGCGCGTGACCATCGCGGCGTAGGCGGCGCGCGGGTGGGGGTGCGGGAGGTAGCCCTTACCGCCCTTGTAGGGCGGGTCATCCCACTTGCCCTTGTACTCGGCCAGAGAATCGTCGGGGACCTGTAAGGCGACGTGAGGGATCGTGAATGGCAGGTAAAGGAAGAACGGCCTGTCCTTGTGGCGCTCGATGAAGCGCAGGGCCTCGGCCTCGAACAGGTCGTGCGCGTGCTGCTTGCCCGTGGCCCCGCCGGGGTTGCCCTTCACGTCGATGCGGCGGTCGTCGCGCCACAGGTAGGTCGGGTAGTGGTTGTGGGCGTGTCCCTGACAGTTGTAGCCGAAAAAGTGGTCGAGCCCCTGACGGAGCGGATCGCCGCTCGTCCCCGGCCCGCCCAGCCCCCACTTGCCGCACGCCGCCGTGGCGTAGCCGTGCGCCTGGAGCAGTCGGGGGATGGTGGCGGTGCCGGCCGGGAGAGGATACTGCCCCTCCTTGCCGATGGTCTGGTTGTTGCGGACGACCGCGTGCCCGGCGTGCTTGCCGGTCATCAGCACGCAGCGCGACGGGGCGCACACGGCGTTGCCGGCGTAGAACTGCGTGAAGCGCATCCCCTCGGCGGCGAGGCGGTCGAGGCGCGGCGTGCGGATCTTCTTCTGCCCGTAGCAGCCGAGCTCGGCGTAGCCGAGGTCGTCAGCGAGGATGAAGATCACGTTGGGCCGAGCCGCCGGCGGCCCGGCGGCGCGCGCGGCCGGGCCGAAGAGATGGCAGCAGACGGCGGCGAGAAGCAACGCAGGGCGCATGAGCCCTCCCGGCTGGGGTGAGCGAGCGATCCGGCAGAACAAGCAGTGTCGCACGCGGAGCGACGCGCCGCAACGGGGCAGGCGCCGGATTGTTTAGGCGGCCCCGCACGTTTGCCGCTTGCGGCTTAGCGACTGCTGGACGGCGAGCCGCGCGCGGAGGACAATGGCACGGAGCTCCGTCGCATACCGGGAGGACCAACCATGAAGCGCACGTCTGTCGCGGCCGCCCTCTCAGCCCTGGCCCTCGGGGCCCTCCTCCTGGCGAAGGAGCCGGCGCCGCCAAAGAAGGACAAGGGCGGGTGGAAGAAGCTGTTCGACGGCAAAACGATGGGCGGCTGGAAGGTGGCCGACTTCTTCGGCAAGGGCAAGGCCCACGTCCAGGATGGCGCGATCGTGCTGGAGGAGGGGAAGCAGATGACCGGCATTACCTACGTCCGGGGCGACTTCCCGACGATGGATTACGAGGTGACGCTCGAAGGCAAGCGCATTGCGGGAGACGACTTCTTCTGCACCACCACCTTCCCCGTGGGCGATTCCTTCTGCTCGTTCGTGGTCGGGGGCTGGGGCGGCAAGACGGTCGGCCTGTCGAGCATCGACTTCGAGGACGCCTCGAGAAACGAGACCAACAAGTCGAAAGAATTCAAGACCGGCCAGTGGTATCGCCTGCGCATCCGGGTGACGAAAAAGAAGATCGAGGCGTGGATCGACCGCGAGAAGATGGTCGATCTGGGCCTCGCCGACCGCAACGTGTCGATCCGCGTCGAGTGCAGCCGCTGCAAGCCGTTCGGCATCGCCACCTGGCAAACGACCGGCGCGGTGCGCGACGTCCGCGTGCGGGCCCTGAGCGAGGCGGAGAAGAAGGGGCCTGGGGAGAAGATCGATACGAGGAAATGAGTGGCGACCTCGGAAAGAGTGAAAGTCCGTGGAAACGAGCCTCGCGCCCAGCCCATTGACTCCCGCCCCGCGCCGGCGTACTCTCGCAAGCGCTGCCCTGCTCTTTCCGAGGACCACCTGCCATGATGCGACTCTTCGCGCTACCTGCTCTGCTCCTGCTCGCCGCGGGCGCTCTCCCCTCCGCCGAGCCGCCCCCCAACAAGAAGCCGCCCCAGCCCCTGCCCCTCCGCACCCTGCACGACAAGGACTTCTTCTTCAAGCCCCCCGCCACCCGGCAGGCCTGGGAGGCGCGCCGCAAGGAGGTGCGCGAGCAGTTACTCGTCGCCCTCGGCCTGTGGCCGATGCCGCCCAAGACGCCGCTGCGCCCGGTCGTGCACGGCAAGATCGCCCGCGACGGCTACACGGTCGAGAAGGTGTTCTTCGCCAGCCTCCCCGGCCACTACGTCAGCGGCAATCTCTATCGCCCAACGGGCAAAAAGGGCCGCCTCCCCGCCGTCCTCTCGCCGCACGGCCACTGGCCCCAGGGCCGATTCTTCGAGGCCAAGGACGCCGCGGCCAAGGCCGAGATCGCCGGCAAGGGCGAACAGGCCCTGGCCGGCGCGCGCTACCCCCTCCAGGCCCGCTGCGCGCAACTCGCCCGCATGGGCTGTGTCGTCTTCCACTACGACATGGTCGGCTACGCCGATAGCAAGGCGCTGGGCCACACCGCCTTCACCGGCGCCGATGCCGAGCTGCGCCTGCAAAGCCTCTTCGGGCTGCAAACCTGGAACAGCATCCGAGCCCTCGACTTCCTCGCCGCCTTGCCCGACGTCGATCCAAAGCGCATCGGCGTGACCGGCGCCAGCGGCGGGGGGACGCAAACCTTCCTCCTTTGTGCCCTCGACGAGCGCCCCGCCGTCGCCTTCCCCGCCGTGATGGTGTCCACCAAGATGCAGGGCGGTTGCGTCTGCGAGAACTGCTCCTACCTGCGCATCGGGACGGGCAACGTCGAGATTGCGGCGATGTTCGCCCCCAAACCGCTGGGCATGACCGGGGCCAACGACTGGACGCTCGAGATCGAGAAGAAGGGCCTTCCCGAATTGAAGGCACTCTACAAGCTCTACGGCGCCGAGGAAAAGGTCGCCGCGAAGTGCTTCCCCGAGTTTGGCCACAATTACAACCAGGTCAGCCGCGAAGTCATGTACGACTGGCTCAACGCCCACCTGAAACTGGGCCTGGCCTCCCCCGTCAAGGAAAGCCCCTTCGAGCCGATCCCGCCCAAAGAGCTCTCCGTCTACACCAAGGACCACCCTCTGCCCAAGGACGCCGTCGGCGAGGAGCGCGTGCGCCAGTACCTGACCGAGACGTCCGACAAGCAGCTCGCCGCCCTCAAGCCCAGGGATGCCGCGACCCTCGCCGAACATCGCCGCGTTATCGGCACCGCGCTGCGCGTGATGATCCACGACAAACTGCCGGGCAAGGAAGGGCTCGCCCGCAAGGACGAGAAGGGCACGCTCGTGAAGCTGGACGGTGCCTACGCCAAGATCCACGTCCGGCGGCCAGGCGAAAAACGCTCCATCCCGATCCTGGTCGTCCGCCCGAAGAACATGCGCGACAACGGCACCGTGGTCGTCTGGATACACCCCCGAGGGCAGGACAGTCTCTTCGAGGACGGCAAGCTCGTCCCCGCGGCGCAGAAAATCCTCGCCGCCAAGGCCGTCGTGTTCGCCCCCGACGTCTTCCTATCAGGCCAGGAAGGGCACGGGCGCACCTACCCCGTTAACAAGAGCTATGCCGGATACACTTACGGCTACAATCGGCCTGTCCTCTCGCAGCGCGTCAGCGACGTGCTGACGACCGTGGCGGAGGCGCGCGTGCGCTGGGACACCGACAAGGTCCACCTCGTCGGCTTCGAGGAGGCCGGGCCCTGGGTGCTGCTGGCGCGCGGCCTGTGCGGCGACGGGGTGAAGCGCACGGCGGCGGACATCCACGGCTTCCGGTTCGAGAAGGTGCGCACGACGAGCGACGAGATGATGCTGCCAGGCGCCTTGAAGTACGGCGGCCTACCCGCCTTGACGGCGCTGGCGGCGCCGGGCGAGTTGTTCCTGCACAACCACCGCGGCACCGGCATGGGCGGCTGGGTCAAGCCGGCGTACAAGGCGGCGGGCGCAGAGAAGAAGCTCCACACCTCGGGCGAGAAGGTGGGGAGCGACAAGGTTATCGAGTGGTTGGTGCGCTGAAGAAGAATTAGCCACAGATGAACACAGATGAACACAGATAAGGCAGAAGAAGAGAGTAGCAGAGGAGGCAGAAACCGACGCCCTCCCTCCTGTCCTCTTTTGTCTTATCCGTGTTCATCTGTGTTCATCTGTGGCTATTTCTTCTTTACTTCTTCAGCAGCTTCTTGACCTCCTCCTCGAGGGCGCCGATCTGGGCGTTGCGGCTGGCGACCTTGCCGTCCTTGCCGACGAGGAAGATGTTCGGCAGCACCATGATGCCGTAGTCGGTCGCCAGCTTGCCCTCCAGCCCGCCGGGCTGGTGAAGGTGCGTGCCGGGGGCGGGGCTGCGGGCCAAAAACTCCTTCGCGTCGGCGAGCTTGGTGTCGAGGTTGACCGACACCAGCGCGACCGTGCTCGGGTTGGCCGTCAGGACCGCCTTGAGCTTGGCGAAGTCGGCGGCGCAGCTGCCGTTCCAGCTCGCCCAGTAGTAGACGATCGCCACCTTGCCCTTGACCGACTCGACGTCGAAGCTCGCGCTCGCGTCGTCCAGCTTCGCGCCGGCCAGGCCGAGCGCCTTGCCCTCCAGCTCCAAGCGGCGGATGGCCCCCTGGGCCTTGACGGCCTGCGGCTTGTCGGGAAACGCCTTGCCCAGCTTCGCGTACCAGTTCTTGGCATCGACGTCCTTGTCGAGGAACTCGCTGACCAGGCCGGCCTGGAGCAAGGCGTCCGGCGCGTCCTCGCCCTTCGGATAGGTCGTCACGAACTGGCCGAGCTTCCCCAGCCACTCCTGCTGGACCTTCTTGAACTCCTCCGTCGCGATCCGCACCGAGTAATCGGCCTGCATGTTCCGGAAGGCGACGTAGGCGGTCAAGTTGGCCCCCGGCACGTGCTTGACGAGCTGCTTCTCCAGGCTGGCCAGGCGCTTGAACGCCGGGGCGTCCAGCTTGGTGCCGGCCTGGGCGGCGGTGCTCAGGCTGTCGGCCACCTGGCGGATGAACGGCTCGCGCTGCGCTGGCGGGACCACGCCGACCACCTGCTCGAGCAAGTCGGCGCGGGCCAACTGGTGTTTCACCACGGGCGCGCCGGTCGTCTCGGTCGGCCCGTTTTTGTCCAGCGTGCTGAGCTGCTCGATCAGCTTCTGCACGCGCGGGTCGGTGCCGACGTCCGCCAGGGCGCCGGTCCCTCCGCGGGGCTCGGGGATGGCCGCGCCCGAGACGGGGGCGTCGATCAACCGCCACGCTTGCCCGACCTGAATCATCTCGCCCGTCTGCACCCAGTCGTTCCCGCCATCGGACAGAGCAATCAGCGCGCTGCCGCGGGGGTGCTTGACGACGTCCACGCGACCGCCCGTCTGCTCGGCGGGGGTTGTCTGCGGGACGCTCGTCTCGAGGTGGATCCACTTGGCCTTCTCGTCGAGCTTGGTCATCTTCGCCACGGTCGCCTGGAACCGCGCGGCGGAGCCCAGGCGCAGCTTGCCGATGCGCTCCGCCTCGGCGGCGGGCAGGGCGAGCGCCTTGACCTCGGCGTCGTTGATGAGCAGCGCCTGGAAGCGGCGCACGTCGCGCTTGACCAGCGCGCGGAAGACCTCGCGGCTCACTTCTTCGGGCGAGATCGTCTTCCAGGAGTCGATGGTGCCGTCGCGGTCCTGATCGACGCCCCACTTCGACCCGCCGGCGTTCATCCAGCGGTAGTTGTCGGCCTTGCCGCCGAACGTGCTGTCCTGCTCGCGGTAGACCTCGACGCCGTTCTTGTAGTACGACCACACGTCGATGCGGTTGTCGCCGTTGCTGTCGAAGAAGCGCCGCAGCGGATTGCCCGCCGCGTCCTTCAAGATCCAGCCGCTGCCGCCCGACGTTCCCTTGACCAGCTCGACGGTGCATCCTTTCAGCTCGTCGGCGGTCGGCACCGTGCAAGGGACGCCGTCCTGCTTCGGCTGGAGCTCGCGCTTGAGCATGTCGGAAGCAGACGGCGCCGCCAGGGCGGGGGCCACCAACGCCAGCAAGAAGCCGCCGGCGACCAGGTAGCGCGCGGCCCGCTGCGCGCGCTGCCAACCTTCGCGCCCGCTCGGGGTGCGTGACGATGCCATCGCTGTCTCCTTTCGTCACCAAAACCAACAATTCACCCGACTGCATACTTCATCGGCACGGCGCCGGACCTCGGTTCAGCGCAATCCGGGCAAAATGGCGCACGAGCCAGGCGCCGCGCAACCGGCGCGGTCGTTCCCTGTCTCCGCTGCGGTCGGCACGGCGGGAATAAAGCGTGCCGCTCGCTCGCCATGCCCGTTTCTTCCCGATGCGCGCGGCGGGGCGTTTCTGCCGTGCGAAGGGTGAGAAGGCAAGGATTGGCGTTAACTGACGATCACCTAACGAGATAGGTCAAGGGAGCGCGCGGGGCCCCGGCGTTTGCCCAGCTTGACTGATTTTCAGCACGTGGCTATAATTTCTCATGCGTGCAGGGGCAATCTGGGACTAAGCCGCTCTTACGACAGAACTTACGCAAAGGGCCAAGGCGCGGCGCGAGGGCGTCATCGCACCGCGGGGTGGGCCCGATTTCCAGAGGCGCTCTCGCCAAGCCGCAAGCGGAATTGCGCTGGGGACCGCCGCTCGAGGCTTAGCGGGACGTTGCCGCACCCACTCTGGAGATCGAAGGCACATCGCCTTTTCTCCAGAAAATCGGATCGCCGATTGGCTCCTACTGACGGGTGGCCCTTGGCAGACGACCGGGTCAATCAGGTCAAGCAAGCCAACGACATCGTCGACGTCGTGGGTGGGTATCTTGCGTTGAGCCCGGCGGGGCCGACGTACAAGGGCCTCTGTCCCTTCCACGACGACCACCGCCCCTCCTTCGACGTCGATCCTCGCCGGCAGCGCTATCGCTGCTGGTCCTGCGGTAAATACGGCGACGTCATCAGTTTCGTTCAAGAACACGAGCGCGTCGGGTTCCTCGAGGCCCTTGAGCTTTTGGCCCGCCGGGCCGGCATCGTGCTCGACAAGTCGAAGGACGAGGGCAACCCGCAAGGCGTGCGGCGAGCCCTGATGCTCGACGTCATGCGCTGGGCCACGCAGCAGTACCACGAGTGCCTGCTCGACGCTCCCCTCGCCGAGGACGCGCGGCGCTACCTCGGGGAGCGCGGCCTCAAGGGCGAGACCGTCCGCAAGTACGGGCTGGGCTTCGCGCCGGGCAGCGGCGACTGGTTGGTGCGCCAGGCCGAGGCCAGCAACGTCCCGCTCGACGTCCTCGAAGCGGTCGGGCTCATCGCCCCGCGCAAGGAGCAAGGCGGCTACTACGATCGGTTTCGGGAGCGGGCGCAATTTCCGATCCGAGACGTGCATGGTCGGACGGTGGGCCTCGGCGGACGCATCTTGCCCACATCTCCCCTATCCTCGCGAGGCCCCAAGTATTATAACTCATGCGACACCCCGCTCTTTACCAAGAGCGAGCAACTGTACGGGATCGACCAGGCGCGGCTCGCTGCCACCAAGGTGGGTTACCTCGCCGTGGTCGAAGGTTACACGGACGTGCTGATGGCGCACCAGATGGGCGTGGGCCAGGTTGTCGCGACGATGGGCACGGCGCTAAACGCGCGCCACGTCCAGCAATTGCGGCGTTTTGCCCCGCGCGTGGTGCTGGTCTTCGACGCCGACGCCGGCGGCGCCACCGGCGTCGATCGCGCGCTGGAGATCTTCGCCAGCCACGAGGTCGCCCTGTCGATCGCCACGCTGCCGGCCGGCCTCGACCCGTGCGACCTGCTGGTGCAACAAGGCCCCGAGCCGTTCCGGCGGGCGCTCGAGTCGCCCGTCGATGCGCTCGATTTCAAGCTCGAGCAGGTGTTGAGGGCGGAAGGCTCCGACACCGTGGAAGGAAGGCGCCAGGCCGTGGACGCGGTCCTGGGCGTCATCGCGCTGGCCTCCCCCATGCCGGGGCAGGCCGGGGCCGTCAAGATGCAACTGATCGTCAACCGGATCGCTCAACGCCTGGCTCTCAAGGAGGAGACCGTATGGGCACGCCTCACCGAAATGCGCGCAGCGCGAAGAGGCCGCGAGAGGGGCCGCGAGCCGGCCCACCCCGGTAGCACCGCGAAAGGGAGGCCTTTCGAGGGCACAACGCCCGGGCAGGCCCCGGCCACCCCCGAGGAGCGCGAGTTGCTCGAGGTGTTGCTGGGCGATCCCGAGTTGGTAGCGACGGCGGCCGCGGCCGTGAAACCGGACGAGGTTCATCATCCGGGGCTGCGGAAGTTGCTCGAAGGCCTGTACGCACTGCACGCAGAGGGGGCCCCCCCCACGCTCGATCTTCTCCGCGGCCGCCTGGACAACCCGCGCCTGGCGGAGAAGGCCCTGGAGATGCAGGACGTTGGCCTTTCCAACCCGGACCGACCTGCCTGGCTGCGTCAGCTTCTGGTTCGCTTCCAGGAGCGCCGCGCCCGCCCCGTCAAACAGGAGCTCCGCAACCAGCTCCAAGCCGCGGACCATACCGCGGCGTTGGACCTGCTCCGGCGGCTGCAGAACCGAACCAGCGAGCTTGGCCCTGACGCTTCCCCGTCGCCCGGCTGGGGGGACAACCCCTCCCTGCCCGGGGCCGTTTGAGCGTCAGGTCATGAGGCGAGGAGGGCTTGATGGAAAAGACTGAAGAAAGCCTGAAAACTTTGCTCGACTCGGGCAAGGAAAAGGGCTACCTGACCTACGGTCAGGTCAACGACCATCTCCCCGACGATGACGCCAACCCCGAGAAGATCGACCAGCTCCTCATCTTGCTGGAAGATCAGGGGATCGAGCTCATCGACGAAGCAGAGGTCGAGGAACGCGAGCACGCCGGCGCCGTCGATGACGAGGTGCGCGCCGAGCTCGACCTCAGCTTCATCGACGACGAGGACACCCGGCGCATCGACGACCCCGTGCGCATGTACCTCACCCAGATGGGCGAGATCCCGCTGCTCAAGCGCGAGCAGGAGATCGCGCTGGCCAAGAAGATCGAGGTGACCCGCAAGCGCTTCCGCCGCAAAGTGCTCGAGTGCGACGGGGCCCTCAACCAGGTGGTCGAGACGCTCAAGCGCGTCCACTCCGGCGACCTGCCCTTCGACCGCACGGTCAAGGTCTCGCTCACGGAGAACCTCGAAAAAGACAAGATCATGGCGCGGATGCCCCACAACCTCCGCACCCTCGAACACCTCATGGAGCAGAACCAGGAGGAGTTCGCCCAGCTCATCGACCCGCGCACCGACGAGGAAGAAAAGCGCCGGATGAGGCGATCGCTCCGCGTTCGCCGTCGCAAAGCGGTGACGCTGGTCGAGGAACTGTCGATCCGCACGCAGAAGGTCCAGCCGCTGATGAAGAAGCTGGAGCAGATGTCGGTGCGGATGGACGAGCTCGAGGTGCAGATCGAGCAGCTCAAGGGCAACCGCTGCGCCAAGGAAGACCGGGCCAACTTCGAGAAGGAGCTGCACGACTACATGCTGCTCACCCTCGAAGAGCCCCTCACCCTGCGCAAGCGCGTCGAGGTGGTGCGCAAGCGCTTCGCGGAGTACGAGCAGGCCAAGCGCGACCTGTCGGGCGGAAACCTGCGGCTCGTGGTGTCGATCGCCAAGAAGTATCGCAACCGCGGGCTGAGCTTCCTCGACCTGATCCAGGAGGGGAACACCGGGCTGATGCGGGCGGTGGACAAGTACGAGTATCGTCGCGGCTACAAGTTCAGCACGTACGCGACGTGGTGGATTCGCCAGGCGATCACGCGGGCCATCGCCGACCAGGCGCGGACCATCCGCATCCCGGTCCACATGATCGAGACGATGAGCAAGTTGCGCAACGTCTCGAAGAAGCTGCTCCAGGAGCTTGGCCGCGACCCGACGGTCGAGGAGACGGCGAAGGCGGCGGGGATCACCATCGAGGAGACGCGCCGGGTGATGAAGATCAGCCGGCACCCGATCAGCCTGGACCGTCCGGTGGGCGAGAGCGAGGACAGCTACTTCGGCGACTTCATCGAGGACGACACGGCGGAATCGCCAGTGCAGGCGGCCACGCAGGAGATGCTGAAGGACAAGATCGATCAGGTCCTCAAGACGCTGACCTACCGCGAGCGCGAGATCATCAAGTTGCGCTACGGCCTGGGCGACGGCTACACCTACACGCTGGAAGAGGTGGGCCGAATCTTCAAGGTGACGCGCGAGCGCGTGCGTCAGATCGAGGCCAAGGCCGTGCGCAAGCTGCAGCACCCGGTGCGCAGCCGCCAGCTCGAGGGCTTCCTCGACGGCACGAAGAGGTAAGGCGAGCGGCAGGGCTTGTTTTCCTGTAGGACGGCTCTCCTGAGCCGTCCTACAGGAACGCTTTTTCCTGCCGGTCGCCCGAGAGCGCCGACCGCGCGCCGCAAGGCCGCCAGGGGACACAGCGAAGACGGTCTCTTCTGTCTTCGCTGTGTCCCCGGTGCCTTTGTGGTTCGCAAATTCCCTGGAGGCTGTCATGTCCGGTCCCGCCGTGCTCTTCCGCGAGATCCACCGCCTCCGCCAGCACGCGCACGACTTGCAGGAGCAGATCGATCGCATCCCGCGCCAGCTCAAGGCGCAGCAAGCCAAGGTCGCCCGGCAGGAGCAGCAACTGCACGAGGGCCAGGAAGGCGTCAAGAAGATCAAGGTGAGCGTGCTGAAGAAAGAAGGCGAGATCAAGGACCACCTGGCCCAGATCAAGCGCTACCAGCAGCAGCTCAACGAGGTGACCGCGAAGAAGGAGTACGACGCGCTGCAACTGGAGATCGGCCACGCCAAGACCGAGTGCCGGCGGCTCGAGGACGAGGCGCTACAGGGCATGGAGGAGGGCGATCAGCGCGCGGCGCAGTTGCCGGAGCTGGAGAAGGCCGTCAAGCTGGCGCGCGAAGAACTGGCGAAATACGAGCAGCAGACGGCGGGGCGCAAGGGAGAACTGGCGGCCCAGCTTGCCGAAGCGCAGCGCAAGTTGAAGGAGGTCGAGCCGCAGATACCCGCCGACGTCCGCCACGACTACAACCGCCTGGTGGGGTCGAAGGGCCCGGACGCTCTGTCGGTGGTGCGCGACCGCACCTGCACGGCCTGCCACACCGAGATCACGACGCAGAGCTATCACGATCTTCAGCAGGAGATGTACGTGAAGTGCAAATCGTGCGCGCGCATCCTCTATCTGCCGGAGGGCGAGGCGACGCCGCTGCCGGAGGAAGATTGAGGCGGCGAGCTCCTCCCGCCCTTGCGAACGTCCCCCGCCATCCCCTATCAAGGAAGAGGGCGCTGCTCGCGAAACCACTCGCGCCCCGACGGGAGCTTCGGGAGCGCAAGCCATGTCCAACGTCCTCACCCTCAACGTCCCCCATCAGTTGACGCGCGCCGAGGTCAAGCGGCGCCTCCAGGCAGAACTGGGGCGGGCCCAGCAGCAGTTCGGCGCGCTCGCCGCCACCATCCACCAGACCTGGTCGGGCGACAACCTCGACTTCTCGGTGAGCGCTGCGGGCCAAACCGTCACGGGCAAGGCATTCGTCGAGGATCGGCAGGTGCGTGTCGAGGTCGCCCTCCCCTGGATGCTGGCCATGCTGGCGGGGGCCGTCCCGCACGGGATCGAGCAGCGCGGCCGGGAACTGCTAGGCCACCGGCCTGCCTCCTCCACCTCCTGAAAGGCCCGTCGGGCTGCCCGACGGGCGCCGGACTGGCGAAACAAACATCCAGGATGCGGGGCCTTCGATGCGCACCGAGAAGGAAAAGATGTTGGCCGGAGAGCTCTACGACGCGCGCGACGCTCAGCTCGCCCGCGAGCGCCGTCGCGCCCGCGAGCTCCTCAAAGCGCTCAACGATTCTCGCGACGACGAGGGGGAGAAGCGGGCGAGCCTCCTCCGGGAGTTGTTCGGGGCCGTCGGCGAAGGCACCTGGATCGAGCCGCCATTCTCCTGCGATTACGGCAGCAACATCGCGCTGGGAAGCAAGGTCTACTTCAACTTCAACTGTGTCGTGCTGGACCCGGCGCCGGTGCGGATCGGGAGCAACGTCCTGTTCGGCCCCGCCGTTCAGATCTACACCGCGACGCACCCGCTGAGCCACGTCGAGAGGCGGACCGGGCTGGAGCTCGCCCGGCCGATCGAGATCGGTTCCGACACGTGGATCGGCGGCGGGGCGATCCTCTGCCCCGGGGTGCGGATCGGTTCGCGGTCGGTGATCGGCGCGGGCTCCGTGGTGACGCGCGACGTGCCCGACGGGGTGCTCGCAGCCGGGAGCCCCTGCCGGGTCATTCGGGACCTGCTGGCTCCTCCGTGAGGCGCCTGGCACAGGCCGAGCGAGAGGACACGGAAACAAGAGGATCCCGCGAGGGAAGGCACAACAATGGGCCCGCGCAGCGAAGGAGGCGTTCCCCCTCCGCCTGATCGGAGGACCGTCACGGCCCGGGGCGCAGGTCGAGTTGGTTGTCCCGGGTCGCCACGGTTACGGGGGCCTGGAGCAGGATGGCTGGCGTCCCGCCGTGCCCCGTCGTGATGAGAGGCACGATCGTGACCTGGTAGGTGCCCTCGGGGGCGCCCTCCGTTTGCTTGCTGTCCCGGGCGGTCTTGAGTGAATATGTGCCGTCCGACTGAATCGCCCCTGTGATCGTCAGGTCGGGGTGGCTTTCCGAGCGGAAATGGACCACCCCACCCGAGAGGGCCTCTCCTGTCGCGGTGTAGGCCTTCCCGCGCACGGGGTAGGTCTTCGGCAGGGACTTGCTGGCCCGGCAGCCGGCAAAGGCAACCAGGCAGAGCAAGGGAAGCAAAGCGGAGAGGCGCGAGGCGCCGGCGCTTCGGAACATGGGGGCCCCTCCGCTCACCAATCGTTTCCGGGCACGGCACCGTCGCGCGGGTCGCAGGCGCTGGCCCACGTGGTGGGGCTGACGCCGGCCTGGACGAAGCGCACGCTGCCGTCGCCCAGGCCCACCATCATCCCACCCGTGTGCGACGACTGACCCCGACTGGGGTCGCAGGTGTCGAAGGCCCGGGGCTGCACCTGGAACAGGCGGCAAGGAGCGTAGCCCGGCGCGACGCTCTTGTCCGGGCTGTTGTGGCACATGATCGGGCGCCACGGCAGCGTCGAATCGGCCCACAGTGAGGCCGTCGCCGAGCCCGGGCTCCCCGTCGATCCACACGACCCGTAAGCCTCTCCGAAAAAGACGGTGTTCGACAGCCCATCCGGGATGGAGCTCGTCAAGGTGTTGCTGCCCTGGACGCAGTAGTAATCGCCCGAGGCGCCCGGGTTGCCGAACACGAGGTAGTTGGCGGTGTAGTTACCGACGGCGAAGCCGTTCGCCCCGCCGGCGGTCGTCTGGCTGAGCCCGTTGGTTTGCGACGAATCGGAAGGACAAAGGTAGGTCTTGATCGGGACGGCGTACTGCCCCCCGCAGTAACCCCCTGGCGGGACGGGCCCCTTGGTCATCGCCTTGAAGACGTTGTCTTGCTCGATGTAGGGCAACAGCCAGGCGAAGTAAGTGTACGGCGCCCCGTTATACGGCGTTGCGGCCCGGGTCGTGGGCGTCCAGCCATCGGGAGAAGCGACCGGCGGCAAGGCGTTGAGGGCCCCACTGAGGTTGTGCGTGGCGATGCCGATCTGCTTGAGGTTGTTGCTGCACGACATGCGTGCGGCGGCCGCGCGCACCTTCTGGACGGCGGGGAGCAAGAGGCCGATGAGGATGGCAATGATGGCGATCACCACCAGCAGTTCGATCAGCGTGAACGCCGACCGCGCGGAGGATCGAGACGGACGAGACATTAGACTGGCCCTCGAAAAGAACGGATGAACGAGAACCTCGCGCCGGAAGAGAAGCAGCGCGAGACCGTGGCAGACGAGGAGAGTTCTTTCCATCATTGTGCGCGGAACAGGTACGAGATGGCAAGGGAAAAAGTGAGCGGGCCTCCCGCGGGTGCGGCAAGAGTTTCGGGAGCGCCCCCGTGGGACAGCTGCCAGCCTGTCCAAACTCACCCAGGCGTGAAGCTCACCCCCAGGCCGGACAGGCAGGCTGCCTGTCCCACGAGCAGCGCTCCCGGTAATCTGGCCCCACCCCTCCCGCAAGGTCACCCTCTCTTCACCGCCTCCTACGGCCCGAAGCTCCAGATGCGGACCGTCTTGTCTCGCCCGCCGGAGGCGCCGTGGCGCCCGTCGGGCCCGAAGGCGACGCTGGTGACGGGGCCAGTGTGTTTGCTGTGCGTCTGGAGGAGCGCCCGGCCGCCATCGACGTCCCACAGGCGCACGGTACGGTCTTCGCCCCCGCTCAGGGCTCGCCTGCCATCGCGTGAGACTGCGACGGCCCACACGGGCCCCTGGTGTCCGGGGTAGGTCTTCAGCTGCTTGCCGCTGTCCAGTTCCCAGAGCCGCAGCGTCCCGTCCTGCGAGGCCGAGATCGCGCGCCGGCCGTCCGCCAAGAAAACCACGCTCGTCACCGTCGCCGTGTGCCCGACGAAGGAGCGGACCTGGTTGCCGCTGTTGACGTCCCACAGGCGCAGCAGGTTGTCGGTGCCGCCGGAGAGCGCCTGCCGGCGCGGCATCGGCGCGAACGCCACGCAGCGCGCTTCCTTGCCCTTGCCGTGGCCGAGGAAAGAACGCAAGGGCTTGCGCGCGGGAACGTCCCACAGCCGGAGAGTGCCATCGGCGCTGCCGGAGAGCACTTCGCGCTCGTCTTGCGAGTAGACGGCCTGCCAGAGGGGAGCGCCGTCGCCCCCGAGCGAGAATTGCTGCAACCCCCCCGGGAGCTCCCACACGCGGATCGTCCTGTCCAGGCTGCTCGTCAAGGCTCGCCGCCCGTCGCGCGAGAACGCCACGGACGTGACCTGGTCCGCGTGGCCGGGGACCTCCGCGCGCAGGGCGCGGTTCTTCAGGTCCCACAGCCGCACCGTCTTGTCCTCGCTCGCCGACAGAACGTAGGAGCCGAACGGGGAGTAGGCGACGCTCAGCACCGCACCCCGGTGCCCGTCGAGGCGAAACAGTTCCCCTGGCTCGTCAGGCAACTCGAACGCGGCCTGGGCGTCCAGCGCCGGGGGCTGGTCCGGTTCCTCCGGCGGCTTCACGGTGGCCGCCACCTGGGGCCTTGCCGAGTGGGCCGCCCGCCACAGGAAGAAACCGACTCCCGCCGTCGCCAGGAGCACGAGGAGGACTGCCCCACCGCCCAGGAACGCCAGCCAGAGATGGAAAGGCTCCCGGGCCAGCGGCCGGCGCGCCACGCCCCTCGGAGACACTTCCGGCTCGGGGGCAGGCTCCCGGTGCGGAACGCTGGCCAGCCCGCGCGCCGTGCGCATCGCCGCGCTGGTGGGCGACGGCGTGCGCTCCGGCACGCGCGTCGAGCTCCCCGCCAGCACGACCGAACTGCCCGTGCCGCCTGGCCGATCGGGCAGGTCCGGTGGGAACGGCCCTTCGGACCAGGGCAGGAGGGCCTCGGCCACGTCCCAGGGCGCCTCGTAGCGGTCTTCCGGCGCCTTGGCCATCATCCGCTTGATGACTGCCTCCAGTTCCGCGGGCACATCGGGGCGGATCGAGCGCAACGGCTTCGGCTCGCGCATCTGATGCCAGAGCAACTTTTGCGTCACCGTCCCGGCGTGGAAAGGCGGCGCCCCGGCCAGCAGCGCGTAGAGGGTGGCCCCAAGGCTGTAGACGTCGACGCGGATGTCCACGTCGTGCATGTTCAGGGCCTGCTCGGGCGCGAGGTAATCCGCCGTGCCCATCACCGCGTTCTCGTCGAACTTCTGGGTGAGCGATTCCTCCCCGCGGGGCGAGAACCGCGCCAGGCCCAGGTCGAGCACCTTCACCGTCCCGGCCCGGTCCACCAGCAAGTTGGCCGGCTTGACGTCCCGGTGAACCAGGTTCGCCTCGTGGGCGTGCTGCAAGCCCAGCGCCGCCTGCCGGACGTAGTCGCACGCCTGACCGACCGGCAGAGGGCCCTGGCGGGACAGCAATTCCTGCAAGCTCGCCCCGTCCACGTGCTCCATCACCAGGAAATGGAGCGTGCCTTCGTTGCGAAAATCGTAGGCGCGGACGATGTTGGGGTGATCGAGCGCGGCCCCGGCCTGGGCCTCGCGCTGAAAGCGCGCCAGCACCCCGGGCTCGCTGGCGTAGTCGGCCGGCAGGACCTTGAGGGCCACGCGCCGCCGCATCACCTCGTGCTCGGCGAGGTAGACCGTGCCGGAGCCGCCCGAGCCCAGTTTTTCGAGGATGCGGTAGCCGCCGATGGCGAACCCGCGGTACTTCCCCTGGAGGAGTTGCTCCGCCTGAAACTTGGTCAGCAGCCCCTCGCGCACCATCAGGGACGCCAGGGCGCGCGGCTCGGGCGGCAGGCCCTCACCCCGCTGCCGCGAGGACAGGAAGGCAGCCAGGCGGGAGAGGTCCACCTGATCGCTTCGCTTCACCAGGTCCAGGAGCTCCTCGGTCGTTGCCGGCGCCGGCATCTTCCCTCCCCTTCGGTCGCCCGGACGCCTCGATGAGACAACCCGAACGGAACGCAGGAACGGTCCCCGAAGAACGGGACGACGGGGCGGGGTGGCAGAGCGCCCTTGCCGTCGCGCCAGGCGATGAGGGGGCCGTAGGAAACTTATGCTGTGAGAACAACGCTTCCACGATTCTAGCACCTCGCCCCCCTCGTGGAGCAGTATTTCTCGCGCCGGGGCCGTCCCGCGCGAAATGGCAAGCAAGAAGGGCCATCCCATCCCGGGAAGGCCCTCGCTTGCTTGCCGTTTCGGGCGCGCCGCGCTCAGAACTTGACCTTACACGCCTCTCCGATCGTTGACCTTGCGCAGGATCACGGTATGCCGCTCGACCCGTTCGTCAGGGCTGCCGGCTTTGCGCTGCACCACGACCTCGACGTGCGTCTCGCACCCGAGCAGGTTGGGGTTGGGGCTGTAGTAGAGGACGACGACGCGATGCTCGCCCTTGGGCGCCTTGGCGATCTGGTAGCGCTCCGGCCGGTAGCCCTGCGTCATGTCCTGGGACAGTTCGCCCGCGCTCTTGCTCCGGCGCGCCTGGTAGAAGACCTTGGTGCCATCCGGCTCGAACACCCACAGGCCCACGTCGGTCGCGTCGGTGTTCCACGCGATCGTCACGCGCAGATCGACCCGGGCGAGGCTGTCCTTCAACTGCTCGAGCCGGCGGCCGAAGTGGGCGGCGAGGCGCGGCTGGACGGCCTTGCGGCGGACGGCCTGGCGCATCAGCGGACCGCGACTGGCCCGCTTCCTCGATAGGATCGTTGCCGAGAGGGAAAGGACGGGCGATCCGGCGCGTCAAGGCGCCGTTGACCGCCTCGGCCTAACGTTCACGATGCTCCCGCGCGGCTTTTATTCCCAGCGCCCGACCGGCGAGGGCTGGTGAACGGCCCCGCCCGCAGGGTACAATCCGGCACGGGCGACGGAGACCGAGGAGGGCATACGATGAAAACGATGCTACACCTGACGCCGCAGGACCACGGACGGCGATTGACGCTCGAAGAGCTGGAGTCGGCCAGCGCCCAGAAGGGCTACCGCTACGAACTCATTCGCGGGAGGCTTGACGTGTCTCCGCTCCCGAACTTCCCACACGACCAACTCCGCAAATGGCTGGAGCGGTGTCTCGAACGGTACGTGGAGCAGCACCCGGAGGTCATCAACCTCATCACGGGCCCGGCGCGTGTCTTCCTTCCCGAGCAGGACGAAATGACGGCGCCCGAGCCCGATCTGGTCGCCTACCGCGACTTCCCGCACAACCTGCCGCTGCGCGAGCGCCGCTGGCAAGATTTCAGCCCAGTCCTCGTCGTCGAGATCATCTCCGAGGATACCGCGGAGAAGGACCTGGTGCGCAACCTCGACCTCTACCTGCAAGTGCCGTCGATCCGCGAATACTGGATACTCGACCCGCGCCCCAACGCCGACGAGCCTGCGCTGACGGTCCACCGCCGGCGCGGCCAGCGCTGGCAGCGACCCATCGACGTCCCCTATCGCGGCACCTACACATCGCGCTTGCTGCCCGACTTCGCCCTCGTCGTCGATCCCTGGGTTGGGCCTATTCCTTCGCCGCGCCAATGAAGGCGCGCACGCCCTTGTCTTGCTTGGCCAGGGCCTCCAACGTCTTGCGGCCCAGCGCCTCCGCCGCCTTCTTCTCGGTCGGCGCCGTCGCACCGAGGGGCGGCAGCTCGACGTTCTTCTGCTCCCACTTTGGCGGAGTGACCGTCAGGTCCACGAGCAGCACGCGCCCCTTGGCGGCATCCACCGCCTTGCCGTTGACGGTGATCGTCTCGCGCAGCACCATCTTCGCCCGCGCGTCGAACTCGATCTGGTAGGCGACGGTCAACTTGTGGCCGTTGACTCCGACAACCTGTTTGGTGTTGGCCAGCTTGTTCTCGGTGCCCACTTCTTCCGAGCTGTCGGTCTTGGAGCAGGGGCCATAGCCGTGCTTGAGGACCACGAAGTAGGAGAACTGCTGCGCCGGCGTCCCCTTGCGGACCGTGCCGAAGGCGCACCCCGCAGCCCCCTCGGGCAGCACGAGCCCTCCCGTCTGCACCTCCCAGGCGCCGATCTTGGCCCCCTGCGTGCCCTGCACGAGCGTCAACTTCTCCGCCCGCGCTCCGCCCACCGCCACCACCGCAGCCACCAGGGCACACCCCGCCGCGAACCGTCTCATGTTGTCTCCTTTGCGCCTTCGAGAGGACTGTTCGTTGTACCGCGCCGCCAGACCGTAGGACAGGCGGCTCGCCTGTCTGGCCAGGGAGTGGGCGTCACGCGAGGGGAAGTTTGGACAGGCGAGCCGCCTGTCCTACGAGGTCGTTCAGGCTCGCCAGCCGCCGCGCTTCCGGCACCTCGCGGGCTTCCGCGCCGAGCAAGAGCGCTCCCATTCCCGCGGCGGTGGCGCCGGCGTAGTCGTTCTCGAAGTCGTCGCCCACGAGCAGCACCTCGGGCGCGGCCAGCCCCACCTGCCGGCAGACGGCCTCGAAGAAGCGCGGCGACGGCTTGCGCCAGCCGACCTCCGAACTGACGACGACGTGACGCACGCTCGCCAGCTCTTCCAGCCCTGCAACCAGCCCGTGCAGCCGAGCGTCGAAGTTCGAGGCAATCCCCACCCGGAGGCCGCGCCCGGCCAGGGCGCGCAAGGCGCCCCCCGACCCGGCGGCGCAGCGCCAGGAACCCGGGCTCGCGAAGTGCGCGTAGAGCTCCTGAAAGCACCCTTCGAGATCGCGCACGTCGTCGAAGACCTCGGCCACGATGGCGCGCCAGCGCGCCAGTTCGCGCGCCTCGTCGGTGCGCAGGCCCGCCGCCCGGTCTGCTTCCTCCTGGCGCGCGAAGGCGGCGTGAAACCTTGCCCGAACGACCTCGCGGGGCAGCCGGCTCCCGTGCCGCGCCCCGACCGCGTGGTAGACGGCACCGACCGGAGGCTCTGGGTGGAGCAGCGTGCCCACGGCGTCGAAGACGACGGCACGCACCGGCGCCAGCGAGATCGGCTCAATCATCGGGAAGGCCTCGGGAGAAGGGCAGGCGCCACGGGACGAGTGCCGGCACGCGCCGGCGGTAGGCGGCATACTCGGGATGAAAGCGCCGCAGCAGATCGCGTTCCTCCAGCACGGTGCCGAGCAGAACGTAGGCCGTCAGCCCGCCCGCCAGCAGCGCCAGCGTGGGGGACATGACAGGCTGTGCCCACAGGAACGCCAGCAGGCAGGCCATCAACGGATGGCGCAGGTGGCGGTAAGGCCCGATGACCACCAGGCGCTCCGGGGGCGCGGGCCGATCCTCAGCCCACGCCTGGCGCAGGCCGAACAGCTCGGCGTGGTCGTGGCGCGCATTGATGAGCGCCAGACCGATCCCAGCGCCGAAGGGGACGACGACGAGCCACCCCGGCCCGCTCCAGAGAGGCGGGCCGGGCAGCGGTTGCCACACGAGAACGAGGGCCACGAGCAGCAACCCCGAAAGGGCAGCGTAGACGGAGCGCGCCAGATGAGCGGGGACGAGCCAACTCCGCTTGGCCACCTCGCGAGCCATTCCACTGTGCTGGAGGGCGAAGAGCAAAAGCCAGGCGAGGTTGAGGACGAGCGCCCAGGGCCACGGGATCAGGAAGGGGCGTGGTGGAAGGACGTCGTCGCCGAGCAACAGGACGAAGCAGGCGAAGGCGCCGGCCCCGACAAGGGCGAGCAGGTAGCAGACGATCGCGAAGGCTCGCCCGATCATGCGGTCTTACCGGCTCAGCCTTTCGGGGCCTCGACGCCGATCCGCAAGCGATTCCAGCGGCGCTGGAGCAGGCGGAGGTGAAACTGCAGGCTCCAGCACGTCTGGTCCAGCCGCGGCAGGGCGGCGCGATCGCGCGCCAGTTCCTCGCGCCGACGCTCCAACTCCACGGCCTGGCGCATGGCCTGCGAGGCCTTGTCGCGGCGTACGCTGCTCTCGACCTGAGACGGCAACAGGGAGACCGCGCTTTCGTTTTCATGCAGCCGGGCGCGCACTGCTTCACGCTCTTCCTCGGCCCGCTGAAGGGCGGAGCGACGCCGGGCCATCTCGGCTTGCAGCTCTTCCATCTCCTCGCGCAGCGCCTCGCGCGGGCCGCCGCCCAGGGCCCGGTGGCCCAGATCGACCAGGCGCGCTTCGACGTCGTAGATGATCCGTTCGAGTTTCATCGCCCGTCCCTCACGCTCGCCAACCCGCGCCTCCCGCCACGTAGCTATTCGCTCGTTCCTTTCCCTTCTTGCCTTCTATTGTACAAAAAGCAAGACGAGGCGCCCCGCGCATCCTGACAACCGCCGGAAAGAGGCAGCCATGACGAGGACCAAGGGAGAACAGTTCGCCGGGGTGACGGTGGCGCTCATCACGCCCTTCCGCAATGGCGACGTCGATTTCGCCGCCCTGCGCCGGCTGGTGGACTGGCACGTCGAGCAGGGCACCGATGGCCTGGCGCCGGCCGGCACCACCGGCGAGTGCCCGACCCTCGACCACGAGGAACACGAGCGCGTCATCGCCGCCGTTTGCGAGCAGGCAGCGGGCCGCATCAAGGTGATGGCCGGCACCGGCTCCAACAGCACCCGCGAGGCCATCCGCCTGACGCGCGCCGCCAGGAAGGCCGGCGCCGACGGCGCCCTCATGGTCGGCCCCTACTACAACAAGCCGACCCAGGAGGGCTACTACCGCCACTTCGCCGCCGTCGCCGAGGCCTGCGATCTGCCCATTGTCCTCTACAACATCCCCGGCCGCACCGCGTCCAACATCCTCCCCGAGACCATCGCCCGGCTGGCGGAGCTACCCAGCATCGTCGCCGTCAAGGAGGCGACGGGCTCGCTCGACCAGGCCTCGCACGTGGCCTCGCTGTGCAACATCACCATCCTATCGGGCGACGACAGCCTGACGCTGCCGCTGATGAGCGTGGGCGGGCGCGGCGTGGTCTCGGTCGTGGGCAACATCGTGCCGCGCGACCTCAAGGCGCTCGTCTCCGCCTACGACGCCGGTAAGACGGCCGAGGCGCTGGCCATGCACCGCAAGCTGTTCGCCCTGTCGCGCGACCTGCTCTCTGCCGCCACCAACCCCATCCCGCTCAAGGCCGCGATGAAGTTGCTCGGCCGCGATACCGGCGAACTGCGGCTGCCGATGTGCGCGATCGACGAGGCGGGCGAGAAGCGCATCGCCGCCACGCTCCGGGCGTATGGGTTGCTGGCGTGAGGAGGGACAGCCTGTAGGGTGGGCCGAGTC
>JBBSEZ010000087.1:0-27059 GCA_038239195.1 Gemmatales bacterium
AGAGAGGGCGCGCGCACCCCTCTTGCTTGTCGTTTCGCGCTCGGCGCCCGTCCCTGATACAATTCCCTGCGGGCGCCTCCGTGAGAGGCGCCCGCAGGAGGCCGCCCGATGGATCAGGAACAAGCTTTTCTCCAGGCGATCGTGGAAGCGCCGGAGGACGACGTGCCGCGGCTCGTCTACGCCGACTGGCTGGAAGAGCAGGGCACGCCGGCGGCGTCGGCCCGCGCCGACCTGATCCGCGTGCAGTTCGCCCTGACCGACCTGCCGCCCGACGACCTGCGGCGGGCCCAACTGGAGGAGCACGAGCGCGCCTTGCTGCTGGCCCACGAGACGGAGTGGGTGGCGCCGCTGCGGGCGATCGGGATGCTGGCTGGGTGGGAGTTCCGTCGCGGCTTCGTGGAGCGGATCGCGCTGACGCCCGAGCAATTCATCCGGCAGGGGGAGGCGTTCTTTCGCCTGGCCCCCGTGCGCGCTTTGCGGCTGGAGAGCGGCGATGGCGAGGTGCGCCTGAGCGAACTGGCCAGGGCCCCGCTCCTGGATCGCCTTCGCGAAATCGACGTCGCCCGACTGGGCTGGATGCCTCCCGAGAGCTCCCCCCTGGCCCTGGAGCAGGCGCGCCCACTGCCGCAGCTGCGCATCCTGCGCCTCCTTCGGAACGCCCTGCCCTGGTCTTCCTTCGCGCAGGCCCCCTGGGTGCCGCACCTGACGACCCTGTCGTTGACGGGTGGCCAGCGCAACCCCAACGACGCGCTGGCGGAGTTTCTCCGCTCGGCGCCCCTCGACAACCTCGCCCGGCTGGAACTTGCCGGCCCGACGTCGGCGGAAGAACTGGCTCTCATTCGTTCTCCCCGGCTCGCCGCGCTCACCGCGTTAGCACTGTGGGGGGGCGCGTTGAAGGGGGAGCAGGTCGGGCAGTTCGTCCGCGGGCCGCACGTCCCTCGGCTGACGGCGCTCGAGCTGGACAACAACGATCTTTCCGGCGAGCCCGTCGCGCTGCTCGCCGAGTGCCCTCTGCTCGACGCGGTCGAGAGCCTTTCCCTGCGCAACAACCAGGTCGGCGACCGCGGCACCCGAGTGCTATCCCGCTCCCTTCACGTGGGGCGCCTCGGCCGCCTCGACCTGCGCTCCAATCGGATCGGCCCGAGCGGCGCCCGCGCCCTCGCCGAATCGTCGCGCCTGCCTCGGCTCACCGCGCTCAATCTGCGCACCAACCGTCTCGGCGACGCCGGCCTGGGCGCGCTCGCCGACCTCCTGCCCCGGCTGACCTCGCTCGACGTCAGCTACAACAAGATCGGCCCCGACGGCATGGACGTGCTTGCCGCCATGACCGGCAGCGCCTTGCGCCAGTTCGACCTGAGCTGGAACAAGCTGGGGCAGGCCGGCGTGGAGGCCCTCGTTCGCTGGCCCGGGCTGGCGGGGCTCTCCGCGCTCAACCTGAGCGCCTGCGAACTGGACGACGGCGCGGTGCAAGCCCTCGCGCGCTCCCCCCACGTGAGCGGGCTGCTCGCCCTCAACCTCGGCACCAACCGGATCGGCGACGAGGGCGCCCGCGCCCTCGCCGAATCGCCGCACTTGCGCAGCTTGACCGCCCTCAACCTCGGCCACAACCAGATCGGCGAGGCCGGGGCGCGGCCCCTCGCCGAGTCGCCGCTGTTCCGGCAACTCACGGCGCTGTACCTGGCGGGGAATCGGGTGCCGCTCGCCACGGCCCGCGAATTGAAGGGCGCGTTTCGCGGCACCCTGGGCGGTTGAGCCCGTCAGGCCCCTCGGCGCTGAGCGGTGCCTCTTCTATCGCCGAGCGGGCCCGCGTAGGATGGGAGGGAGAACGCCCACTCACGGAAGGACGATCATGGACCACGACCGGGCCTTTCTGCAGGCGATCCAGGACGAGCCCGACGACGATGGGCCGCGCCTCATCTATGCCGACTGGCTCGAAGACCACGATCGGCCGGAGCGCGCCGCCCTGATCCGCGCCCAGGTGCGCCTGGCGGCCTTGCCCGAGGATGATCCCGCTCGCGCCGCTCTCGAAGACGAGGCCGACGACCTGCTGGCCGAGCACGAAAAGGAGTGGTCGGCGCCTCTGCGCGAGCTGGCCCTGGCGTGGGAGTGGCGTCGCGGCTTCGTCGAGCAGGCCACGGCCCGCGCCGGCGCGTTCCTCGAACGCGGCGACCGTCTCTTCGCGGTGGCGCCGCTGCGCGACCTGCGCCTGGTCGTCGAGCCGCGCGACATGGCTGGCCTGGCACAATGCCCCCATCTGAACTGGCTCGAAGCGCTCGACCTGTCGCGCCTGGCGCCAAGTCCTCACCTGAGCTGGCACGAAGCGCTCGACCTGTCGGGCGGCGGCCCGGCCACCCTGCCGCACTGGCGGGGCGGCCACCTGAACGACCGGGCCGTGCAGGAGCTGCTCGGCTCGCCCTACCTGGGGCGCCTCGAGCGGTTGAGCCTGGCCGGGCACGGCATCGAAGGCCCCGCCGTCCAGACACTGGTCCAGTCCGGGCTGCTGGCCAGGCTCACCGAGCTCGACCTGAGCGGCAACAACGCGCTGGGCGACCGGGCAGGGGGCCTGCTGGCAGAGGCCAGGGCGGAACGGTTGCGCGTGTTGAAGGTGCGTGACACCAACCTGACGAGGCCCGGGGCGCAAGCCTTCTTCGCGGCGACGGGCATGCCGCGCTTGCGCACGCTCGACGTCGATTTGCGCCGGCTGTTGCTCTGGCCAGGGCGGTCGCTCGACCGCGAACTGGCCGCCCTGCTGGAGTCGCCCGCCTGGGATCGCTTGACCTCGTTGAACCTCGACGAGTGCCGGCTCGGGGAGGCCGGGGCGGAGGTCGTGGCGAGCAGCCCGCGGCTGGCCGGCTTGACCGAGCTCGACCTGTCCAACAACGGCCTCGGCCCGGAGGGGGCCCGGGCGCTGGCCCACTCCCCCCACCTCGCCGGGCTGCGCTCGCTCAAGTTGCGCGGCAACCGGTTGCGCGACCGGGGGGCGCGCGACCTGGCGGCGTCGCCTCACCTGACGCACCTGACCGCGCTCGACCTGAGCGGCAACCAGGCCGGCGGGCCCGGCCTCCGCGCCCTGGCGAAGTCGGCCGGGATGGCCGGCCTGCGGGCCCTCGACCTGTCGGGAAACTTCGTCGGGCTGACCAACGTGCGCGAGCTGATCGGATCGCCCCACCTGACGGCCTTGGTTCACCTCGGGCTGGGCAGCGCCGGCCTGAACGCCGAGGCCGTGCAAGCCCTGGCGGAGGCGCCGGGCCTGGCCCGCCTCCGCTCCCTCGATCTCAGCGCGAACACGCTCGGCGCGGCGGCCGCGCGGGCGCTCGCCGCCGCGCCCTGGGCGCGGCGGTTGCGCGAGCTGAACGTGTGCGCGGCGGGCCTGCCCCTCCGGATGATCGAGGCCGACTTGCTCGCCGGGCGCTTTCCGCGGCTCGCCTGGTTGGCGATGACCAACTGCCGCGTCAGCCCGCGCGAGTGGGACCAGTTCCGAGCCCGGTTCGAGGAGCAACTCGTGTCTTGAGAGGCGGGAGGGAGACAGCGATGTCCACGCGCACGGTCACGTTCCTCGGCACTGCCAGCCAGGTGCCCACGCGCCAGCGCAACCACAACGCGCTATTCCTCCAGTGGGACGACCTCGGCGTCCTCTTCGACCCCGGCGAGGGCACCCAGCGGCAGATGACGCTCGCCGGCGTCCGCGCCACGCAGATCACGCACGTCTGCATCACCCACTTCCACGGCGACCACTGCCTCGGCCTTGCCGGCATCGTTCAGCGGCTGTCGCTCGATCGCGTCGGCCATCCCGTCGAGGTGATCTACCCCGCCAGCGGGCAGGCGTACTTCGAGCGCTTGCGCCACGCCTCCTCGTTCCACGAGACGGCCACGCTCGTCCCGCGCCCGGTGAGCGGGCAAGCCGGGGCGGAGATCGAAGTTTGTCGGGCCGGGAAGGTGCGCTTCCTGGCGCGGGCCCTGGAGCACGGCATCGACTGTCAGGGGTATCGCCTTCAGGAGGAAGACGGCCGGCGCATGCTGCCGGACCGACTCGAAGCAGCCGGCGTGCGCGGCCCCGCCGTGGGCGCCTTGCTGCGGGCCGGGCAGGTCGAGGTCGCCGGTCGCGCCGTGCGCCTCGACGATGTGAGCGAACACCGGCCGGGGCAGGCGTTCGCGCTGGTCATGGACACTCGCCCCTGCGCTGGCGCCGAGGAGCTGGCCCGCGGGGTCGATTTGCTCGTCTGCGAGTCCACCTACCTGCAAAGCGAGGAGCGCGAGGCCCACGACCATTTCCACATGACCGCCGGCCAGGCCGCGGCGCTGGCGGCGCGCCAGGGCGCCCGCCGGCTGGCCCTGACGCACTTCTCGCAGCGCTACGACCACCGCGAGGCCTTCCAGGCCGAGGCGTCGGCGTCGCACGGCGACGTCCAAGTCGCCGACGATCTTACCCAGGTGACGCTTCCGGCGCGGCCGGCGGGTCGCTAGAATGCCGGCAGAGCTCGCCCCGCACGGAGGGCCGCCAACCATGCTGGCCGCGTACGCCGACGCCTTCCTGGAGACCATCCTCGACGAGCCCGACGACGATGCGCTCCGGCTGATCTACGCCGACTGGCTCGAGGAGCAGGACGAGCCCGCTCGCGCCGAGCTCGTTCGGCTCCAGTGCGACCTCGCCGCGGGAGCCTTTCAGGGCGTCGCGCTCGCCCGGGCGCTGGCGCGCGAGCGCGAGCTCCTGGCGCGGCACGGCAAGGAGTGGTCGTCCCCCTTGCGGGGCCTGGTGCGGGGGTGCGAGTTTCGGCGCGGCTTCGTGGAGCGCGTGCGCCTCGACGCGGAGGGCCTGTTGCGCGACGGCGAGGAAGTGTTTCGCCTTGCCCCGATCCGCAACCTCGAACTTCTCGTGGCGGGCGACCAGGCAGAGACCGTCGCCGACTGCCCTTTGCTCGGCCGGCTGCACGGGCTCGACCTGAGCTATCCGGTGAGCAACCTTGCCGGGCTGACGACGCTGCTGGCCTCCCCCCACCTGACGGGGCTGCGCTCCCTGCGGCTGCGCACGCTGCCCGGCGGGGCGGCCCACGCCCTCTTCGTCGCCGACAACTTCCCGCGCCTCGCGACGCTCGACCTCGGGTCGAACAACCTCGGCGCCGAGGGGCTGGCCCCGCTGCTCGCCCTGCCCTGGCCCGAGTTGCGCACCCTCCACCTCAACGCCAACTCCCTCACCGACGCGGGGGCGGTGGCCCTGGCGAGCTCGCCCCTGCTCGGAAAGTTGACCGGGCTCGACCTCGCCTTCAACAACGTCGGCACGGCCGGCACCGAGGCCCTGGCACGCTCGCCCCACGGTCAAAGCCTGCGCGCGCTGTGGCTGGGCTTCAATCACGCTGGCGACGCGGGCGCCGCCGCCCTGGCCAAGGGGAACTTGGCGCCGACGCGCCTCTACCTGGGGCGCAACCGGCTCGGAGCGCCGGGCGCCCGGGCGCTGGCCTGCTCGCCGCGCCTCTCGGCCCTGACCCACCTCGACCTCGATTACAACGACCTGTCCTCGTCGGCGCTGCGAACGCTGGCGGGCTCCCCCCACCTGCGCCGCTTGCAGGCGCTCTACCTGCGCTGCGGCCGCGGGCTGACGACGCGGACAAAGGCGATCCTCGAACGGCGCTTTGGGGCGGGCACGTGTCGGTTCTGAGCGCTGCGAGGTCGCCGAATGGTCCCCCTCGTCTACAGCCACGCCTACAACGTCACGGCCTGCCGGCTGGAGCGCCTGCACCCGTTCGACAGCGTCAAGTACCGCCGCATTCACGACGAGCTCGTCCGGCAGGGCCTGCGCAAGCCCGCCGACTTCGTCGTGCCGCTGGCCCCCACGCGCTCTGAACTGCTCGCGGCCCACACGCCGGACTACCTCCGCTCGCTGCGGCGCCGAATGGTGCTGGCGCGCATCCTCGAAGTGCCGATCGTCCTGCTGGTCCCGGTTTGCTTCACCCACTGGCGCGTGCTGCGGCCGATGCGCCGGGCGGCCGGGGGGACCGTCCTCGCCTGCCGGCTGGCGCTGAAGAAGGGGCTGGCGATCAACCTGGGCGGCGGCTTCCATCACGCCAGCGGGGCCCGGGGTGGGGGGTTCTGCGTCTACGCGGACGTGCCGCTGGCGCTGGCCCTGCTCCACCGCGAGGGGCTGGTGACGTCGGCCCTGGTGGTGGACACCGACGCCCATCAGGGCGATGGCACCGCCGACGCGGTGAGGCCCTGGGGCTGGGTGCGGACGCTCGACCTGTTCGAGGAGCGCATCTACCCGCGCCCCAAGGTCGCCGAGGACCAGCCCGTGCCGCTCCCGCCCTTCCTGGGCGGGCAATCCTACCTGGCGGCGCTGCGCGAGCACCTGCCGGCGGCGCTGGAGCGCTGGCGGCCGGGGCTCGTCGTCTACAACGCCGGCTCCGACGTGCTGGCCGCCGACCCGCTGTCGTCGCTGCAACTGACGCCCGCCGAGATGGCCGAGCGCGACCTTTACACGATAACGGAAGTGCGGTCGCGCGGCATCCCCCTGGCGATGGTCCTTTCGGGAGGTTACGGGCCCGCTTCATGGATCGCGCACGCCAATTCGATTGAGGGCATCCTGGCCCGCTTCGACGGGCCGAAGGGAGAAGGGACGTCATGAGCACCGAAGAAGCCTTTCTGTCCGACGTCCTCGCCCACCCCGACGACGACGCGCCGCGCCTCGTTTTCGCCGACTGGCTCGAGGAGCACGACGACGCCGAGCGCGCCGGCTTCATCCGCGCGCAGGTGCGGCGCCTGCACCTGGCCCCCGACGCCGACGAGGCGGACGAGTTGCGCCGCCAGGAGGGCTATCAACTCGCCAAGCAGCAGGCGGCGTGGAAGACGCGCCTCGGGTCGGGCAAGGCGGAGCTGAAGCTCGTGCGCGGCTTCGTCGAGGGCGTCTCGACCTCGGCGACGACGTGGCTGCGCCTGGGCCGGAAGGCCCAGGCCGCCACCCCCCTGCGGCAGCTCAAGCTCGCCGACGCCGGCAAGCGCCTGAAGGCGCTGCTCGCCTCCGACACGCTGGCGCAATTGACGCGCCTCGACCTCAACGGCAACGAGCTCGGCGACAAGGGGGCCCTCGCCCTGGCCGGCTGCGCTCACCTCGCCAACCTGACTCGGCTCGACCTGGCCAACAACAAGCTCACCGCCAGCGGGGCGCAGGCGCTCGCCCTATCGCCGCACCTCGCCAACCTGACCGTCCTCGACCTGTCGGCCAACCAGGTCGGCGACGACGGCGCCCGGGCCCTGGCGCGGTCGCCACACGTGAAGCGGTTGAAGGAGCTCTACCTCGGCGGCAACGAGATCGGCAACGCGGGGGCCCAGGCGCTGGCCGAATCGCCCAACCTGGCGAGCCTGCGCCAGCTCATGCTGTTCGTCAACGCGATCGGCGACGCCGGGGCGCGGGCGCTGACGGCGTCGCCGCACTTGCAGAAGCTGACGAAGCTCTACCTGAATCAGAACGACGTGAGCCCGAGAGTGCGCAAGCAACTCGAAAAGAGCTGGGACGAGCGCATCTCCGTCCAGCCGGGGCGACAGGAGAGGAGGTAAGGGCCGCAGGGGAAGCAACGCCCCGTGCCCGAAGAGAGCACTTTGTAGGGAACGACACGGAGGCCGTTCCGGTGCGGCTACCGCCCTTCGGCGATGGCCGTCTCGGCCCCGCCGTTGCGCACCACCGCCCATTGTTCGGGCGTATAGAGCACCTCGCGGGCGTTGCTGCCCTTGTAGGTGCCGACGATGCCGTCCTCCGACATCCAGTCGATCATGCGCGACGCCCGGCCGTAGCCGATGCCCAGGGAGCGCTGCAACAGCGACACGCTCCCGCGGCCTTCGCGCACGACCACCTCCACGGCCTGCTCGTAGAGCTTGTCGCGGGCCCGCAGCCGGTCTTGCAAGCTGCCCACGACGGCCTCCTCGTCGCCCACCGGCAGCTGCATGAGTTCGGCGGCGTAGCACGGGTCGCACTCGAGGTGCCCCACCACGCGCTCGACCTCCTCGTTGCTCACGAACGTCCCCTGGGCACGCACCAACGCGCTGGTCCCGGGCGGCATGAACAGCAAATCGCCCTTGCCGAGGAGCTTGTCGGCGCCCATCTCGTCGAGGACCACGCGGCTGTCCGACTTTTGCGACACCTTGAAGCAGATGCGCGCGGGCAGGTTCGACTTGATGAGGCCCGTGATGACGTCCACGGTCGGCTTTTGCGTGGCGACGACGAGGTGGATGCCGGCGGCGCGCGACTTCTGGGACAGGCGGATGATGTGGCCCTCGACCTCTTTCTTCATCTGCAAGATGAGGTCGGCCATCTCGTCCACGAAGATCACGATGTAGGGCATGCGCTCGGGGACTTGCCTGCGCTCCTCCTCGTCGGCGGGGGCGACGCGGCGGATGATCTCCTTGGGCTCGAGGTCGTTGTAGGAGGCGATGTTGCGGACGCGGGCGCGGCGCAGCAAGTCGTAGCGCTCCTCCATCTTGTCCACGGCCCACGACAGCACGGCGGAGGCCTTTTTCATGTCGCCGACGACGGGGTGCAACAGGTGGGGGATGCGTTCGTAGAGGGCCAGCTCGACCACCTTGGGGTCGATCATGACCATCTTGACCTCGTCGGGCCGGCGCGTCATGAGCATGCTCAAGACGACCGCGTTCATGCAGACCGACTTGCCCGTGCCCGTGGTGCCGGCGATGAGCAGGTGGGGCATGTCGGCGAGGTCGGACAGCAGCGGCCGGCCCTCGCTGTCCTTGCCGAGGAACAGCGGGACCTTCATCTTGGCCAGTTTCGGCCCGGCGGCGAGCATCACTTCCTTGAGCCGCACGTCGGCGCGCAGCTCGTTGGGCACCTCGATGCCGATGGTGTTCTTGCCGGGGATCGGCGCCACCATGCGCACGCTCGGCACCTTGAGGTTGAGCGCCACGTCGTCGGCCAGGCGCGTGACCTTGTGCAGGCGCAGCCCCGTCTCCAGGGCGATTTCGTATTGCGTGATGACGGGCCCGGTATTGATGCCGACGACGCGCACGTTGATGCCGAAGTCGGTAAACGTCTTCTCCAGGAGGACGGCGCGCTCGCGCAGCTGCTGCTCCTGCTCGGCCAGGGCGATCGGCGTGGCGTCCTCCAGCAAGGTAAGCGGCGGCAGCTCGAAGTCGGCGAAGCGCGAGCGCTCGGAGTAGAGCCCCGCGCCCGGCCCGAGGGCGGGGGCTTCCGGCATCAGGTTGGGCTCGTGCTCGCCCGAAGGGGGCGAACCGGCGTGGTGGTTGATGGGAACGCGCTCGGCGCTGCGGATGCCGTTGGGGGCCAGCGCGTCGGGCCGGATCTCCGCCGCTTCGGGCCGCAACTCGCTGAAGGGCACGATGGGCAAGGGCGCGGGCGGCCTCTCGGGCACCAGGCGGCGGAGGCCGCGCGCCAGGCGCAGCGCCGCCGAGGCGCAGGCTCGCACCAGGGCCCAGGTCACCGACCGAAAAAAGTTGGCAGCGCTCAAGAGGCGCTTCAAGAGGAGGTCGGCGGTGAGGGCGAGGCCAACGACGAGGGCGGCGCCGAGGAGCAGGGCCTGCCCGTTCGGGGTGATGGACTCGCCGATCCAGAGGCTGAGCCAGGCGCCCAGGGCCCCGCCCCCCGCGGGGAAGAGGTGGGAATAGGAAGGGCCGGCGCGCTCGGCGAGGACGGCGGAGGCTGGCACGAGGAGCAGCCACCCGGCCAGGCGCAGCGACCAGGCCAGCCAGGAGCGGCGCAGGAAGAGCAGGAGCACCAGCACGAACCACGCGCCCAGCCAGACGAAGACGGCGACGCCCAGGGCCGCGACGAGCGCGTCGGCCAGGCTGGCGCCGGGGGCGCCGAGGACGTTGTGCGGGGCGGGGCGCGGCGGATAGGCCGCGCCGGGCAGGTCGGCGGGGTCGTGGCTGAAAACGGCGAGGGCGACCAGCAAGCCGACGCACAACAGCATGCCCGCGGAGAGGTCCAGGCGCCAGGCGCGACGGTCAAACATGCAGTGGTCCTTTCCTCTCGCCCAACGTCTCACTTCCTATCATCGACCAGAGGGGCTCGGGCGACCAGATCAAAAGCGGAGAGAGGCGGTCGAAAATGTTTCACGTGGCGCTGTGGGAGCCGGAGATACCGCCCAACACGGGCAACATCGGCCGGCTGTGCGTCGGTGCGGGCGCCACGCTCCACCTCGTCGGCAAACTCGGCTTCCAGCTCGACGACCGTTCCGTGCGCCGCGCCGGGCTCGACCACTGGGCCGACGTGGAGCTCGTGCTCCACGCCAGCCTGGCGGAGCTGGAGGCGCTGGCCCCCGAGGGCCGGGCGTTCTGCTTCAGCGCCCACGCGGCCGTGCCTTATACGCGCGTGCGCTACCGGCCCGGCGACGTGTTGCTGTTCGGCAACGAATCGAGCGGGCTGCCCCCCGAGGTGGTGGCGCGGCACGGCGAGCGCGCTCTCGTCATTCCCATGCCAACCGGCAAAGTCCGCAGCCTCAACCTCGCCAACTCGGTCGCCGTCGTCGTGTACGAGGCGCTGAGGCAAACCTGCGACTGGTGAGGCCGTTCGTGCCCGCGGGGTGCAGCCTGGGCCGTCGCCCGGCCGATATACCACCGAGAGCGCCGAACGCCAAGCCGCAAGCGGCGGGCCCCGGCGCTCTTCCGCTTGCGGCTTGGCGACGAGCGCCCCGCAATCTCGCCCCATCCTACGAGGCTTGCCGACCTGTCATGGATGCCGTCTTTTCTCTGCCCACGGTGGACGCGCTGCGCGACCACGTGCGGGCCGTACTGTGCCAGCACGATCAACTCGACCCGGCCCAGTCGCCGCTGCATCAGGCGATCATCAAGCGCTCGGGCCGTTCGTGCGGGCTGTTCTTTCAGGTGCAAGGGCCCCGCCACGTCAAGGCGTATGCCGTGTGGGCCGGCGAGGAGGGGCGCATCCTGTTCTACGACTCGACCGGGCAGCGCTTCTCCCAGGTGCGGCTCAGCGAGGCGCCCGATCCGTTGAAGCTGGGGTGAGGGAGGAACGTCCCCCGCAGCTCTCGCCTTGCTATACTGACCGAAAGGGCCATGGGCACATCGTGGCCAGAACGTGAGGGCGAGGGAGAGCAATGGCCGCTTTTCGCCGCGTCGAGGCCGACCGGGCCGGGCCGGGCGCGCTGGGCATCCTGGTGCCGCCGAGCCGGCGCACCTTTGTGATCCTGCGGCCGCGGGCCCTGCCCTGGGACCTGGTGCTGGTGCGCGACGCCGGCGGCGCCGACTTTCGCGATCTTGCCCACGACGAGGCGAGCGCCACCGCCCAGGCGATCTACCGCGGGCTGCGCGAAGGGGCCGTTGGCGTCGAGGTGGTCCTGTTCCCCGAAGGGTGCTGGCTGCGCGCCACCGTTGGCCCGTTCGAGCTGCTGGCCTGCCCCCGCCTGCCGGGGCTGCCCTACCAACCGCTCGTTTGCGAGGAGGCCGACGCCCGGGCGCACGCTGGCGCCCTCGAGCCGATCCTGCGCCCTGTCGGCGAGCAGGAGCTCTATTTCAACACGCGATTCTTCGACCGCGTCGGGCAAGGAGACTGAGCCCCGCCATGCCCTACGTGCCCATCCTCGCTACCCTTGGCTACGTGCTGTCTCCAGACGGTCGGCGCGCGTTGATGGTCCATCGCAACCGCCGGCCGGACGACGCCCACCACGGCAAGTACAACGGCCTGGGGGGCAAGCTCGAGCGGGACGAGGACGTGGTGGCGGGGCTGCGCCGCGAGGTGCGCGAGGAGAGCGGGCTGGAGTGCGTGGAGCTGGCGTTGCGCGGCACGATTAGCTGGCCGGGCTTCGGCAAGGGCGGGGAAGACTGGTTCGGCTTCGTGTTCCGCATCGACCGCTTCGCGGGCGAGCCGCACGCCGCCAACCCCGAAGGCGACCTCGAATGGGTCGAAACGGAGCGCATCCTCGCGCTCCCCCTCTGGGAGGGCGACCGGCACTTCCTCCCCCTGGTGTTTGCCGGCGACCGGCGCCAGTTCCACGGCGTCATGCCCTACCGCGACGGCCGGCCGGTGGGGTGGAGCTATAGCTTGCTGTGAGAGCGCGCAAGGGAACGAGCCGGGAAGCAAGTGCCCCCCGGCTCGTTGGAAAGAACGCGGTCGTCAGTTGGCCTTCTTGTCCAGCACCATCTCGACCCGGCCATCGCGGAGTTGCACGCAGACGCGCTCGGCCTTGACCGAGGCGCACACGCCGACGTTGGCGGAGACCAGCTTGACGTGGCCGGTGAGGACGAGCTTGCCATCGGCGCCCATGCAGGCGCTGTCGGCCGTCGCCTTCCACTGCCGGCCCGAGACGTGGAGCTGCTTCTTGCCGGCGCAGAGCTTGAACGGCCCGGCCCCGGGCGCCTGCATCTCCATGCGAAGCACGCGGACGCAACGACCATCGCCGCTCTTCATCTCGACGCGCGACTTGCCCTCGTGCTTGACGAGGAGGAACTCGGCGGAGCTCTTCGCGACCGCCGACGTCGCCGGAAGGGCGATCAGGTGCATCGAGGGCATCATCGGGGGCGCCGATCCGTACGGCATCGGCATGCCTGGCACGGTCTGGGCCATCATGGGAGGCATGGCCTGCATCGGGCAACCGTACGGCCCGCAGATCATCCCGGGGGGACAGCAGGGGGCCGAGGCGAACTGCGCCATCTCATGCACCATCACCTCGGCGAGGCGCGGCTCGCGGGCGCCTGGAGGGCAGGGCAACTTCAGGCGCGTCGGCCTGTCCAGCGCGACCTTGTGCTGCGACACGAACAGTTGCCCGGGTGTTCCTTCCTTGAGATGGACCAGCGCCTGGCCGGGGCTGCCGTGGCGGACGGACATCTGGATCGTCTGCGCGGTCGGCTTCGCGTTGGCGTTGCCGGCGCGGGCGTAGGTGATCTCGGCGCCCTCGCCCTCGTAGACCTTGACGGTCGCGCACGGCTCGCCCTTGCCGCAACCGTGGCCGAGGAGGCGAACCTTCACGGCGTACTGTTTGGGGCCCGGGAAAGGGCCACCGGTCATCTGCATCGGCATGCCACAAGGCAGGCCGGGCTGGCACGCGATCGGCATCGGTAACGGCAGCGGCTCGGGCATGCCGCCGGGCCCGGCGCTGGCGGAGGCGCAGTCCTGCGACGCCAGTTCGCACGACAGCGAGAGCGGCACGTACTGCGGCGGGCGAACCAGGCACTCGGGCGAGGGCAGCGTCGCGTCGGGCGCGTCGGTCTGCACGCAACCCTCTCCGACGACCTCTCTCAGGAACAAGCCCACGAGCTGGCCCACGAGGGCGCCGCCGAGGGTGGGGCCGTCGGCGCTGGCCGATTCGCACTTGCACGGATCGCACTTGCATTTCTTCTCGCAGCAGCACGGCTTGCTGGCGCAGGCGGCCGGGGCGGTCGCGTCACAGGCCCGGCAGGTGCCGGCCCCCAGGAACAGGAGCAGCCCGACGAGTGCCAGGCAGGGGGTGGGTCGTTTCAAGGAATTGCCCTCCACGAGTTCCGAGGCGATTCGGACACGTGGGGGGGTGATAGCAAAGCCCCTCGACCGTGTCAGCCCCAATGGGCCTTGCCGAAGAGGGCAGCGCCCCACAGCAGGCCGGCGCCGACGGCGGACCACGCAAACGGCCCCGACGGCGTAGGGTGGGCGGCCCAGGCGACGGGCAGCGAGGCCGAGCCGAGGTTGCCCGTGTTAGCCGTTTCGCTCCAGACGCGCTCGCCGGGCACGCCGAGCTGACGGGCGACGAGCGCCGGTAACCGGCCGTTGCCGCCATGCACCACGATCGCGTCGAGCTGGGTCGGGACAAGGCCATGCCGCCGGGAAACGCCCTCGACGGTGCCGGCAAGGGCGCTGACGGCGCGCGTCGCCAGCGCGGGGCCATCCATCTCCAGTTCGACGCCGCGGGTGGCTGCGAGGTGGGCGCGCAGGAGATGGCCCGCGTGGCCGTCGGCGGTGAGGACGACGTCGAGGAGGGGGAAGGAGCCCCGGGTGGGGGAGGCGCGCAGCAGGCAAGCGGCGGCGGCGTCTCCGAAGAGCGCCGCGGTTTCGCTCTCGGGGCCGGGGCGGACGGCAAGCCAGCGCGTGGGCGCCTCGACGGCAACGAGCAAGACGGCGCCGACGGACGGGAGCAACGAGCGGGCCGTCCACAGCGCGGCAAGAAAGCCGGTGCAGGCGCCGCCGATCTCCAGGGGGACCGCGTGGGCGGGCAGTCCGAGGCGCGCGTGCAAGTCGGCGCCCAGGCCGACGAGCAGCGGCGGGGCCCCCGACGTGACCAGCAGAGCGCCGACGTCCGACGGGGGGACACGTGCCTCCGCAAGGCAGGCGCGGGCGGCGGTGGCGGCGCCGGCGCAAACGGCCTCGTCCTCCCACACGTAGCGCGAGCGGATGCCGGCGTGCTGTTCGAGCCAGCCGGCGGGCCGGCCTAGTTGCACGTCGAGCTCGCTGGTCGGCTGACGGCGGGCGGGGAGGACAACCGCCGTGGCGGCCAGCCAGGCGCTCGTCGGAGGGATGGGCGCGGGTGGAGGGACAGGGCGGGCGGCGGGCGCGGGGCGCAGGCCCGCCGACTCGAGGGCGGCGGCGAGGGCGGCGACGGTGGTGAAGCGCCGGCCGACGGCGCCCTCGATGGACTCGGGCGCCACACCGAGGTCGTCGCCCAGGAGGCCGACGTACTCGACGAGGCCCATCGAGTCGAGCGCGTCCGCAAAGGTGCGGTCGGGGGCCTCGCGCAACGCCGGGAGCCCCAGCGTTGCGCGCACCTCGTGGAGGCGTTGCCAGAGGTGGGCGAGCAGGTCGTGGATGGGAGCGCTCACGGTTGCGGATCGCTCGAGGAGAAGAAGCCATCGGCCATCAGCCAGCAGGCGGCGTCGGGCCGGCCCGGCGGGTAGGGGCGCGACAGCCCCAGGCGCACCACGATCTGCTCGCCCATCTGCCGGAGAGCACGACTCAGGGCGTTGACGCGCGCCTCCTCGCCCTCGCCGGCGAGCTCCGCCTGACGGAGCAAGAAGTGGTCCTTGACGGGTAAGATGCGCTCCCCCAGCCCCGGCACCGGCAGGCGGACGCGAAAATCGGGCTCCGCGGCCCCCTCGCGCCGGACGGCGCTGAAGGCGACCTGCCGGGTCGGCACCAGGGCCCCGGCCAGGCTGCGGCTGCCCGTGCCGGGGTCGAGAAAGGCGGCCGCGCGCGTCGGCTTCAGCGCCGTGCCGAACAGCGGTTGATCGGCGGGCGTCAACGTGGCCTGCAAGATGGTGCGGCGCTGCGCGGGCGCGGCCGACGTGCGGCGCGGGCGCAGGTCCTGCACCCAGACGTCTTCGGTGTGAGGGGCCAGGCCGGCGCCTGGCTCGGGGGCGACCAGCTCGAAGACGTCCCAGCGCGCCCACCCGTCCAGGAGGAACGGCGACCAGCCAGTGTTGGGGAACGGGCTGTTGCGAGAGCGCGCGGGCAAGGGGCGCACCACGCGGAGGTGGCCGTCCACAGCGATGACGCCGGCCAGACAATACTGCCGGCCCAGGCGCGTCCAGTCCAGCAAAACCATGTCCACGGTTGGGCCTCCGAGGTAGGATGGAATAGCGTCATTGTTGCCAGCGCGGGGCGTCGAAGCAAATGAAAACCTCCTCCTTCCGGGTGTATAGCGTCGGCCACTCCAACCACGAGCTCGCCCCGTTCCTCGCCCTCTTGCAACAGGCCGGCATCACCGCCATCGCCGACGTCCGCTCCAGCCCCTTCAGCCGTCGCCTGCCGCACTTCAATGGCCCCCAACTCGGGCCCCTCTTGCGCCAGGCCGGCATCGAGTACGTCTTCCTCGGCGACCTCCTCGGCGGCCGGCCGAGCGACGAGGAGATGTACGACGAAGTCGAGGGCGAGGCGATCGTCAACTACGAGCGCACGCGCGCCACGGGGGCGTTCGCGCGCGGGCTGGATCGGCTCCAGCGCGGGGTGGAGAACTACGTGGTAGCCATGATGTGCGGCGAGGAGGACCCGCTCGACTGCCATCGCGGGCTGATGATAACGCCGGCGCTCAAGGAGCGCGGGCTCGAGCCGTTCCACCTGCGCCGCGCCGGCGTCGAGAGCACGGCGGAGATGGAGGCGCGGCTGCTGCGCGAGACGAAGGTCGGCGAGGGGATTCTCGGCGGGCTGTTCCCGCCCACGCCGGAGGAGGAGCAGGAGCTTTTGAGAGATGCGTATCGGGCGATGAGCCGCAAGAAGGCGTTCCGGGTGCGGCGCGAGGAGGACGGGGCGGACTTCTGACGCGAAAAGGGGACGCAGCTCTTTTTCGGGTCACCGATCGGGCTCGCCGACGAGAACGGCGCCTTTTGGGAGGGCCTTCCACAGCACCGGACAGGGGAGGATCACGTCGGTATCGTCGATGCGGCCGCGGCCGCCAAAGGAGCAGTTGACGCGCTCCACGTCCTTGCCGTCGGTGACGAGCAATTGACCGGCCACGCTCACGAACAGATACGAGCCTCCGGCGCGGCGAACCGCCTGCTTGTTGCCTTGCCCATTGAACGATCGGTAGAACGTCAAGGCCTGGGCGGGGCGGAGAGTGGTCAAGGCCCCCGCGCGGTGGGCCGCGGTCAACGAGCCCTTCGCCTTGTCGTCCAGGGGCGGCAGGATCGTGCGCCGCTCATTGACGAGCTCGCGGCGCGGCCTGGTCAGGGCGCCCCACTGGTTTGGGGAGAGCACCTGCCGGGGGCTGCGGAGGTCGATGCTCACGGGGCGAGGCGTGAGGTTGGTGACGCGAAAGGCCAGGGCGAAGGCCGTCCCGGGTTTCGGCTCGTAGAGGGCGCGCTCGACGTGGACGGATACGAGGCGGCCCTTGAAGAGAAGGTGCCAGCGCTCGGGCGGGGTGGGGACCGGGGCGGGCGCCGGGCGCGCGCGGGGGCTGGCGAGGAGGGCGAGGGCAAGCGCCAGGGCGAGGAGCAGCGGGGGGCGTGTCATGGTTGGCCCTCCCCGGTGGGGCCCTGACGATAGCGCTCGAACAGCCAGCCCAGGAAGTGTTTCTCGAACTCCGCGTCGTCGGTGATCTGCTTGTAGAACTTGAAGTTCGTGTCGATCATCTCCTGAATCTTGTCGTTGGCCACGTGGTCGAACGTGAGCCTCCCGTTCTCGGGCTGGTTCACCTTGACGCTGGCCTCCAGGGCGGGGTCGCCGGCCAACTCTTCCATCTGGCGCGCGATCGCGGGGAACTTCTGGAGCGTGGTCACGATGATCGTCTTGCCGTCCTCCAAGGCCTGTCTGAGTTGGCGCGAGGTGGTGTCGATGTTCTCGACGACGCCGAGCGACTGCTGGAAGGAGAACACCGTGTGCTGCAACTGGCGGTCGAGAACGCGCGCGGGGCGTTCGGGAACGGCTATCTGGGCCGGATAATTCGATGGCGCAAGCCGGTCGAAGGTCTAGCCACCCCGTCTGAACAGGAATACATTTGACCACTTGAGGGCCTTGTGTTACAAGTATGGTCAGCCCCCGGTGCGCCCACCCTGTAGGAGGAGGTTGATGCCACGGTAGAGGCGATGAGGCGCTCCGACTTTTATGGTGTCTAGCGCTTCGCGTCTCATCGTATCGACCCCCGGCAAAGATGGGAAGGGTAGGCGTGAGTTCCCAACAGCCCTGGAAGGAACGGGGGCCTGCTCTTGGGCTCGATCAGGAAGACAGGCGACAGTCGGTGGTTAAACCGCCTGGCCTGGGCAAGATGGATAGGCAACCTGCTGACGTAGAAGCCCGCTAGAGTCACCACCCGATATTCCCCGGGAGGCCCAGTTATGGGGGTCTTGGAAAAAGGGCCCATAAAGACCCTGAGCCTGTTCAGTGGTGCTGGGGGCTTGGACATCGGATTTCATCAGGCTGGGTACGATATCGTCGCTTGCGTCGAGATCGAAGCGAATTATTGCAAGACCCTGGACGCGAATAGGGGGCCGGGGCGGGTCTTCAGCAAGGGGACCAAGATTCTGCGGGAGGACGTTCGGAAGTTCAAGGCCGAGGAATACGCTGGGCAAGGAATCGACTGCATCATCGGTGGGCCGCCCTGTCAAACCTTCTCAGCGGCCGGCAGGCGATCAGGTGGCGTGCTGGGCACATCAGATGCCCGGGGTAGGCTTTTTCACGCCTACTGCCATATCCTCGAAGTCGTCAAGCCTCAGGTGTTCGTGTTCGAGAACGTCTATGGGCTTTCGGGTGCGAACAACGGCGGCCCTTGGCGTGAGATCCGCCGCGCGTTCTCTGCAATCGGGTATCAGCTCGAGGCTGACGTACTCGACGCTGCGGACTACGGGGTGCCTCAGCATCGAGAGCGATTGATCATGGTTGGCTACCGATCCGGCCAGTTTGAGTTCCCGGCTCCGACACATGGGCCGGACTCACCTATTGGGCGAAAGCTCGTTTCCGTACGCGAGGCCATCTCCGATCTACAGGATCCGCAGGAAAAGCCCCACGATGACTTGGGTGGCTTGTACGGCCACCTCCTCCCAGCGGTCCCGCCCGGGTTAAACTATGCTTTCTTCACTCGGGAGATGGGGCATCCGGAGCCAATCTTTGCCTGGCGATCAAAGTTCCACGACTTCCTTTACAAGGTCGATCCTGATACTCCATGCCGAACGATCAAGGCGAAGCCGGGGAAGTTCACGGGCCCCTTTCATTGGATGAACCGCCACTTCACGCTTGAGGAGTTGAAGCGGCTACAGGCGTTCCCAGACCACTACGCGATCGTGGGAAACTATGGCAAGGTTGTGGAGCAAGTGGGCAACTCGGTGCCTCCACTTCTGGCAAAGGTGATCGCCACTTCGGTGCGCGAGCAACTGCTCGACAAGGAGGGCGGCCTGACTTTCCCCTGCCGCGCTTTTGGTTATGCTCCGACGTTCAGGCAGCGCCAGCGAGAAAGGACCAAGCACTTTCAGGCCGTTGCGGACCGAGTCATCGATGAAAGGTTCGGGGGCAGAACCGTGGCAGCGGGGCCCGCGGTCAAGCGACAGCCTTCGACCTATTTCGTTTCCTACGATGGCTTCTTCGGTAAGTTGGTGTGGGAGCGAAACCCCGGCGCCAAAGGGGCCGGCCGTGTGTTCGAGGCCGCTGTTGAATTCGATAAGCGTGATGTGGGGCTGACCTTCAACCGCATCAACGCCGGCAAGGCGTGTCGTCGGCGCATCAAGATCGAGATCGGGGGACTTCACGAAGGCCTGACCGTCGTGCGAAAGTTGACGGCGAATGGCAGTGTTGCAGATCTCCAGGACATTTTCTTTCTCTGGGACGCGATCGAAGACGTACTCGTGAAACACTCGAAGTTTCTTACCCTGATCGACGTTTACGGCCACTACGCCAACCGAGGCGATACGGTTGCCATCAACACAGACATCATTGGCGGAATGGCGACCCCATTGGTCCGGTCCCTGCGATTTTTTGGCCAATCGCTCAACTGCGGGCAGGCGGTCGCTCGCGCCGTCATTAGAAGTGCGCTGAATGTCACAGATGCCGAACTGGACGAGTTGATCGGAGAGTTGCGGGGCATGCGATTCGACATTCGCACACAGAAAACGCACCCGACAATCGCGCCGGGAATGGTCCTCTGTACGTATCCGTTCCCTCTTCTCTCGCAGAAAGCGCACCTTGAGCGCCGACTGAAGCCGGAGTCAGAGTTACAGGCTAAGGAGTTGATCGACGAACTCCTGCAAGCTTAAGCGTCGAGGAATCTGGCCATGTCTCGTGCCCGGCTCGTCCAAACCCTCTGCGACTTAGTGGGGCCGTCGGTCGCCCGTGTAATCGATGCCCGTGATGGCTGGCCTGGCTTGATCGACTTGCAGCTCTCGACAGGGCGAGTTCGGATTAGTGCGCACGTAGGGCGGGTGCATTCGATGGGTCGAAAGGACTACGAATACCGCTTTCAGAATCCGGGGCAGAACCGTCCCGCAATGGCCCTGCCTACCACCACTCCTCTCTTGATCGGTCTCTGGGATACAGACACGCCAAATGTCCTCGTGGCAGCGGAGCCAGATGTTCGTCTTGGCGATCTGACTCGGTTCTCAGTTCTCTTTCCCGAGCGGCTTTTCAGAGAGGCCCAGCAGGCAGGCTGGGCGGATCCTTATCGCAACAACAACGGCGGTCTGCACTGGTCGTTTTTTCCGCAATTGCTTCCCACCTTCGTCGAGTTCTATCAAAGCCAGGTTGACCTTGTCCCCAAAGACATCCAAATCGCGGTTGTGGGCGCGGGATTGGCCGATGACCCCACCGATGCCTCGGCCGGGAGAGCACGGCACGCCGCAACGAGGCTCATTCGGGATGCAAGATTTGCGAAGACCGTGGTGGAGGCATACGGAAAAAAATGCGCCATGTGCGGACTCAATCTGGGGCTCGTCTCAGGAGCTCACATCCTGCCCGTTAGTGCCCCCGGCTCGAGCGACCAACCCACCAATGGAGTTGCGCTCTGCGATAATCACCACCGCGCGTTCGATAGCCATCGCATCTGGGTCCATCCGAGCCAGCGAGTGCTTCAGATTCACCCGAGCATCCTGAAGCATGCCGAGAGTGATCCGCGGTCAAAAGCTTTTGTGGACACAATGTTCTCTAAGCTTGACAGTCCCGTCGATCCGAAATTGAAGCCCCAGAAGCGGATGTTCGAGGAACGGTATGCTTACTTCGAGGGCAATTACGAGTGGGTCGCGTGACCGAGTCAGCACCCAGACGTAGGTGGGGATGCCGGTGTTGTAGAACAGTTGCTCGGGCAGGGCGACGATGGCCTCCAGCCAGTCGCTCTCCAGGGCCCAGCGGCGGATCTCGCTCTCCCCGCTTCCGGCGTCGCCGGTGAACAGGGGCGAGCCGTTCATCACGATGGCCACCCGGCTCCCGCCGTCGTCGGCGTCTTTCATGCGCGAGAGCATGTGCTGGAGGAAGAGGAGCTGGCCGTCGCTGATGCGGGGCAGGCCGGCCTGGAAGCGGCCGCGGTCGCCGCGCTCGGCCTCGGCCTCGACGGCGGCCTGGTCCATCTTCCACTCCTTGCCGAAGGGCGGGTTGGCGAGGAGGTAGTCGAAGCGCTTGGCGGCGTGCTGGTCGTTGGCGAGGGTGCTGCCGAACTTGACGTTGTCGGCGTCGCGGCCATCGCTGCTCTTGAGGTAGAGGTCGGACTTGCAGACGGCGAAGGTCTCGGGGTTGACCTCCTGGCCGAAGAGGTGGACGTCGGCGCTGGGGTTGATCTCGAAGATACGATCCTTGGCGGTGGTGAGCATCCCGCCGGAGCCGCAGCAGGGGTCGTAGACGGTGCGGACGACGTGCCCCTGGGCGAGGTCGGCGCTGTCGCGGGCGAGGAGCAGGTTCACCATGAGGCGGATGACCTCGCGGGGGGTGAAGTGCTCGCCGGGGTTCTCGTCCATCGCCTCGTTGAACTTGCGGATGAGCTCCTCGAAGACGTAGCCCATTTCGAGGTTGGAGACCTTGTCGGGGTGGAGGTCGATGTTCTTGAAGCGCTCGAGGACGAGGAAGAGGAGGCCGGCCTCGTCGAGCTTGGCGATGGTGTTGTCGAAGTCGAACTTTTCGAGCACCTCGCGCATGTTGTCGGAGAAGCTGTGGACGTAGGCGCGGAGGTTGGCGGCGAGGTTGGGCGCGTCGGCGAGGAGGCGCTCGAAGTCGAAGGGGGAGGTGTTGTAGAAGGCGAAGCCAGACGCCCTGCGGAGCTGCGGGGCGAGGTTGTCGAGCTTGCCCTTGAGCCTGGCGTGGGCGCCGAGGACGGCCGGGCGGGTCGGCGCGAGGACGCAGTCGATGCGGCGGAGCACGGTGAGGGGGAGGATGACGTCGGGATACTTGCTGCGGCGGAAGGCGTCGCGGATGAGGTCGGCGACGGCCCAGATGAAGGCGACCCTTTCCCCGAAGTGGTTCATGCGCTGGTTCCCTGGGACCGAGCGGTGCTGCCGGTTCGCGTCAGGAGCAAGAATACCGCGAGGGGGCGGGCGCTGCAACGGGCGTGGGGAAGCGTGCTCGGCTCTGAATGAGGGGGGCGTCGTGTTACAGTGCGCAGGCAGGAGCCGGAAGGGGGACGGGGATCGCTCTGGTGAGGGGGGACGCGCATGAGCGACACAAAGGAGAGGAGGAGCCCGCTTTGTCTTGGAGTACGGCGCATTCATCGCCGTTTTCTTTTCTTCGCGGGGCGGGGCGCCTTCGGGGCCTTTCGCCTTCCGACAAAAAGGGGAAAAGAAAGCGGCGGTGAATCGCACGCACTCCAAAAGGGGCCCGGGATGGCGCTCAAACGTCTCTCGCAACGACGTACGCGCTGCGGGTAGCCTGCTTGATGGTGGGGATCGTCCTCCTTCGGGCGCCCCTTCTTGTCCCGCATTCGAGGTTGCTCCCGTGGTCTCCTTCACCCTCGCCAATTCCCCCGGCCCGGCCACGAGCGGCCAGCCCGGCGCTCCCGGGGCAAGAGGGCCGACAGCCCCGCCACGGGGCGCGAGAGGGCGGCACGGAAGACCGGCTGGAAAGCCGGTCCCACGGAGGCGGGCGGGACCGTCACCAACGGATGTGTTTCGGGAGCTTGGCGGACAGACAGCGACAGCCCGGCGCGGCCCTGGCCAACTTTTCTCAGGCGAGCCCTTCGACGAGAGCGCCCGCTGGCGTCGCGCGTCAGGCGGTGATACACTCCCCTGTGCCCGCCCCGCCCCCCAACCTGCGAGCCGTCATGTCTTCCATCCCCGACCTGCGCTCCACCGACCGAGGCCGCCGCTGGAGGTGGTGGGCCTGCTGCCTGCTGCTGCTGGCGACCATGATCAACTACATGGATCGGCTTACTCTCAACCTGCTCGCCACCGCCATCCAGAAAGACCTCGACTTCGACGACCTCGGCTACGCGCGCATCGAGGTCGCCTTCGCCCTCGCCTTCTGCGTGGGCGCCATCGCGTTCGGCTTCCTCGTCGATCGCTGGAACGTCTTTTGGGTCTACCCGCTCGCGGTCATCGCCTGGTCGGCCGCCGGCTTGTTCTCCGGGCTGGCGCAAAGCTTCACCTCGCTGTTGCTGTTTCGCTTCCTCCTCGGATTGGCGGAGTCGGCCAACTGGCCCTGCGCGCTCCGCACCACCCAGCGCATCCTCCCGCCGAGCGAGCGCTCGATGGGCAACAGCATCCTGCAAAGCGGCGCCGCCCTCGGCGCCGTGCTGATCCCCCTCGTCATTTTCTTGCTGTTCGACGAGGCGCGCCCCTCCACCTGGCGCAGGCCCTTTCTCGTGGTCGGCGCCTGCGGGATGCTGTGGGTGTTCCTCTGGTGGGGCAGCGTGCGCCCCGCCGATCTCGCCCTGGCTCACCGGGCCCCCCCCGCGAGCAACGGCCCCGCGCAGACCGCGCTGTCGTCTCTGCCGCGCGATCTGTTCGTGCGCCGCTTCGCCGCCCTGATCGTCCTCGTCATCTCGATCAACATGACCTGGCACTTTTTGCGAGCCTGGCTGCCCAAGTATCTCCTCAAGGTGGGGCATTCGCAGAACGAAACCAATTTCTTCTCGTCCGCCTACTACGTTTTCAGCGACGTCGGCGCCCTGACGGCCGGTTTCGCCACCCTGATGCTGGCCCGGCGCGGCCTGACGGTTTACACCAGCCGCCGCCTGGTCTTCGTGAGCTGCGCCGCGATGCCGCTACTCTGCCTGGCCATCCCGTTCTTGCCGAGAGGGCTGCTGTTGCCGTGCCTGCTGCTCGTCGTCGGCTTCGGCGCCCTCGGCGTCTTCCCCAACTACTACTCGTTCAGTCAGGACCTGACCACGCGGCACCAGGGCAAGGTGACCGGCGTCCTCGGCTGCTGCTGCTGGCTGGCGATGGCGGGCTGGCAAGAATTGATCGGCCAACTCGTCCAGGGGAAGGGCCTCCTCGGCGAGCTGTTCTACTCCCCCGGCCAGGGGTCCTACGTGCCGTGCTTCATCATTGCTGCGCTGGCCCCGCTGGTCGGCTTCGCGGCGCTGATGTTGTTGTGGGGGCCCGTCCCGACCGCCCCGCCCCAACCGGCGCCGACCTTGCCCAGCTCCGGCCCCGCCGAGGCTGGCATCCTGGCGGCCGAGAAAGGGGTGAAGCAAGGGTGACCCCCGCGAGCCGCCGGCTTTATGCCGGTGGGCCTGCCCGGCGGGCCTGCCCGGCGGGCATAAAGCCCGCCGCTCGCCTCCGCTCGCTCGCCCGGAGCCTGCCCAATCGGCGAAAAAGCCCTCACCAGGTTCTTGGCGCCCAGCCGGGCATCGGGTAGGATCACCAAATCGTGCCGACGAGCCCACCAAGGAAGTCCCCCTCGATGCGCCACCCGATTGCGACGGCCTTTCTGGCCGCCCTGACCGCGTTCTTGCTGGGAGGGAGCGTGCGCGCCGAAGCGCCGCGCTTCTCGACGCCCCCGCGCCGACCAGCGCTGCCGGCCGTGCGAGACACGACCTGGGGCGCCAATCCCCTCGACGCGTTCGTCCTGGCGAAACTGGAGGCGAAGGGGCTCGTCCCCAGTTCCCCCACCGACCGGCTGCGACTGCTGCGGCGCGTCACGCTCGACCTGACCGGCCTGCTGCCGACGATGGCAGAGCAGGAGGCCTTTCTCGCCGACCGCTCGCCCGGCGCCTATTCAAAGGTCGTCGATCGCCTTCTTGCCTCACCTCATTACGGGGAGCGCTGGGCGCAGCACTGGCTCGATCTGGTGCGCTACGCCGAGACCGATGGCTTCAAGGAGGACGCTCTACGGCCCGCGGCGCACAAGTACCGCGACTACGTCATCCGCGCCTTCAACGCCAACCTGCCCTATGACCGCTTTGTCCGCCAGCAGTTCGCCGGCGACGAACTGGAGCCGGACAATCCCGACGCCCTGATTGCGACCGGCCTCAACCGGCTCGGGCCCGACGAGTACAACGCCGCCAACCTCGAACAGCGCCGGCAAGAAGTCCTCGACGACGTCACCGACACGACGGGGCTCGCGTTCCTCGGCCTGACCGTCGGCTGCGCGCGCTGTCACGATCACAAGTACGATCCGATCTCCCAAAAGGAGTATTTCCGGCTCCAGGCAGCCTTCGCCGCCATGCAGCCGCGCGAGCTCCCCGCCGTGGGCCCCGCCGCGCGGCGCGACCACGCAAGGCGCCTGGCCGAGTGGGAGGCTGCCACCCGCGAGATGCGCGAGGAGATGGAACGACTCCTGGCGGCGAAGCGCAAGGAGCTTCGCGAGAGCGCCCTGACCAAGTTCCGCGCCGAGATCCAGCTCGCCGTGCGCACGTCGTGGGAGCGGCGCACCCCCTACCAGCGCCTGATCGCGCTCATGGCCGAGAAGCAGATGGACCGCGCCGCGCTCGCCGCCCCCTCGCGCCTGGCCCCGGCCCAGAAGAAGCGCTATGCGGAACTGGAAAAGAAGTTGCCGCCGCGCCCCGCGCCCCTGCCGCTGGCAATGGCTGTCACGGACGTCGGGCCCGAGGCCCCGCCGACGTTCCGCCTCATCGGCGGCGACTGGCGCAAGCCGGCGACGCGCGTGCAGGTTGGCTTCCCCGCCTACCTAGGCAAGGCGAAGGCGGACACGTCTCTGCCGCCCGGCGCGGCCAGCACCGGCTCGCGCGCCGCCCTGGCGCGCTGGCTGACCCGGCCCGACCATCCGCTCACGGCCCGCGTCTTCGTCAACCGGCTGTGGCAGCACCACTTCGGCGTCGGGCTGGTCGCCACGTCCAACGACTTCGGCGCCCAGGGCTCGGTCCCCAGCCACCCCGAGCTGCTCGACTGGCTCGCCGTCGAGCTCGTCCAGAGCGGCTGGGACGTCAAGCGCGTCCATCGGCTCATGGTCACGTCCTCGACCTACCGGCAGAGCTCGCTCGTCAATCCGCGCGATGCCCGGCACGCGCGCGCTTTGCGCGTCGATCCGGGCAACAACTTGCTGTGGCACGCGCGCCGGCGCCGGCTGGAGGGCGAGGCGTTTCGCGATGCGGCGCTGGCGCTCTCCGGCGAGCTCAACGCGCGCATGTTCGGCCCAAGCGCCCGGCCGCGCTTGCCGGAAGGCGCGAGCAAGTCGGCGTGGGCCCCCGACGCGAGGGAAGAGGACCAGCACCGGCGCGGCGTCTACGTGCTGGTGAAGCGCAACCTGAAGTTCCCCCTCTTTGACGCCTTCGACCAGCCCGACCTGCACAACAGTTGCTCCCGCCGCACCACGACCACCACGGCGCCGCAGGCCCTGCTGCTCCTAAACGGCGACTTCGCGCTGGGGCGCGGCGTGCGCTGGGCGGACCAGCTGCGGGCCCGATTCGGCACCGAGGATCGTGCCGCCGTGGCCCACGCCTACCGCGCCGCCTGGGCCCGGCCGGCCGGCGCCGAGGAGATGCGCCTGGGGCTGCGCTTCTTGCAGCGCCAGGCGGAGCTCCACGCCGAGGCCGGCAAGGACACGAGCGCGGCGCGCGCGTCGGCGCTGGCGGACTTCTGCCACGCGCTGCTCAACACCAACGAGTTCCTGTACGTCGATTGACTCGTAGGGACAAGCGTCCCCGCTTGTCCTTCTTCTCCACGGACAGGCTGGAAAGCTGTCCCACGAGGAAGCGAAACCGCACCATGACTCCCCTGCCCCATCACGAACTGGCCTCCTCGCGCCGCGACTTCCTGGCCCGGGCCGGCGGCGGCGCGGGCATGCTCGCCCTGCTGTCGCTGCTCGATCAGGACGCCCGTGCCGCCGCCCCGCCCACCACCGCCAACCCGCTGGCGCCACGCCCCGCGCACTTCAAGCCGACGGCCAAGAGCGTCATCTGGTGCTTCCTCGACGGCGGGCCCAGCCACCTCGACCTGTTCGACCCCAAGCCGGAGCTCACGCGCTTACACGGCAAGCCGCTGCCGGGCACCTTCCGCCGGCCCGTCACCGCGATGGGGCGGACGGCCCACACGCCGCTGCTGGCCTCGAAGCGCAAGTTCGCCCGCCACGGGAAGTCCGGGCTGTGGGTGAGCGACTGGTATCCCGAGATCGCCAAGCGCGTCGATGACCTGGCGGTCCTGCGCGCTTGCCACGCCGACGGGCTCAACCACGTCGGCAGCGTCTGCCAGATGAACACCGGCAGCATCCTGGGCGGGCGGCCCTGCCTCGGCTCGTGGGCCCTCTACGGTCTCGGCAGCGTCAGCGCCAACCTGCCCGGCTACGTCGTCCTGCTCGACTACCCCGAAGGCCCTCCCGGCGGCGCCCG
>JBBSEZ010000088.1:0-27005 GCA_038239195.1 Gemmatales bacterium
CGCCCCCACCACCCCCCGGCGCGGGGGGTGGGTCGAGCCCCCCCGCGCGGGGGGGGCGCTGGTGGGGCGGCGCCACAGCCCCCCCCCCCCCCCCCTACGGGGGCGCCCCGGCTCCATCTCGACCCCATCCGAAGCGCTTCAATCCAGCCCGAAGAACGTGTGAACGCCCAGCCACAGGAGGATGCTGAGCGAGCGGACCGACTCGTGCAGGTTGACCTTCGAGAGGCCGGCGCGGCGCTCCTCGAAGACGATGGGCGTTTCGCCGATGCGGAAGCCGGCCTTGCGGCAGCGGAACAGCACCTCCTGCTGGAACGAGTAGCCGCGCGAGAGCATGCGCTCCAGGTGCGCCTCCTTGAGTTTGGCGACGCGATAGCAGCGGTAGGCGCCGCTGCAGTCGCGCGCGGGCAGGCGCATCAGCACGCGCACCAAAATGTTGACGCTGCGACTCATGAGGCGGCGGCTCAGGGGCCAGTTGAGGGTGCCGCCCCCGGGAACGTAGCGCGAGCCGATCATGACGTCGTAGCGGTCCATCCCGGCGAGGAGAGCGGGCAAGTCGCGGGGGTGGTGGCTGAAGTCGGCGTCCATGTTGAGCAGCAGGTCGTAGGCGCGTTCCTGGGCGTAGCGCATGGCGGCCAGGAGAGCGGTGCCCAGGCCGAGCTTCCCGGCGCGGTGCAGGACGTGGATGCGCGGGTCGGCAGCGGCCATCTCATCGGCGAGGCGGCCCGTGCCGTCGGGGGAATTGTCGTCGATGACCAGCACCTCGGCGGTGGGGACGGTCTGCAAGATCTCCGTCACGAGGGAGGGCAGGTTGTCGCGCTCGTTGTAGGTGGCCAGCGAAACCAACAGGCGGGGAGGGGAGGACGGGGCCACGACTTCTCCTTCGAAGCACAGACAACGCTTGCTGGGCGCGGGGGCTGGTTTCTATCCTATAAGAACGCCACGCGTTGCGGAGAAGCCAGTCGTCCGGCCCGGCGGGAGCAAGCTGTCTCATGGCCACCACGATTACCGTCACCTGTCCCGAGTGCGAAAAGCAGATCAAGGCGCCGCCGGAGATCGTCGGCAAGAAGATCCGCTGCAAGTCGTGCGGGCACACCTTCCACGCCAAGGCCGATGCCGGCCCGGACGAGCCTGCGCCGGCCGAGGCATTCAAGCTCGCCCCCGACAAGGAGGCCGCCAAGGCGCCCGCGAAGGGCAAGCCAGGCCCCCCCCCCGAGGAGGACGAAGAGAATGCCAACCCCTACGGGGTGACCAACCTCGACCTGACGGCGCGCTGCCCCAGTTGCGCCAACGAGATGGAAAGCGAGGAGGCCGTCGTCTGCCTCCACTGCGGTTACAACACCCTGACGCGCGAGCGGGCGCGCACGCGCAAGATCCACGACGTCACCGGCGGGGAGCAGTTCCTCTGGCTGCTGCCCGGCATCCTGTGCGTCATCAGCGTGTTCATTTGCATCGGACTGGCGGCCTGGATCATCATCGGGCGAATGGTCTACAACCCCGATGGCGAATATGCCAAGTATCAGCTCCAGGGCGCGACCTGCTGCACGGTCTGGTGGACGGTGCTGCAAATCTGGCTGATCTACAAGGAGACGCGCTTCGCCATCAATCGCCTCATTCTGCACCCGAAGCCGCCGGAGCGCGAGGAAGAAGAGTAGGCTTTCGGGGCCCGCCAAGCCGCTTGCGGCGAGCCCTCCAAGTTCGCCGCTTGCGGCTTCGCGTCGGGGCCCGTCGAAAGTAATTGCGTGTCCCCCCGTGGGGGTGTAAGCTACCTTTGCTCGACTTGACGATCCCGGGCAGACGAGCTCTTTCCGGGCCGGCCCCGGGTGCCGGCCCGCGAGGCGGCAAGGCATGAAACACTCCAGCGCAAAAGACCTCGCCCAGGCCCTGTTCGAGGAAGCCGGCGACGCCCTCTTTCTCTTCGACCCCGACACCGACGAGGTGCAGGACGTCAACCCCATGGCGGAGCGCCTCAGCGGGTTCTCGCGCCTGGAATTGCTCCGCTACCAGTCCAGCTACCTGTTCCGCTTCGGCGCCGCCGAGCCCAAGGAGAACGCCGAAGGCCCCGGCGGAGGCCGTCAGGGCGCCCTGGGCAAGCGGCGCTTGCAGCACGCGGCCAACAACACCGTCGTCTTCCACGCCCAGGACGGCTTCTTCATGCGCACGCACCAGGACGGCGTATGGGTGCCGGTCAACCTGACCATCACGCGACTGCACGTCGAGCCCAAGACCCTGGCCCTGATCACGGCGCGCGACATGCGCGAGCAGCACGAGGCCCACCTGCGCCTCAAGAAGATGGAGGCGGAACTGCGCCGCGTCATGGCCGCCGTGTCCGACTGCCTGTGGAGCGCCGAGTGGGCCACCGACGGGCGCTGGGCCTACCGCTACCTCTCGCCCGTCGTCGAGAACCTGACGGGCCGGCCACCCATGTTCTTCATCCAGGACCCCGGCCGCTGGCAAGAGGTCGTTCATCCCGAAGACCGCCCCTCCTGGCAGCAGTCGCTGCGCAAACTGCGCGCCGGGGGGCCCAGCCAACAGGAGTACCGCGTCGTCCTGCCCGACGGCAGCACGCGCTGGCTGCGCGAGAGCGTTCGCGTCGCGCGCAAGGAGGGCTCGCCCGCCCTCCAGCTCGATGGCGTGCTCAGCGACGTCACCGATCGCAAACAGGCGGAGGAGCGCCTCGACCAGGAGCGCCGCCTGCTGCGCAGCTTGATGGACAACCTCCCCGAGGCCATCTACGTCAAGGACACGGAAGGCCGCTACCTGATCGACAACGTCGCCCACCGACGGCTCCTGGGCGTGCAGACCGAGGAAGAGGTGCGCGGCAAGACAATCCTCGATTTTTTCCCGGCCGACCCCGCCCGGCGCTATCACGCCGACGATCTGGCGATCTTGCAGACCGGCAGTGTCGTGCTCGAACGCGAAGAGGAGTTCGTTCGGCGCGACGGCACCCGGCGGTTTCACTCCTCCACCAAGGTGCCGTTGCGCGACGCCGACGGCAAGATCACGGGGATCGTGTGCATTGGCCGCGACGTCACCGAGCGCCGCCGGGCCCGGGAGGAACTGCGGCAGAGCGAGGAACGACTGCGCCGCGCCGTCCTCGACGCCCCGTTCCCGATCATGATTCACGCCGACGACGGCGCCGTCCACCTGCTCAGCAACACCTGGACCGAGCTGACCGGGTACGCCCCCGCCTCGATCCGCACGGTCAACGACTGGGTGCGCTGCGCCTTCCCCGAGCGAAGTGAGGAAGCGCTGGCGGGCATCGCGCGCCTGTTCGACAAGATGGAGCGCGTGCAGGAGGCGGAGTGCGTCGTCGTGACGCACGCCGGCCAGCGGCGGCTGTGGGAGATCTGCTCGGCCCCTCTGGGCAGACTGTCCGACGGGCGCCGCCTGGTCATCAGCATGGCCATCGACGTCACCGATCAAAAGCAAGCCGCGGAGGCGCTGGCGCGCGAGCGCAACTTGCTGCGCACTCTGATGGACAACCTGCCCGACCACATCTTCGTCAAGGCGCCCGACAGCAAGTTCGTCACCGCGAACCTCGCCACCCTGCGCTCCCTGCGCGCGTCTTCCCTGGAAGAGGTGGTCGGCAAGACCGACTTCGATTTCCTGCCGCGCGAGCGGGCCGAGCAATACTACGCCGACGAACAGAGGGTCGTCCTCTCGGGCCAACCGCTGCTCAACCGCGAGGAGTTACTGATCGACGCGGCGGGCCAGGCCCGCTGGCTGCTGACGACCAAGGTGCCGCTCGTTGCCACCGATGGCGAACTGGGGCCGGCCAGCGGAGCGAGGGCCCTCGGGCTGGTGGGGATCAGCCACGACATCACCGAGCGCAAGTGCATGGAACTGGAGATGCAGCGGGCCAAGGAGGCGGCCGAGGCGGGCAACCGGGCCAAGTCGGAGTTCCTGGCCAAGATGAGCCACGAGATCCGCACGCCGATGAACGGCATCCTCGGCATGACCGAACTGGCCCTGGACACCAACCTGAGCCCCGAACAGCAGGAGTACCTGGAGACGGTGAAGTCGTCGGCCGACGCGCTGCTGACGGTGATCAACGACATCCTCGACTTCTCCAAGATCGAGGCGGGCAAGTTGCAGCTCGAGCCGATTCCTTTCCCTCTGCGCGACAACCTGGCCGACACGCTGCGCACGCTGGGGCTCCGCGCCCAGCAGAAGGGGCTGGAACTGGCCTGTCACATCGCCCCCGACGTGCCGGACGTCGTCGTCGGCGACCTGGGGCGCCTGCGGCAGGTGGTGGTGAACCTGGTAGGCAACGCCATCAAGTTCACGGACCGGGGCGAGGTGGTGGTCCAGGTGAAAGTGGGCGGCGACGAAGCTGAAGGGGCGACAAGGTGGCAGGGTGACAAGGTGAGCGAAGACGGTGGGGGGCCTGTCACCTTGTCGCCCGGTCACCTTGTCACCCTGTCATTTACGGTGCGCGACACGGGCATCGGCATCCCCCCCGAGAAGCAGGGCCTGATCTTCGAGCCGTTCGAGCAGGTGGACGGGTCGGTGAGTCGGCGCTATGGGGGCACGGGGCTCGGGCTGGCGATCTCGTCGCAGCTCGCGGCGCTGATGGGGGGCCGGCTCCAGGTCCAGAGCGAAGTCGGGCAGGGGAGCCGGTTTCAGTTCACCGCGCGCTTCGGCACCGTCCCGGGGCCGCTGGCGGGCCTCGCCGCGGTGGAACCGGAGGACGTTCGCGGGCTGCGCGTGCTGGTGGTGGACGACAACGCCACGCACCGACAGATCCTCGAGGAGGTGTTGAGCAACTGGCGGATGCGGCCCACGCTGGTCGGCTCGGCGGAGGCGGCGATGAGCGAGCTGCGGCGCGCCGCCGGCGCGAGCGAGCCGTACCCCGTGCTGCTGATCGATGCCGTGATGCCGGCACTGGACGGCTTCGCCCTGGCCGAGGCGATGTTTCGTTCGGACGAGTTGCGGGCGGGGCTGGTCGGGCCGACGATCATGATGCTCGAAGCAGGCGTGCGCCCCGACGCCGTGGGGAAGGGGCGCAAGGACGACCGCGAGCGCCTGGCGGAGCTCGGCGTCCGCGCTTCGCTTATGAAGCCCCTCAAGCAATCCGAATTGCTGAACACCATCCTCGACCTGCTGCACGATCGGTCGAGCGCCCCCCTCCACGGGGCCCGCTCCCTCCGAAATGCGGGGCCTCGCACCGAGGAACAGAGGACGGCGGAAGGCGCCCTGCGAAGCGCGGGGCCGATGGAGGGGGGCCCGCGCCCGCTGAGCATCTTGCTGGCCGAGGACCATCCGGTCAATCAGCGCCTGGCGACGCGCATCCTCGAAAAGCAGGGGCACCGCGTGACGCTGGCGCACAACGGCAACGAAGCAGTGGCGGCGCTGGCGCGCGAGCGGTTCGACCTGGTGTTGATGGACGTGCAAATGCCGGAGCTGGGCGGGTTCGAGGCGACGGCCCAGGTGCGCGCGGCGGAGCAGGCGACCGGCCTGCACGTCCCCATCATCGCGCTGACGGCGCACGCGATGAAAGGCGACCGCGAGCGCTGCCTGGCGGCGGGCATGGACGCCTACGTGGCCAAGCCGATCCAGGCCAAGGAACTGTTCGAGGCCATGAGCGAGGTGGTGCGACGACTGGGGCCCGCCCCCGAGGGGCCGAGCACGCCGTCCGGCGCCCCTGCCCCCGAGCCGGTCGCGGGGCCGGTCGCGGGGCCGGTCAGCGAATACGACCGCGCGGCGGCCATGGAGCGCGTCGGCGGCGACGAGGAGTTGTTCCGCGAGCTGGCCGACATGTTCCTGGCCGAGGCCCCCACCTGGCTACAGGCGATCGACGAGGCCGTGCGCACCGGAGACGCCACGAGCGTCAAGCGCACGGCGCACACGCTCAAGGGAGCAGTCGGCACGTTTGCCGCGCAACTCGCCTGGAACGCGGCGCAGCGGCTGGAGACGATGGGCCGCGACAACGACCTGGGCTCGGCGCCGGCGGCGCTCGCCGACTTGCGCGAGACGATCGGGCGGCTCCAGAGGGCGCTACAGGTGAAGTAACGGCGAGGACCGCCAAGCCGCAAGCGGCGAACCTCCCGGGCTTGCGGCTTGGCGGTCCCCAGCGCGTTGCGCGGTCCTCACCCCTTCTTCTTCAGCCGCTCCCGGCTAAAGGTGTCGGCGTCGAACTTCGGGTTGAGCTGGACGTCGCGGAAGTAGTAGGAGCCGATGAGCTTGCCTTCCTTGCCCTTGAGGACGGAGCCGACCTGCTGCCACGTTTCCTTGTCCACGTAGAACGTGCTTTCCAGGACGCCTCCGTCCTCCGGGCCCTTGTAGCCGTCGCGCTTCAAGACCCAGCAGACGCGGTCGCCGACTTCCTTGATCTTCTTCTCGCCGAGATAGTGGACTTGCAGGTCGCCGCGCTTCTTGGCAGCCTGCCAACTCGCCAGAGTGCGCAGGCTGCCCATCTGCACGCCGAACTCCGTCGGCAGGTAGCGCGTCGATTCGCGGACGTCGGCGCCGGCCGGGTCGCGCGTGATGGTGCCGGCCAGGGAGCGCCAGCCCGAGCCCACGATCACCAGCTTGTCGTTGTTCTCCCCCTTCACGTAGAGCACGCGCGCGGCCTCGCCGGCGCCCTTGCGCCAGTCCATGCGCACGCTGAATGGCTCCTCGCGGAAGTCGCAGATCACTTCTTCGGTCGGCAGCAGCTTCCCCTTGCGCCGCTCCTGCTTGACCAGGAGACAGCGGTAGCCCTTCACCTCGCGCTTGTAGCGGCGAACGCAATTCTCCAGGAACGCAACCGGGTCGGTGCGCGCCAGCGTCACCATCGCCTCTTCCTTCGGGAGCGCCCGCCCGTCGTCCTTCACCTTGGCAAGCGGCAGGGCCTCGATCGAGACCTCCTCCGAGGTGGAAGAGGAGCAGGAGTTGAGCAGCAAACAGAGGGGCAAGCACAGCACCAGGCGCCGCATGGCCATCGCTCCGATCGTGGCTGGAGAACGGTCCTCTACCGCACACGCGGACGGCGAAGGGGAGGGCCCACTCCCTGTCCCCTCGCCCTGTAGTGTAAGCAGTTTGCCCCGGCCTGACAATCGCATCACGACGCGAGCCTGGAGAACCTGGGGGCCCTCGGGGCCCTGGGCCAAGCCGGCGTTGGCGAGCCCCAGACAGGGGCCGGGGAGGCGGGGAGGCTGTAGCGGTTGAACAATCGTGTTTCTGGCGGCGCGGGCCCGCGAAAGCGTTCCTCGCACGTGCGCGGCGGGCCGGCGTGCGTACGATGGAGGGGCCCGATTCGCGGTCCGGACAAGGAGGCTGCCCCGTGAGGCCAACCATTCGCCGTTGCTCCGCCCTCCTGGCGTTCGTCCTGTTGCCCGGTTGCGGCGTGGCCCCGCGGCGCGTCGAGGCGGATCGGCCGGTGGTGGACAGGCCGGTGAAGGGGGCGATCTTCTGCGCCGACGGGGCGGGCGGGTTCGGCCACACGACGCAGGCGCTGCGCCAGGCGGTGGACGAGCAAGACCTGCCGCTGTACGTTCATTGCCTGGAGTGGTCGCACGGCTACGGGCGGGTGCTGGCCGACCAGATGGACCATTGTCACGTCGAGGCGGAGGGCCGGCGGCTGGCGGGGCTGATCGCCGATTGGCGGGCCCGCTACCCCGGGCAGCCCGTCTACGCGGTTGGGCACAGCGCTGGCACCGCCGTCATCGTGGCGGCGGCGGCGCAGCTACCTCCGGGGAGCGTGGAGCGCATCGTGCTCCTGGCGCCGGCGGTGTCGGCGGGCTGTGACCTGCGCGGAGCGCTGGCGTGCGCGCGGCAGGGCGTGGACGTGTTCTACAGCGAGCGCGACTGGGCGAGCCTGGGGCTCGGGGTGGCGATCGTCGGCACGACAGACCGGCGCTGGTCGGCGGCGGCGGGCAGGGTGGGGTTTCGGCCGCCCGCGTGCGCGCCGGCCGACGCGGCGCTGTACGCGAAGTTGCGGCAGCACGCCTGGGACCCGTGCGTGGCGTGGAGCGGCAATCAGGGGGGGCATTACGGGGCGTCCAAGCCGGCCTACCTGAAGGCATACGTGTTGCCGCTGTTCGCAAGCGCGCGGGTGGCGCCGTGAGCAGCCGAGCTCGTTGCGCGGCAGGCGGGGCCCGCCACCCGGCGCGCAACACGCTCGCCGAGCTCAATTTTCCGGGCGGTGCGGGGGGCCAATGGGGGGGCGAGGCCCCGCGGGCGTGCTGCCTTCGAGGCCGACGACGGGGCGAGCCGGCGGCTGCGGCGCGACCCCTTCCTCGGCGGTCACCCCGAGCTTCTGGAGCCGCAACCTCTGCTGCTCGAGCCGCTCTTTCAGAAGGGCCACGGTCTCCCGCTCGGACTTCTCCAGGGCCGCCTTCTGGGCCTTGATCACGTCCAGCTTGGCGAGCAGGTCGTCGATGCTCAAGGCGCTCGGCTCCGGCCGAACGGGAGCTTGGGGTCGAAAGTCCCGGGCCATCAGGGGGCCGCCCGGCCCAACCGGCGGGGGGCCCTCCGGCGGGGGGCCCTCCGGTGTACCCGATGGGGGGGTGGGATCGGGTCGAGCGCCGGCGGGGAGCGAGTAGGCCCCTACCAGGGCCAGCACAAGGAGGACGGCGATCGCGCCGCCGAGAAAGCCAGTCCGTTTCATGGGCATTACCTCCACCTACGCGGGGGGCAAGACGCGGAGGGAGTGTATCCGGGCGGCAACGAGCGGGTCAATCGAGAACGGCCGTGAGTTCTCTGGCGAACTTCCCTCTGGAAGGGCACGTCCTACAATCCCTCTGCGGCCTCGTCCCTCGACACTCCCGCGGCAAGGGTGAGCGAAGCAATGCCCGGCCACCAGATAACCCAGATCGACCACGTCTCCGTCCTCGTCACCGACGTCGAGCGCAGCCGGCGCTTCTATCGCGACCTCCTCGGCCTGAAGGAGATCGCCAAGCCGCGCACCTTCGACTTCTCGGTGCTCTGGTTCAACCTCGGCAATCAGCAGCTCCACCTGCTCCTCAAGGACCGCCCCGACAGCGTCAGCCCGCGGCACTTCGCGTTGCGCGTCGCCGATTGCGCGGCCGCCCGCGCCTACTTCCAGTCCCACGGCGTCCCCACGCAGGAGACGACGCCCATCCCCGGCGCCGACCGCTTCTTCATTCACGACCCCGACGAGAACCGCATCGAGGTCATCCAGTGGTTGCAGCCTTACGACCCCGCCGCGAGTGGGGCGACGAAGCTGGACGGATGAGGGGAGCGCCCGGCCTGCGGAGGGGACTATGATCGTGCTCGAGGGTCGGAAGCAGGACGTCGATGCGCTGGTCTTCTCGCCGGACGGCCGCGAGTTGGCGCTGGGCGGGACCGCGTCTCACGTCCAGGTGTGGGACCTGGGTCGCGGGGAGGTCAGGTCCGTTCTGAGGCCACAAGGCCCGCACCGGGCGGTGGTGTACCTGGCCGACAACCACCTTCTCACCGCCACGGGCGGGGGCGCCGTGCGCGTGGCCGCCCGGCCGTTCGCGAGGACGGCCCACGCGGTGGGATCGCGCGTCAACTATCTCCACGCCACCCCGACCGCCGACGGGCGGTGGTCCTGGCCGGCTCGCTCCTCTATGGGCCGTCCCTCGAGTGCCGGGAGCTGCCCGACCTCTGCGAGCGCTGGCAGCGCCGCGGGCAGGGCCGCAACTCTTTGTTTCGGCTGTGCCCGTGTCCGGACGGCCAGATGGTCTGTAGCGATAGCGCCGCAATCCACCTGTTCGATCCTCAAACCGGGGAAGTCGTCCGGCACGTCGCCTCGCACCCCGAGGCGGTGCCGGCGCTGGCCATCAGCCCGGACGGCGCCCTCCTGGCCGTCGCCGCGGGGGACGCGTCTCCTGCTCTGCGAACTGGCGACCGGACGGCGGCGGGAGGTCGGCAGTCAGGGGCGCAAGCACTTCACCGACGTGGCCTTCCACCCCTCCGGCCGGGTGCTGGCGGCGTCCTCCAACCACGAGACGGTGCGCGTCTTCGATGCGGCGAGCCTGGGCGAGCCTGGCAGAGGTGGCCGCCTTCGACTGGGAGGTCGGCCCGGTCCGCCGGATCGCCTTCGCGCCCGACGGACAGCGGGCGGCGGCCGCGGGCAAGACGGGCCGGGTCGTGATCTGGGACGTGGACCTATAGAGTTGGTGGCCACGCGGCCCTCCCCCGCGATTCGGAGAGGGGCCTCCGTGCCCTGCCGTCAGTCGTCGTCCCCCATCAGCTTCCCCCAGTGCCCGACGGTCACCACGCGCGGCATCAGCCGCCCGGAGCCCGCCAACCGCCCGCCGATGCGCTGGCGGAGCAGCGCCCGCCCCTCCTTCTCGCCGGTGCCGTTGTGAATGTCGATGCGCAGGAGCTCCCCCAGGTGGGGCGAGTTGGCCAGGTGCTCCAGGCCGAGAACCCGATGAGACGTAACGTTGTGCAGGGACAGCAGCCGCAGTTGCCGCAGCACCGGCCAGCCGGCCAGTGCCTCCATGCCGGCCGTGCCCAGGCGGTACGAGCCGATGGTCAGGGACGTGAGCTGTGGCCAGGGCCCTCCCGCCACCAGGGCCCTGGCGTGGTCGGGCGTCAGGCTCCAGGACAGGCCCAGGTCCCGCAGGGTGGCCCGGGCCGGCGAGCCGTTCAGGGCGTCCACGATGGCCTGTCCCTGCTCGTCCTCGCGGGGGCCCAGCGCGAGACCATGGAGTTGCCGGACCAGCGAGCTGTTCAGGAAGTTCCGCGTTTCCGCCAGGTCGGGCGGGAGCCAGGCGAGCCACAGTTTGCGCAGCTGCGGCAATCGTCCCGGCGCGAGCATGGCCTGGAGGGAGGTCGGCGGGAGGTCGGACAGGCTCAGGTGGGTCAACCGGCTCAACGTCCCCCGGGCGAGCAGCGCCTCCCAGGCCGGGGCGTCGGCCGGGCCCAGCATGAGGTCGAGCTTTTCCAACGACAGGGGGGGGCGGTGGGAAAGCAGCGCCTCCAGGCCCGCGGCGCCAAGCGGGCCCGCGCCAAAGTTCATGCCGTGCAGGCGGCGAACCAACCGCCCGCGGAGCAAAGCGGGGAGGTTGGCCCGCAGCCTGTCGTTCTCGGCGCTCAGGTGGAGGGTGCGCAGGGAAGGGAGGGAGCGCGAACGGCCGAGGGCCCGGAGCCCGGCGCGGCCGAGCTCGCAAGGGCCGAAGCTGAAAAATCGGAGGCGCCCGAGGTTCGGGCTCGTGGCCAGGGCCGTCAGGCTCGCGTCGGAGAGGGTGCGGTTGCTGGACAGCGAGAGCGCTTTCAAGTTCTTCGCGTACGGCGAGGACGCGAGGGCCAGGACGTCGGCGTGGTCGCTGTCGTTCATGTCGTAGATCAGCGTGCGCATCTGGGCAAAGGGGGGAGATCCCGCCAGGGCCTTCAGGCAGCCCGGTGGGAGGAAGTTGACCGTGAGCACGAGCGTGCGCAGCCGCCCCAGCAGTTCCGAGCCCGCCAGCAATTTCACGCCTTCCCCCTCGCGCAGCGCCATGGTGAAGTTGAGGTGCCGGAGGCAAGGGAGGTGGGGCGAGCCCACCAGGGCCTTCACCGCGGCCGCCTTCAGGTGGCTCATGCCCACGTTGAGGTCGCGCAGGCGCGGCAGGCGGGGGGACGAGGCCAGGAGCTCGATAACCTCGTCGGTCAGATGGTTGGACTGGAGATAGAGCTCCCGCACCCGGCCCAGGTAGGGCGAGGCGAAGAGCGCGCGCAGGTCGGCCACTTCGAGGTCGTTGTCGCCCAGGTAAAGGGCGGTGACGTGGGCCAACTGCGGGCAGGCGGCCAGGGCGGCGCCGTGTCCGCGCGCTTTGCGCAGATGAAGCCCCAGGAGCGGGAGGCGCGGCAGCCAGGCTTCGGCATTGGCCAGGAACGCGTCTGTGGGGACGCTGACGGAGCGGATCAGCCCGCCGTGAAACTCCCAGTTGGAGACGTGGCCCAGGAGGGGGCCGAGCCAGTCGGCTTCGTGGCGGAACAGCAGCGCGTCGGCCTCGGCCTCCAGTGCAAGGCGCTGGGGGCTCGACGACCGCGATCGGGAGGCGGAGCACTGGAGGCGGATGAAGGCCGCCCGCGGGTCGCCCTGGTCTTCCAGCCAGTCGGCGTAGACGAGGCGCATCTGCCGCGAGCCGGGCCGCTCGCGAATCGCTTCGAGGAGGCTCAACTCTTCGTCCATGGTTCTCGTTCGTCCGGGGCGAGAGGTGGGGCGACGAGGGGCATTGTATGCGGAAGTCGGGCGGGGGGATCGTCGAGGGCACAGGCTGGACGGGAGGGCGGGGGGTGGTTACGTTGAGTGCGGGCGGAAGGGTGCTGAGGGTTGGAGACGACCATGAACGAGGCGGAGTGGCTATCCTGTGACAACCCCCAGGAGATGCTACGGCTCCTCCGTCACCTCGGCGCGCCGCGTTCGCCCGCCAGCCGACGAAAGCTGAGACTGTTCGGCTGCGCCTGCGTGCGCCGCCACTGGCGCCGGGCGAGCGACCGCCGCAGCCGCGCCCTGGTCGAAGCAGCGGAGCATCACGCCGACGGGCTGGCGGGCAACCGTGAACTCGCCGCCGCCGAGCGGGCCGCCCGCGCAGCCCGCCACGAGGGCAAGGCCCTGGTGGTCGTCGGGAGGGAGGCCCGCGTGCCGCCGTACTGCTGGGCCTATGCCGAGTTGTCCGACTCCCGTTCGCCGCAGCCCGCTTGGGAGTTCGCCCTGCTGACGACACTGCTGCCGCGCATGGTCCAGCGCACGGCGGCTGTGGGGCGGGAAGACCTGGCCCAGGCGGCTCTACTGCGCGACCTCTTCGGCAACCCATTCCGCCCCGTCTCCCTCGAGCCCGCCTGGCTCACCCCCAGCGTCACTCATGTCGCCCTGGCCACTTACGACGAGCGCATCTTGCCGAGCGGCGCCCTTGACTCCCTGCGCCTCAAGGTCCTCGCCGATGCCCTGGAAGAGGCCGGGTGCACCAACCCGGACCTCCTCGACCATCTCCGCGGCCCCGGCCCTCACGTCCGCGGCTGCTGGCCGGTGGACCTTCTCCTCGGCAAGTCCTGACGCCCCCCAGAGGGCCCTGCCGTAGCGGGCCCGGAAAGTATCCGAATGGGAGCTCTCCACCCCCCTGACCCCGACCCAGCCCTCCCCACGCCCTCCGGCCAGGACGTGACGCGCCTGCGCGACCTCTCCCCCCAGCAGTGGAAGTCCGGCATCGCCGCCTGGCTGGGCTGGCTGTTCGACGGCCTGGACATGCACCTCTACGTGCTGGTCGCCGCCCCTTTCGTCGCCGAGTTGCTAGGCGTCGCCGACCAGAAAGACCCCCTCGTGGGCTACTACAGCTCCTGGATTCAGGCCGCCTTCCTGATCGGCTGGGCCCTGGGGGGAGGCTTCTTCGGGCGCATCGCCGACCGACTCGGCCGCAGCCGCGCCCTGATGCTGACGATCCTGACCTACGCCCTGTTCACCGGGCTGTCGTTCTTCGCCCAGACGTGGTGGCAGTTGCTCATCCTCCGCTTCCTGGCCGCCCTGGGCATCGGCGGGGAATGGGCGGTGGGCGCCTCGCTCCTCTCGGAGACCTGGCCGCGCCGCTGGCGGCCGTGGATGGCCGCCGTGCTCCAGACGGGCGTAAACCTCGGCGTGATCCTCGCGAGCCTGGCGAGCTTCCTCCTGGCCGACTTTCCCTACCGGACCGTGTTCCTGGTCGGCGTGCTGCCGGCGTTCCTGGTGCTGTGGGTTCGCCGCGCGGTCCCCGAGCCGGAGGAGTGGCAAGGGGCCAAGTTGCGGTCCGCCGACGCCGAGCCGGGCTTCCTGGAGCTCTTTCGCGGCCACGTAAGGCGGATCACCGTGCTGACCGTCCTGGTGTGTTCCCTGGCGCTGACGGCGCACTGGGCGTTCCTGTTCTGGTTCTTGCAGCACCTGCGGAACCTGCCGGACCTGAGCGGCTGGACGGAGCCCGAGAAGACCCAGCTCGTCAGCAAGGCGGTCTGGCTGGTCGCGCTGGCATCCATCACGGGAAACTTCCTGGCCGCGCTGCTCGCGCGCCGGCTGGGATACCGGCGGGCGATCGCTTGCCTGTGCCTGGCCTACTTCCTGGCGATGCTGGCGACCTACGGCACGCCACTGGACTACAAGCTGCTCTGGTACGGGCTCACGGCGATCGGCCTGTGTCAGGGGGTGTTCGCCCTCTTCACCATGTATCTGCCGCCGCTCTTCCCGACCCTGTTGCGCACCACGGGGGCGGGCTTCTGCTACAACATCGGTCGGATCGCCGCCGGCCTGGGTACGGTCTTCTTCGGGCTCTTCTCCCAGGTAGGCGATTACCGCACGGCGCTCCTCTACGCGGGCTTTCTGTTCCTCCCCGCGGCGGGCATCGCCTTGCTGCTGCCCGAACCGCCCGACGAGCGTTCCGCCTCAGCGGGCAAAATATGCTAGGTTCCCCGAAACCGGGGCGGCGGCGGTGTGTTGCGCGTGCCTGCGCCCCCTTACGGGGAGGCTCCGATGGCGTATCAGTGTCCGCGGTGTAACGGGGTCGTTCGGCGGGGCACCAGCCGGGGCGCCACGCTGGTGGGTGGCCTGGCCGGCGGGTTGGTGGGCGGGCTGGCGGCCGTGGTGGTGTCCTACGTGGGGGGCTCGATGCAGTGCGAGCGGTGCGGGCCAATTCCCAAGAAGGAGTTCCCCTCCGAGACGCGGACGGAGATGTTCGTTAGCTCCCTCGCCAGCGTCAGCGTCGGCTGCATGACGCTCGTCGGAGCGGTTTACTTCCTGTCGTTCTGGCGCCCTTGACCGATCGCTGAGCCGTTCTCCGCACCAGACGGGGGAGCCTCTCTGGGAGATGGTCATGAACCGGACCGAGTTCTTGACGCGAGGCGACTGCCCTTTCTCGGGCGAGCTCGCTCCCGGCGTGGACGTTCGCCTGCTCGCCTCCGGCTCTTTGGGAGCGCAGGGACTGACCACCGCCCTGGCCCATTTTCGCGCCGGGGCCGAGCTTCCCTACCACCTGCACCCGTTCAGCGAAGCGATCGTGGTCGTGGAGGGCCAGGCCGCCGTTCTCGTCGAGGGCCGGCGTTACCGGCTTGGCCCTTTCGACGCGATGCACCTGCCCGCGGGGACGGCGCACGCGGTTAGCAACCTCTCGGCCGACGGCCCCGCCGTGCTCCACTCCTCGTTCGCCTCCGACGCCCCAACTCGCTCTCCCGTCGCGGTCGAGTTTCCGCCGGTCGAGCGGGACGAGCCCGAGCCTGGCTCCCCGGAGGGCCTGGTGCGCTTCGAGACGGCAATGGTCTACGAGTTGGCCCCCCGAGCGTTCTTCCGCGACCTGTTCAATCGGCGACTCGGCTCGCGAGGCATTTGTGGCGGCTATGGACTGTTCGAGCCGGGGGCGTCCCTCCCTTGCCACTATCACGAGTTCGACGAGTCGATCACCATCGTCGCCGGGACCGCCGTTTGCCAGGTGGCGGGGCGGGAACAAGCGCTGGCGAACTGCGATACCGCTTGCATTCCGCGCGGCCGGCCGCATCGCTTTCTCAACCGCTCGGACCGGCCGATGGCGATGGTGTGGGTGTACGCGGGCGACGAGCCCGACCGCATCCTCGTGGACGCCGGTTACTGCGAAGGGGCCCTTCCGCTGACGGGCCTTCGGTGAACGTTCCGAACAGAAGGCGAACGGCGGGGCGGCTCGCCTAACGGTTCTCCGCGAAACGCGCCAGCTTCTCCCGGAACGCGGGCAGGTCGAGCACCGCGGGGTTGACGACGTTCTCCGGCACTCGCCCCTGCGCCACCTGGAGCATGCCCTCGGCCATCGCCCGGCCCGTGGCGGCCCACACGTCCGAAGTCGAGGCCGACCAGTGGGGGTCAGCAGGACGTTGTCGAGCTTCGTCAGCGCGTCGTCGGCCGGCAGCGGTTCCTCCTCGAACACGTCCAGCCCGGCCCCGGCAATCCGCCCCTCCCTCCGCGCCTCTACCAGCGCGCCCTGCTCGACCAGTTCGCCCCGGGCCACGTTGATGAGGTGGGCGCCCGGCTTCATCAGGGCCACTCGCGGCGCATTCAACAGATGATGGTTCTCCGGAGTGAGCCGGCAGTGGAGGCTAACGAAGTCCGCCTCGCGCAGCAGCTCCTCCAGCGAGGTCAGCGCAACGCCCAGGGCGCGGGCCTGGGCCTGGGCCGGGTCGGCGTGCGGCGAGTGCGCCAGGACGCGCATCGCGAACGGCGCGACCAGGCGGACCAGTTCCCGGCCGCTGTGGCCCAGGCCGATCACGCCCAGCGTCCGCCCCTGGAGCTCGCCGCCCATCACCGACGCCTGGAGCTCCCAGCGCCCCTGGCGCGCGACGCGCTCCTGCTGGGGCAGGCGCTTGGCCAGCGCCAGCATGAACAACAACGCCGAGGAGGCCGTGGCGTGGTTCAGCGCGAGGGGAGCATTGAAGAGCGCCACCGCGTGCTCGGTGTAGGCCGCCACGTCGATCTTGTCGTAGCCGGCCCCCGACCGGCCGACCGCGACGAGGTCGGCGGCCCCGTGAGCGAACAGGCCGCGCTTCACCGCCGGGCGCAAGACCACCAATCCGTCCACGCCGACGAGGTGCCGCGGCTCGACCTCCAGGGAGTAGAAACGCCGCCAGTAGCCCGGGTCGCCCGGCCGCGGCGCTTGCTCGGTCAGGTAATGGCACTCGATGAAGGGCCGGCCGCGAAGGAGGGCGAGGTTGTCGCCGTACGCGGGCCGGCCCGTTTCGTCGAGAAAGTCGCCGGTGAGGGCCACGTGGAAAGTTCGCACGTTGTCGGTCCGCCAGAGAATCGAGGAGGCCCCGCGCCGGCAACGCTTTGGCAATCGCCCCAACGCCGGCGCCTCAGCCGATGATCTCCCGCACCACGTTCCCCTTCACGTCGGTCAGCCGCATGTCGCGGCCGGCGTAGCGGTACGTCAGCCTCTCGTGATTGAGCCCCAGCAAGTGCAGGATCGTCGCGTGCCAGTCGTGGACGTGGACCTTCCCCTCGACGGCCTCGTAGCCAAAGTCGTCGGTCGCCCCGTGGGAGAAGCCGCCCTTCACCCCGCCGCCGGCCATCCACGTGGTGAAGCCTTTGTGGTTGTGGTCCCGCCCGTCGCGGCCCTGGGCGTAGGGTGTCCGCCCGAACTCGCCGCCCCACAGGACGAGCGTGTCCTTCAGCAGCCCGCGCGCCTTGAGGTCTTTCAGCAGCCCGGCGATCGGCTTATCGACGCTCCGGGCCTTGTTCCCCAGCGCCGTCTTGAGGTTCTGGTGGTGGTCCCACTGCCCCGACGTGATCTCGACGAAACGCACCCCGGCCTCGACGAATCGGCGCGCCAGCAGGCACTGCCGGCCGAAGGTCGCCGTCTCCGTCTCGCCGATGCCGTACAGCGCTCTCGTCTGCGCCGTCTCGTTCGACAACTCCATCAACTTCGGCAGGTCCTTCTGCATGCGGAAGGCCAGCTCGAACGACTTGATCGCTCCCTCGACGCCCGGGCCCTGCGGCTCGCGCTCCAGCGCCCCGCGGTTGAGCGACTGGATGAAGTCGAGCTGCATCCGCTGGGCCTCCGCGGACTGCCTCGGGTTGCGAATGTTGCTCACGCTCCCACCGGTAGCGCCATCGGGACGGCCGGGACCGCCAAAGCCCCGCTGCCCGCGAATCGGCGTGCCCTGGCAGATGGCCGGGAGGAAGGCGCTGCCGTAGTTGGCGGGCCCGCCGTTCTGGAGGGGTGGCCCGATGGTGATGAAGCCGGGCAGGTTCTGGTTCTCGCTGCCCAGGCCGTACAGGGCCCACGCTCCCATCGACGGGCGCTTGAACTGAAAGATGCCCGTGTGCATCTGCAAGAAGGCCTGAGAGTGGGCCGGCACGTTGGTGTGCATGCCGCGCAGCAGGCACAGTTCGTCGGCCTGCTTCGCCAGCTCCGGGAAGAGCTCCGAGATCCACAAGCCCCCCCGGCCGTGCTGCGCGAACTTCCAGGGCGAGGCCAACAGCTTGGCGAACGTGCGCGCCCGGGGCATGCTCTTGCCGTCGAGCCCCGCCAGCTTTGGCTTGTAGTCGAAGGTGTCCACGTGCGACGGCGCGCCTTCCATGCACAGGAAGATCACGCGCTTGGGCTTGGCGGGGAAGTGTGCCCGCTTGGGGGCCAGCGGGTTGGCCTGCTCGGCCGCCTGCGTCGAGAGCCCGGCGTTCTTCTTCGGTTAATGCGTCCCGAACTGCCGGTCGCCGGCATCCCCGAGGCCGGGGACGATGTAGCTGCGCTCGTCGAGGTGGCTGTCGAGCGCGGCGAGGTGGACGGGGACGTCGGGGTGGGCCGCGGTGAGGGCGCGCACGCCTTCGGGGGCGGCGATCAGGCCGAGGTACTTGATGCGGCCCGCCTTGCCCTGCTTGAGGAGGTTGATGGCGGCGACCGCCGACCCGCCGGTGGCCAGCATCGGATCGACCACCAGCGACAGGTCGAGGCGCAGGTCGGGCGGGAGCTTGTTGTAGTACGCGACGGGCTGAAGCGTGGCGTGGTCGCGGTAGAGCCCCAGGTGCCAGACCACCGCCGAGGGGACGAGCTCGAGGATGGCGTCGGCCATGCCCAGGCCGGCGCGCAGGATCGGCAGCAGCCCGATGCGCTCGGCGAGCTGGTGGCCCTGGCAGGCCATCAGCGGCGTTTGCACCGTGAGAGGGACCAGAGCGACGTCTTCGAGCGCCTCGTAGAGCAGGAGCTGGGTGATCTCGCGCACCAGGGCGCGGAACTGCGGCGGGGGCGTCTCGGCGCTCCGCAGCAGGGCCAGCTTGTGCAGCAGCAGCGGGTGGCGCGAGACGCGGGCCCCGGCGGCGCGAGCGGTCACCATTTCACCTCGTCATCGAAGGGGTGGATGGGGCGCGGGGCCTTGGGCTTGGGGCGCGCCTCGAGGATGGCCTCGGCGAGGAAGAGGTCCTCGCGCGTGGTGATCTTGATGTTGGAGCTGGAGCCCGTCACCAGGTAGACGGGGTGGCCCGCCGCCTCGACGAGCTGGGCGTCGTCGGTGACCGAGGCGCCGAGCTTGGCCCGTCCGGCGTGGGCGGCCAGCAGCCAGTCGCGGCGGAAGACCTGGGGCGTCTGCGCCAGCCAAAGGTTCTGGCGCGGCACCGTGGCCTCGACCTTGCCCTGGGCGTCGGAGCGCTTGAGGGTGTCGGGCACGGGCAGGGCGAGCAAAGCGGCGCCGGTCTTGGCGGCGGCGTTGAAGACGGCGTCGATGAGCGCGGGCGGCACGCAGGGGCGGGCGGCGTCGTGGACGGCAACGAGATCGACGTCGTCGATCAGCGCGGCGAGGGCGTTGCCGACCGACTCGAAGCGCTCGGCCCCGCCGCGAACGACCGTCAGCCCGTGAAGGGCGACGTGCGCGCCGTAGCGCTGGCGGAAGAGGGCCTCGTCCTCGGGGGCGACGACGACGATAGTCTGGACGACGTCGTTGCGGCTGGCGAACAGTTCGGCGGAGCGCAGCCAGACGGGCCGGCCGTCGAGGTTGGCGAAGACCTTCTTGTCCTTGCCGCCGAAGCGCGACGACTTGCCGGCGGCGGGGAGGATGACGGCAAAGCGCGGCACGGAAGCACCTTGGGGCAAAGAGGAGGGATCGTTCCTTTGGGGGTCATCTTACCGAGGCGCGGGGGGGCGCTTCAACACACCCTCCCGCTACCCCACCAGCGCCTCGATCGCCCGCCCCTCCGACAGCGCGAACGGCCTCCCCTGCGCATCCGGGATCGTCGCGTGCGCCCCCACGCCCAGCGCCGCGAACACCGTCGCCGTCAGGTCCGCTGGCGTCACCGCCCCCTCCGTCACCTCCGCGGCGTGCCGGTCCGTCCGCCCGTACACCAGCCCGCCCGGCACCCCGCCGCCGGCGAACAGCACCGTGTTGGCGCGCGGCCAGTGGTCGCGGCTGGCCCACTTGCGGTCGATGCGCGGCGTGCGCCCGAAGTCGCCCATCCACGCCACCAGCGTCGAGGCCAGCAGTCCGCGCTCGTCCAGGTCCTCCACCAGCGCTGCCAGCGCCCGGTCGGCGCGCGGCAACAATTCGTCCTTCAGCAGTGGGAAGTGGTTGCGGTGCGTGTCCCAGGGGTTGTTGGCCAGGCGCGGCCCGCGGCCGTCGGCCCACTCCTGCATCTCCTTGCCCCAGTAGACCGTCACGAACCGCGCCCCCGCCTCCACCAGCCGCCGCGCCAGCAGCACCGACTGGCCGTGCCGGTTATGGCCGTAGCGCTCGCGCATCGCCTCCGGCTCGCGCTCCAGGTCGAACGCCTGCCTCAGCCCGGGCCGCGCCAGCAGCTCCAGCGCCTGCCGGTGATGCTCGTCGAAGTTCGCCGCGCCCTCCAGGTCGGTGAGGCGGCGGTCCACGCGGCGCAGGAGCGATGCCCGGCCCGCCAGGCGCGGGCGCGGCACGTCGGCGCGGCACGTGAGGTCGGGCGGGACGGGACGGCCCTCGCGCGTCACCTCGACGCGGAATGGATCGTGGGCCGCGCCCAGGATGCCGCCGCCCTGACCGGGCAGGACGCGAGCCCCCATGCGCATCGTCTCGGGCAGCTCGATCGCTTTCGGCATCACCGCCGGGCGCCGGTCGGCACGGCCGAAGGCGACGCCGAGGTGCGGGAAGTCGGTCGGCTGCACCCTCAGGTTGCCGGCGGAGATGGGGTGCTTGCGGCCAGTGAGCATCTGGTAGACGGCGGGGTCGTGGATCGTCTCGCCGTGTCGCACCGAACGCACCTGGGCCAGGCGGTGCATCTGCTTCGCCGTGCGCGGCAAATGCTCGCAGACGCGCACGCCGGGCACGCTGGTGGCGATCGGCTTGAAAGGCCCGCGCACCTCGGCGGGGGCGTCGGGCTTCAGGTCCCACAGGTCGAGGTGGCTCGGCCCGCCGTCCAGGTAGAGCAAGATGCACGCCCGGGCGCGGCCACGCTGCCCGCGCGCCGGCGCAACCGAGGGCAAGCCGAGACCGCCCAGCGCGACGACGCCGAAACGCAGGAGCTCTCGCCGATCGAGGAGGAGGTTCATGGGTCGGGCCCTCGGCACGTCAGGTGCCGCGCCATCCTACCCGGCCCCCACCACCTTCGCCAGCTTTTCCTTGACCGTCGGGAGGGCTTGCCCCCACTCCTCGAAGGCCCGCAACTCCTCCGCCAGGACCGCGTCGGCCTGTAGGGCGTTGTGCTCGGCCTGGTCGATGCACGCCTGCCAGCGTGCAACGCGGGCGTCGAGCGCTTGCAGCGGCGCCAGCAGCGCCTCGGGGGCCAGGGGCGCCGGCGCCGGCGGTTCGGGGGGGAGGGCGAAGGATTGCTGTAAGGTGCGCTCGATCTGCTCCAGCACGTCCATCCATTCGCCGAGCGAGCGAGCGCCTTGTGCACGTATCGACATGCGACGGTCCTCCGGGCGAGGAGCATAGCAGGGAGGGGGCGCCGGAACCAGCCGCGTTCTCCCCATTTGGCCGCCGAGCTCGACCTGGCGCGACGCGCGCCGAGCTCCGCTCGGCGGCTAATGTAGGACATGGAAAGGCCTCCTGTCTCTGTGTGGCCGGAATGGCAGGCCTCCCGCCAGGGATCATGCAACCAATGCCGCGACCACCTCCCGGAGTGCGGCCACGGAGCGGCTCAACTCCAGCACGAAGAAGGGAATCGTCCGGCGCAGCCCGTCTGACCCGTCCCACCAGAAGAGTAAGCGTCCCTTGCACACGATTCACGACTCAGCCTTCCCATCCAGCCGCTCGGAAGCGCCTGACCGCTTCGTGCCCCCGCCGGGCCCGCCGTCTGGTAGGATTCCCGTAAGCCTGGACACGGGGCCCCTCCCCGCTCGTTGCGACTTCTGCCGCCGCGACCGGGCCTGATTCGCGAGCTCCTCCACCAACCGGAAGCAGGCCACCGGCGAGGCCAGGCCGTGGCCTGCGAAAAAAGACAACGGTCCGCTCGAAGGCGAAAGGGAGCGAGCGGCGGGGCTTGTCCCCGCCGTCCGGACCGCCGGGATAAACCTGGCGGCTCGCCAGGTTAGCCTTGGAGCGGACCGTTGAAAAAAGTTCAGGCTCCTGCCCGCGCGGCAGGGCACTATTTACTAGCCCAACCGACCCGGGAGGACCGAGGATGGCGAAGGCAACCTTGAGCGCTGTTCTCGGGCGCCTGGTGTCGGTCCATGCCCGCAACGGCCCCCCAGACCGGCTCTTGCTGGAGTGCTTCATCGCCCACAAGGACGAGGCCGCGTTCGCCGCCTTGGTCGAGCGGCACGGGGCGATGGTCCTGGCCGTCGCCCGCAACGTGCTGCACCACCTGCCAGACGCCGAGGACGTGTTCCAGGCCACCTTCCTCGTCCTCGCCCGGCAGGCCGGCTCGGTCCGCAAGCGGGGCTCCGCGGGCAGTTGGCTGCACGGCGTGGCCTACCGGCTGGCGCTGAAGGCCCGGACCGCCGCGGCCGCCCGGCATCGACTGGAGAGCCGCGCACCCGCGAGGGCCCCGCATGAATCGCCCGACGATTTGACCTTGCGCGAGTTGAGCGGGATCTTGCACGAGGAATTGGAGCGCCTGCCCGACAGGTACCGTGCCCCGCTCGTGCTGTGCTACCTCGAGGGCATGACGCAGGAGCAGGCTGCGGAGCACCTGGGCCTGGCCAAGGGGACGCTCCGGGGCCGGCTGGAGCGCGGCCGACTGCTCCTGCGCGGCCGGCTGAGTCGGCGCGGGATGGCGCCGGCGGTCGTGCTGCTGGCCGACACCACCGGGCCGGCGGGAGCGGCGCTCCCGGGGCCCCTGGTCTCGACCACGGCCCGGGCCGCGGCAGCGTTCGCGGCGGGGCGGGCGGCCGGCGTCTCGGTCCCGGTTGTTCAGATGACGGAAGGAGCGCTGAGAGCGATGGTCGTGACCCAACTGCGATCCGCCGCCGCCGCGTTGCTGCTGGCGGTCGGCCTCGTGGCCGCCGCTACCGGTGTGCTCGCGGCCCGCGGGGCGCCGGCTGAACCGCCAGCCCCCGCCCGTCCAGAGGGGCCCGGGCCCGGTGCTGGCGCGGGTGCAAAGCCTGGGGCAGACACGGGCAAGCCGATACGCTCGCTATCGGGCCACAAGGACCGCGTGACGTCGGCGGCGTACTCCCCCGACGGCCAGTGGATCGCCACGGCCGGCTGGGACGGCACGGCCCGGATTTGGGATGCGAAAACAGGAAAGGAAGTGCGCCGGCTGGACGTGCCGGCAACCAAGAGTTACAACCCCGCGCATCTCTACCGGATCCTGTTCTCCCCCGACAATGAGTTTGTCGTGGTAGCCCAGCAATCAGGGCCGAATGAGCCCGGCGTAATTGTTTGGAACCGGCGGACGGGAGAAAGAGTGCGCGAGTTCCCGGGCGGGGCCCGCAGCGTTGCCCTCTCACCGGACGGCAACCTGATCGCCTCCGGAGAGGGCAGCGTCATCCGACTCTACGAGTTTGCTACCGGGAAGGTGGTCCGCGAAATGCGCGGTCAACAGGATAGCATTGATTCGCTGACCTTTACGCCCGACGGCAAAGCGCTTGTCTCCATCGGTCCACTTCCCAGACCCGACCGCGGAGATGGTCTTGAGAGGCTTGGTTTCATGCCGGCTGTCATCCGCGTTTGGGACGTGACGAGTGGGAAGGAGCTCCCCTCCACTCTGAAAAAGCTGGAAATGGGTGGTGGACTGAGCAAGTGCGTCGCCCTATCGCCGGACGGCCGGACCTTCGCCGCGGCTAACTCCCTGTGGGAAATCGCGACGGGCGGGCATCGCGCCGGGCTGACCGCCCCTAACCATGTTGTCTGCGCGGTCGCGTTCTCTCCCGACGGCCGGGCCCTGGCCTCGGGGAGCTGGGGGAGCATGGACGGCACGGTGCGCCTGTGGGGCCTGCCCTCCAGCAAGGAGATCGGCCGCTTCGAAAAGAAGGTCGATCCCAAAAAAGGCGGCTGGTTGCTGGCCGTCGCCTTCTCCCCGGACGGCCGAACGCTCGTCTCGGGCGGGTTAGACGTCGCGAAGGGCGGGGCCATTCCGTCAACAGCCGACATCTGGGACGTGAGCCGGATCACGCGGCGGCGGAAATCGGCCGAGCGTTCGCCCGCGGACCTCGAAGCGGACTGGAAGGACCTCGCGGGAGACGCGGCGGCAGGGTACGCTGCGCTGGGCCGGCTGGTCTCGTCCCCCGGGCGCGGGGCCCCGTTCCTGGGAAAGAAACTTCAGAGCGCGAAGCCCGTGGATACCAGGCGGATCGAGCGCCTCATCGCGGGCCTGGACGACGAGCGATTCAAGGTCCGCGAGCAGGCGACGAAGGAGCTGGAGGCGCTGGCGGAGCACGCCGTGCCCGCACTGCGGAAGGCGGTGGCCGGCAAGCCGTCCCTGGAGGCGAGGCGGCGGCTGGAGGCGCTCCTGGACCGGCTGGACGGCAAAAGCCCCTCGGCGGAGACGGCCCGCCAGATACGGGCGGTGGAAGCGCTGGAATCCATCGGGGGCCCGGAGGCGCGCCGCTGGCTCGACAAGCTCGCCGCGGGGCCTCCCGAGACGCGCCTGACGCAGGAGGCGAAGGCGTCAGCGGGGCGCCTGGCCAAGCGGTCCGCGGTCGCGCCGTGATCGCTTGAAACGCCGCCGCCTTCGACTCGTTGGGGGGATTACGGGCTCACGCGCAACGCTCGGCTGAAAAAAAACTAGGGTGGCAAACTTAACTGGAGACACAGTTCCTCCAGTTTCTCGAGGTAGCCGGCGGGGTCGCCCCGGAAGCACCGCTGCTGGCGCTTCCCCTCCGGGCGCTTGTCCAGTCCTGCCCGCACCCGCCGCCACTGCTCCACCTAGCCGGAGGGCAACTCCAAGCCTTCCTCTGGCCGCAGGCGCGTCGCCAGGCCCGCCAACACGCGCACGGGCCCCATCACCACCAACCCCGGCGACGCACGCTTGCGGCCGCTCGCCCGCCGCTCGTGGTAGCGGTGGCTGCCGAACAGGTGCTCCAGGTCGTTGTTCGTCCGCGGGACGTCCTTCGACCCGTAGCAGGCGAACAGCCCCGGCCAGTAGCTCTTGCTCACCTTCGCGAAGCGCTTCAACTGCTCCCCCACCGCCGACCCCTTCGCCGCCACCCGGCCCAGGCCCTCGCCGATGCGCGTCAGGCGCTCCTGGAGCTTCAGCCCGGGCCCCGCCAGCGGGGGCAACCCGCCGTCCGTCAGGGCAGCACGCACCGCCGCGCAGTACCCGCGCACGATCTCCGCTTCGACGTCCTCCTCCCCCTCCACCGCCCGCTCGATCGGCCGCGCCCCGCGCGCCCGCTTTTCAGCTCCTTTTTTGCGTGGGGGTCCGCCTCGGAAATGGGATCGGCGGCCTCGCGCAGGTAGTGGAAGTGGCAGAGTTGGTGCGGCACGGCGGGCAACGTCTTCGCCACGGCCTTGCGGATGGGGCCCTGGCCGTCGGAGACGGCGCCGGTGACGGGCAGGGCGTCGCGCACCTCGACGAGCAGGGCCGACAGGTCCTTGATGGTGGCCCAGAGCAGGCTCTTCGCCAGCAACACCTCGCCGGAGACGCATTCCCGCAAGGCCCACAAGACTTCGTGGCCGACGTTGGGCTGGAGGCCGTCGATGGCCAGCACGACGCGGCCTTGCTTACGCGGCAGCGGGCCGAGGCGCTTGGGCTCGTCGCTCCTGAAGGCCGCTTCCGCGCCCGCCGCGCTCGCCGCGGCCTCGCGGGCGTGCCGGTTCGCGGCCATCGCCGCTGCCCACGCTGCCTCCACCTCCTTCCACGGTCCCTTCGCTTCCGCCAACGTGCGACACACCCTCCACGCAGCTTTGCCCGCCTCGGCCTGCTCCTCGAGGAGCGCGTTGCCGTCCGCGAAACGTTCGGCGACCTCGACCGCTCGGCGGCTTTCTTCGTGGGAGAGATGTTGCCAGAAGTGCCGGCAGCAAGCGCAGGCGAACAGGCGGAGCTTGCGCGCATAATGGGCGCCGCGGAGCCTGTCCACCATCTGGCGGGGTCAGCCCATCGCGAGCCACTCTTCCACCCGGCGGTCTGCGCGTGACATGAGAGCTCCTACTTGCGGCGCTTCGTTTTCCGACGCCCGACCTCCGTCAGGCTCGCGTCGAGCCAGTCCACGTACCACTCGGGAAACGTTTTGCGCACGCCTTGCTTGTTCGTGACCGGCACGATCCCGTCGTCGGACGCCCGACCATCGAGCCACCAGTGGCCGCGCTCCGGGCCCGTGACCACCAGAAGGAAGAAGAACCCACAGCCCTCGTGGCAAATGGGGAGGGCCCCGTCGACGAGGCCCATGCGGAAGTACTCGCCCCGCCACTCGTTGTAGGCGTCCTCGTCTTCGTCCACGTCCGGCTGGCGGGCGCAATACTCCTCCCCGGCGTTCCAGGGGCCCTTGTGCGGGAGTGGCTGGGACAGGTCGCCGATGGCGCCGTCCTGCAAGGCAGGGTTGGGATTGTCCCAGAAGATGCCCAGCGGAAAGATACCGTAGTCCGGGCCGGCGCCCCCGTTGCCGACCTGAGTCAGGAAGGTGCGGTACGCCTCGGGAAGCTCGATCTTGTGCTTGCGCTCGAACGCCTTCACCTCTTTTTCCGTCGCGCAGGGGCGCAGCGCGTAGCGGTGGGAGCCCGCGCCGAAGACCGTCCCCTCGGGGCCCGCCTCGCGGAGCTTCGCGCGCTTTTCGTGGACGGCATCGACGTCGAGTTGATCGGACATGGTTCCCCTCGCTTGCCATCCGGTCGAAGTCCACCCAGGGCACGATGCGCGCCAACGTCTTCTCGTTCAGGGGAGCTACTCGGGCGGTCGGCGCTTTCTCGTCCGAAGCATGCCGAATGGCGGACCAGTCGATCGCCGCGACCCAGCAGCGCTCGTCCTCGTTGAACCGAACCACGCCCTCGGCGCGGAGCTCGTCCGGCTCGCCTCGCTCATCGGCGTCGTCCACGTGCAGGGCCAGCGCCAGGCCTTCCTCCAACCGGACGCCTTGGCGTGCCAGGTCCTCTTTGGTTCCGGCACAGGTCAGGCGAAGCCGGTTGAAGTCGTCCAGGTTCTGGAAGTCGGCATATACTCGACGCGGGTCAGCGTGACACAATAGACAAAGACCGGAACACCCATAAACTCAGACCATGGAGGAAGGAATGGGAGGCCGGTCATGCGAGAGATTACGTTTTCCGAGGCGGATGTGCAAGCCATCGGCCACGAA
>JBBSEZ010000089.1:0-26968 GCA_038239195.1 Gemmatales bacterium
GTGTGCTCAACGCCTTTCGGCATCACTGAATTCGGCACACGAGACGTTTGAAGACATCAAGATCAAGTACACCAAGTGCTCAACGCCTTTCGGCATCACTGAATTCGGCACAACAGCTTGCCGTTCACCTCCACCAGTTGAGCGCTGTGCTCAACGCCTTTCGGCATCACTGAATTCGGCACGAGAAGAAGCACGGCAAGAACGGCCGCTTCTACTTGTGCTCAACGCCTTTCGGCATCACTGAATTCGGCACTCTACGTCGGGCGGCACGTCCGCTTCCGCTTCCAGGGTGCTCAACGCCTTTCGGCATCACTGAATTCGGCACCCCGTACGTGGGCGCGTCGCAGAGGTCGTTGAGCAGTGCTCAACGCCTTTCGGCATCACTGAATTCGGCACACCACCCATCAAAAGATCTTTCCCCGAAACGACTTGCGTCACCTCCTTTCACGCATCCCTTCATGCGCCTCCCCATCGAGTTACAACCCCATCTTCCGGGCGCTTGCGGCGGGACGCAAGCCCCTGCCCACGACGCCCCTTACGTCGCGATCAAGCATCTACCGAGTTGCCAAAGAGCCGTAACGTGCCAGTGGAACACAACTTCGGCGAGTTCCGACCCACCGAGCGGCGAACGCCGACACACCCTTGATCGCCCTTTGTCCTAGACGATCACGTGCGTTGGCGGTTCGTCGGGCCAGCGCACCGACTGCCCGGACAGGTGCGTTCCTTTCACCCCCGACGCGCAAGGGCCGCAAATCGGGATCAGGAGCACATCGTCTTCACTGGCCAGCACCTGCGTCAGCTCCCACCGCAACTGCTCCATCTGCCGTGGCGTCAGCCAGCAGCGGAACACCGAATACTGCACCCGCTCTCCATAGCCTTCCATGTGCCGGGCCGTCTTGCGCAGGCGACCCGCTTCGCGAACATCGTAACACACCAGCCACCAACGCGCCCCTTGCATTCCTTGCTCCTTCGTTGCCTTTGGGCGAGGTCTGGCGAGTGGCCCGGTTCGACGGGAGCGCCCGGTTCGGCTCGCCGGGCCTACTGGCGGAGGACGAGGAGTGGGTGAAGGCCGGGCTCGGCGTCCGGGCCTACGCGGCGCCCCGTCAGCGCAGCCGCGAGCGGGCGAACAGCCCCGGCTCTCCCGTCCACTCCTTTTCGAGCAACCGTGCTTCCAGCTCCAGCGTCCGCGCGTAGGAAAGCGAGTAGTTCAGCACCGGGTGCTTCCAGGTCTCCTGCAAGCGGGCCTCGAACAGGCCGATGGCCTTCTTCCGCCCCGCGTCCGACAGCCAGACCTTGGCCCGCGTCACCGCGAAGTCGGTTTCCGGGTGCCACTGCCCGCGGTTGAGGGAGCCGACCAGCACCAGGTCCCACAAGGACACCCTGAAGAGCTCCATCAGGTCGAGCACGAGAGGGTAGGCGGCGCTGCGCGGCGTGTGGAAGAAGCCGAGCGCCGGCTCCAGGCCCGAGGCCAGCACCGCCCGCATGACCGACGTGTGCAACAGCCCGTAGCCGTAGCTCAACAGGGCGTTGAAGCGGTCGAGCGGGGGGCGCCGGTTGCGCGTCTCGGAGCGCAGTTCCTCGGGCACCTGTTCGCCCAGCAGCAAGCGGAGGCAGCGGAAGTAGTGGACGGCCGCCGCGCCCTCGTGGCCGCGGAGACTGTCGCGGTCGGTCGCGGTGGTGGCCGCCTTGAGGGCCTGCTGAATGCCCGTGAGGTCGGCCAGCAAGCCCTCGCGGGCCTCTTCCCCGCCCCGGCTGGCGCGCAGCAGGTAGCGGTGTTGCCCCTCCACCTTGGCGAGCACCAGGGCGCGCGTGAGGCGCAGGCAGGTCGCCTCGTCGGCCAGGGCGCGATACTGGCGCACGCGGCGCTGCACCTGCCCCGCCGTCGGCACCACGCTGGCCGTGTGGTGGCCACTGGTGCTGAGCCAGTGGACGCCCACGCCATGCTCGACGCACAGGCGCAGCGCCTGCGTGGTGAGCTGGGAGAAGCCGTGCAAGAGCAGCGTGTCCACGCCGCGCACCGGGTGCTTGACCTCGGGCTGGTCGCGCGGGCGGACCACCAGCCGGTCGCCGCTGCAACCGACCTGGGCGCCCTGGGCGACGACGTGCAGCGTGGCCCCGTCGCGGTCGGGCGGAAAGAGCCGCACCGGCTCGCGCTCGGGCTCGCGATCCTGGCGCACCTCTTCGGGGAGGCAGACGGGGGCCAGCGAGCAGCGGGCACAGAGGCGCTCGTTCTCGGCGATGGGCGGGCGCTCGAGCGATTCGCGGAGCTGACGAGCCCGGGCGATGGCGGTGCGGAGGTCGGCGCGGGCAGCGTCGTCGATGGGGACGCGCACGGTGACGCCGGCGGCGTGGTAGCGGATGCGGCCCTCCGGGACGGGCTGGCCGAACACCTCCTCGATGAGGACGGCGTAGGCGATCAACTGGAGGCGGTCGGAGGGCCAGGGCGAGGCGGCGTTGTCGGCGTCGCGGCGGGGCTTGCCGCGCTTGTGTTCGTAGGGGAGATGCACGCCATCGCGACGGCGGAGGCAATCGACCTTGCCGTGGAGGCCGAGGGTGGGGCTGGCGAGGTCGATGCTGACGGCCTCGCCATCGTCCTCGGCTTCGAGGGCCGCGTGGAGTTGGCGGCCGGCGAAGACCTGTTCGTGCGGCACGCTGACGCGCTCGACCTCCTGGAAGTAGTAGAGCCGTTCGCAGTACGCCAGGGCGTGTAGCGACTCGATGCGCAACATGGGGTCGTGACTGTCGATGGTCGGCAACGGGATCATGAGCGCCTCCTGCCCGCTGAGGGCGGTGGTGAGGCCGGCGGGGGCTCGATGGGCGTCCAGGCCGCCTCCGGGGGATTGCTGCAGGCGACTTCGCAGGGAGCATAAAGCGCGGACCTGGTGCGCGAGAGGTCGGCGCGGTCGATGAGGATGGTCAGGCGCGTGGTGCGAGGGCGCGGGCCATCCGGTGAGGCCGCGGTTACGCGCTCATACCAGTGCGCCGCAGGGAGGGTGGAAAGTTCCTCCAGACGGTCGAGCAGGAAGGCGTTATCGCCGAGGAACGGCAAGCCGTAGCGGTCGGTGTTGAGCTCGCCGCGCAGGCCGCGACGGACGCGGTCTTCGAGGTCGTCGTTACCGTCGAGGACTACGAGGACACGCAGGTCGGAGAGGAACTCGCGACGGACCGGGGTAATGTTGTACTTGTTGCCGCGAGTGGAAGCAGCCCGCTCCTGGCCGGACGTCCCCACAGGGTAGTTGTGGAGTTGCTGGAAGACAGTCTGAACGAGAGGATAACGCTTGTTCTCGGGCAATTCCTCCTCCCTGCCCCTCGCGAAAGCCTGCGACGGCGCCCCCAGGGCAATGCGCACGGCCGGGAGGCCTGGCCGCATCAGGCTGGCAGGGGCCTTGCCGTCGTGGCGCTCGTCCTCTTCACGGAGCCGGCTTTCGATCCCGGCGACGTTGAGGACGAGTCCGTAAGCGGCCGATGGCGTGAGGAACGTCGCCGTCGGCCGATACCAGCCGGCCGTGAAGGTGCGGCACGCGGCGAAGGGCGCTTGCACGTAGAGGTACAGCATGGTCAGCTCCCGAACGCCTTGTCGGCCACCATTTTCAGCAACTTCCCCGGGTCGCGATCCAGCGTGGCCCCGGCCTGGCGCAGCGCCTCGGCCTTCTCATCCGGCAGGCCGCGCTTGACGATCTCGCCGCCCAGGTAGAACTCGCGAGAAGGATAGTCGCCCTTGAGCATGTCGTCGATGACATCGGGCAACTTGCCCTCGGGCTTGAAGCAGTAGGTGTTGAAGCCGGCGACGAGCGATTCGCTGAGGCGGACGATGATGCTTGCGGGCGCCATCTCGAAGTAACTGCGGGCGTGGTTGCCGGCAACGCCATTCAACTCGCCGATGGCCTGAAGGAGTTTGCGAGCCCACTTGATGTGTTTCTTGCAGTCGGTGAGGTTGAGGGCGAACGGGTACTGGAAGGCGGTGACGGCCGTCTCGCGGTGCAGGAGGGCTGACTTGGCTTTAGCGTCTCCGCCGCCCGGTTTCCACGGGTTCCCCTCTGCGAACTGGGGCGACTGAGTGAACACCGCATTATGGCGGTAGGGCTCGAGCCCTTTCGCCAGATTCATCCGGAGCACCGAATCGCGTTTCAGGGGGAACTTATCTCCTTTCTCTTTACGGAGCTTCTCGAGTTCTTTGCCCTTCACCGCGAGCAGGTAGCCGAAGAAGAAGTCGTCAACGTAGGCGTCCGGGTCGGGATACTTCGCGTACCGGACGGCCAGTTGCTGCTTGTCGCCCTCCCCGCCGTCGTCCGATTTCCCTTTTCCACTGACCGGATGAATCCGCTCTCGGTTACACGGCTCGCCGTACTCGGCCAGGATCTCCCGCAAGGCGTTTCGCATCGACTCCGGGGAGAAGATGGGGTAGTCGAAGCGGCCGTCCGTGACCTTCTGAATGACGGAGCGGTTCAGTTCGCTCTCGCCGCGGTAGTTGGCCGAGGGAGCGGGGTAGGTCAAGACGGTGGCGAACAGGTTCATGCGGATGTCTCCTTGAAAGATCAGGAATTGGCGGACAACGCCAGAAGGGTCAGGGTCTTTACGTCATCCGTTCGCTGCATCAGGTGGTCGGCCACGACGCAAAATTCGCGTTCCGTGAGGTACTGCTTGGCCGAACAGAACGTGCCTACGAAGCGGTCGATGAACGCTTGGTCCCGGCGCGACCGGAACTCCAGGAAAATGCTTTCGGCCAGCTTGCGCTTGGTTTCGCCGAACGCCGCCGGCACTTTTTCCCAGTTGATCTTGCCACCTTCCTTGAACTTCTCCAGGTCGATGCCGGACTTCGCCTCCGCTTTCTCGTTCAGGTAGGTACGGACCATGTGGTGGACGAGGAGAGACGGCGGCGTCTCCGAAAGGGCGCGAGGGGCGGTCGGGTCAACTGCGGCCATGGCTTGGTACACCTCCAGATTACCTTGATGTTCCTCGAACAGGTCTTGAAACTTCTGCCGGGCATCGAGGAAGAACCACGGGAGATTTCGAGGTGTCTTCTCGCCGACAACGAAGAAGGGCGCCGGCCAGTCGGCCAGGATCGAGGCCATCGGCTCGTACCACTCCCGATCATCGAGTAGGGACAGCATGAGCGCACGCCGGAAGAGCGGGTTACGAAATCGCGGCGGCTGGCCGGGGCAGCCCACAATGGCCTGATAGTGTTCCAACAGGTTCGGCCGCGGCGCGATCCGGCCCGCCGCCATTGTCTTGATGTTGTTCCCGATCTTCGCCAGGTGCAGGTACTCGATGGAGCCGACGGAGTAGCGCACCTGCTGTTTCTCCGCCTTCTGTTGGGCAAGCCTCGCCAGATGTTCCAGAAACGCCAGCGCCCCCTGTGCTGGAAGGTGAATCACTGCCTCCGTCGGATAATAGGCGCGCATGTCCTTACCGAGCTGGCTCAGCATCAGCGGGTAGTCGATGACGAAGTTTTTCAGATCGCTCACCTCCGGGATGGCGAGAACGTAACCGAGGAAGTCTCCCAGGCCGTCCGAATCGATCTGCTGGGAGACGAAAATCTGGGTCGTCAACGGCCAGAAGTGCAGCAGGAGGTTCTGCTCGGCCCGCCCTTCGAAGGGGATCGCTTCGGCGTTCAGCGCGTGGGCCCCGAGCCAGAGGGACCCGGCCACCTCGGTCGTATAGAATTCGTGCTTCCTTCGGGCCTCTTCCACCTTGACCAACTCTTTCCAGACGACTCTCCCTTCCCCGCAAGGCTTGCCGCCGGCACACTCCTCGAACGGCTTGCGGGTCTGTGGGTTGCCGCGCGGGATGGCCCAGAGCATGGCCCGCCAAAGCTTCAGCCAAACGTCCTTATCCTGAAGGGGCCCGCGGAGGAAGTGGCCGCACGGCTGGGTGACGTCGTAAATGAAGCGCTTGACCTTCCTCAATTTGCCGTCCGCGTCCGGTTCCTCGACTTCCCTCTCGTCTTTGGGCGGCTTGCCCGGCCATTTCGATTTGACCGCCACCTCGACGACCTCAGCGGCGTACAGGTCGTCAAAGAGCCCCTGGACGGTTTTCTCGGCGAACGTGATGGTCGCCGATGTGGTCGTTATCGCCTCGAGTGAGGGCACTGCGTCGAGGACGGGAGGCCCGCCTTTCTTCGCACGCTCTTCCATCGAGCGGAGTTGTAAGACCAACCCGGCCAACCCCGCCTTGTGCTGCGCAGTCGGCAGTTCGAACAGGTCATACTGGAGCGTCACGCTCGTGATCGGCTCGGCCTTCGCCTTGGTCTTCGCCATCAGTTCGTCCTCCCCATCTCGGCCAGTGATCGGTCGAACAGGCCCAGCGCCTGGTGATAATGTCCGTCCGGCGCTATGCCGAGGTACGACGGCCACTTCGGTGGCCGCTCTGCGCGCGTCGGCCGCGGCACCAGCCAGCGCGGCGCAGGCAGCGTCCACCCCGGTTGCGCCTTCCTCTCGGCGCCAAGGAACGCCGGCACGTCGCTCCTGACCACAGCCTGGACGTTGAAGTCCTCGCTGTCCCGGAAGTCCTCTTCGCCACCCATCGCGTAGGGGCCGCTTGCCGTGAAACTGCACGCCTGATCCCCCACGGCCGGCGGGGACGGGACCGTGCCCAGGAGCTTTTCCAGGTCCGCTTGATGCAACCACTCGCGGCCCGAGGCCGCGGTCAGAAACTCTTGCAGGCCGGTTAGCGCCGCTACGTCGTAGGGCAGTAGGTCGTCTCGGTGGTAGACCAGCACTTCGCCCGAACGTGCGAGAGGCCGTGGGTCTTGCTCCCGGTTGCACCGACCCATGCGCTGGATCAAGGACGTGACCGGGCAGGCCTCTGTCACAAGCAGGTCGGCATCCATGTCCAGGCTCATCTCGCAGACTTGCGTGGTAATGGCCAGCGCGGCGGGTTGGCCTTTGCGGAACGCCCTCACCACCGCATCGTGCCGCTTCACCCGGTCGGCGAGCTTGAACCGGCTGTGGTAGCACAGCAGAGGTACGCCCGGCGCGACCTGCAACGCTGCCTGGCCCTCTCGCCCCTCAAAATCGCACGCCAGACGGAGGGCAGCCTGCTGTGCCCGCTTGACCTGATTCACCACCCACAGCACACGGCGCCCCTCGGCCAGCGCCGCGCGGATGCGCTCTCGCGCCTCGCCCTCCGTCGTCTGTCGCAGCCGGTAGCGCGGCGCCTCGGAGGTTACTTTCAACTTGCCGGGCTTATCGGTGTACAACGTCAGCCCGCATTCATTCACCAGTTCGTCCCTTCGGTCATTGGGCAGCGTCGCCGTCATACACAGGACAGGCACGTCGAAGCGTTTCAGAAACTCTTTCAACGCTGAGAACATGTTGCGGTCGAAACTGTGGACCTCATCGATGACCACCACGGAGTCGGCCAGCACCGGCAGCATGCACACGGGCCCGTAGCCGTACTGGAGGAACGCCAGGAACTGATCGACCGTGGCCGAGAACGCACGCCGTCCCCAGAAGCCCAGCGAGAACAGTCGGCGCTCGACCTCGTAGTGGTTCTTGTCTCGCGGGTCGCTGGGGTTGGCGAACATCCCTTCCAGATCGAACGCGCTCGTCGCGTGCATCAGGGCAGCCTCGGGGGCCCAGGAGACGTAATCGCGGAAGCCCTCCTTCGCAGTCGCCCGCGTTGGGTAGAGGAACAGCAGATGGGCCGCCGACCGCTCGCGCACCTGAGCCGCGATCCACCGCCAGGCGGCCAGCGTCTTGCCGCTGCCGCACGGGGCGAGCAGGAGCGCCCGCGCCGGCAAGGCTTCGCACTGGAGCTGGAACTCGATCCACTCGAAAGCGTTCCCTTGCCGCGTGATTTCTTCGACGCGCTTTTGGATGATTTCGTTTTGGACGAAGGATTCGTCGCACGGCGAGGGCGACTCGAGCGTCTCCTCGATCCACGGCTTCATGTCTTTGCCCACCCGGGGGAGGCCCGACCCGACGGCGTCGGCGACGATCAGGCCGGCCCGCACAGCCCAGAGCATCCGGCGGCGGGCATCGGCCGCTTCGTCCTCCTCGCGCAGCGCCACTTCAAATCGCCTCAACCGATGAGCCACTTTGTCGCGGTGCCCCGCCAGGTCAAAGACGCCACGAGGCAAGGCCCCTCGGGAATCCTTGAATCCCCAGAACACGGGACAGGGCAGTTCCGGCGTTTCTTTGGAGAGGCCGACTCGCAGAGCGACTTCCCGAAGCAACGGGAGGAAATCGGGATGGTCGCTGAGCAGTTGCAGCCTCGTGCCGCTACCCCAATAAGCGGCAAACTCCTTCACGTTGATTCTCAGATGGTGCGTCAGCACCGCCGAAAGGACGATCTCCGCATCGAGGCCCTGCCGCTCTTTCAGCCAGGCCGTTACCGGCTCCAGCGCCAGCAACAGCCCGCTCAGGTGCTCGTGCCAGATGATCTGCTCGCCTTGCCGTCGCACCGCTTTCTGGAACCCGGAATTGGCCTTCCCCCAGTCGTGGAAGCCGGCGGCGGCCAGGAGGTTGACGTGAAAGATCGGGAAGCGGTCCTCCGCGATCTTGAAGAATCGCAGCCAGGCCTTCCCCAGACGAGTCAGTTCGTCTGCCGTCCCGAACAGCCATTCCGCGGCGTTCATCACGTCCAGCGTGTGTTGCAGCAGCGTTTTGTCTTCGTCGCCGTGGGGCGACTTGGCCAGCAGTCCGCTCATGCTTCCCTCGGTTGGTAAGGGACGAAGAACCCACACCCCAGCCTCGACCTCCCGCAAAACGTCGTCGCCTCCTGCAACCGCACCGACTCCTCCGCCGTCAGGCCCTCCACGCGCAGGGCGAAGCCGACCACGCGCTTGTCCTTGATGCGGATGACCTGGCGCCGCGGTTGCCCGGCCCGCTCGCCTCGTTCGATGAGCGGAATGCCCGGCTCGGCGCGGATGTCGAGTTCGTCGAGCCTCTGGCGGGCCATCGCCAGGCAACGCTCCGGTTCTGTCGCATGCTTGAAGGTGACGACTTTGGCCGCCAGCAAGGGCGCCGGCGTCAGGGGGGCGACCGTGGGCACGCCCAAGTGAACGCGATGCTCCCCCACTTGCAGGTCGCGGCCCACCAGCCCGAACACAAGCGGAACTTGCTCGGCGGATAGGCGGACGCGCAGGCAGGAGCGCGGGTGGAGGCGAATCAGTCCTTTGCCGCCGCTCTCGCCCCCGATGGGCGCGTACCGGAGCCCCGCTTTAGGGTCGTGGAAGGCGGGGATCGCGGAGCTGAGCGCCGAGTAGAGGCAATAATGATGGTCGGTGCGCAGCACGTCCCCTCGGGCGGGGAAACTCACCTCGATTTGCATCGCGATTCTCCCTGAACAGGCTCGGCCGTGCGGCGGAGGGTGTTGATCGCGCGTCTATTGGGACGACTTTAACTTCTCTTCCGCGCTAATTCCAGCATGGTAGCGGCTGTTTCCTTCCGCTCTCCTTGGACAGGCCCGGCTATGCGGCGGAGGGCGCTGATCGCGCGTCTCTTGTGGTTGTAGACGGAGGTGCGACTGTAACCTCTCTTCCGCGCCGATTCCAGCACGGAGCAGTTGTGCCCTTCTGCCGACAGGTAGGCACCCAAGGCCTCCCGCCAATTCCCAGGCAGTTGTTCAACGGCCATCCTCAAGGCATTCACCTGTGCGTCCTGCATCTGGGCTTCTTCTTTCTCGACCAGTGCCGCGAGGGGGCTGTTCTCCCTGGCAAGACACGCTTCGTCTTGGGGCAAAGGCTGCTCGTACTGCGTCCACGCCGGCTTGCGCTCATGTCGGCACGCACGCCGCGCCTCCCAGAGGGCTGACCGCCGGACGTAATGCTGGAGGGGCTTGGCAAGCGTGGGCAGCCGCTCCAAGCGCTCAACGATTCGGAGAAAGACTTCTCCCTGCACCGCCTCGGGGAACACGCGAAAGCGCGGGGCGATAGAACGACAGGCCTCACCAACAAGTTGCTGGATCTCTGCCAACATGGGGCCCGACAGCATCATGCTCGCTACCTCTACTTGTTCTATTCCTTCCGTGATGATCCTTTCCTAACAAGTGTAGGCACTCGCGTAGCTGACCGTCAACCATTTTCGTTGGAAAGAACCAACTCCCGCCCCTGGAGCGTGGGCGCTTCGCCACTTCGCCGGCTCGCTGCCTATACTTAGAAAGGCCGAAGAGGCGTTGAGCACGAAGGCACAGTGCAAGCCGAGGTACCTTCCGCGACCTGCCGCATTCAGTGATGCCGAAAGGCGATGTTTCACTCTCATTCGCCCCTCCCTTACAATCCCCAGCCAACAGGCGAAGTTCGACGCGGAGGACATTTTTTTCTCCGAATCGCAAACGCCTCATCGCGGCGGCTCCTTCGCGCTCTCGCCCAAATCGCTTCCTGTCCCTCAATCTGCTCTCCCAACAACGTACGCGCTGCGGGTAGCTTTTTGGGTAGTGGGGCGCACCGACTTCCGGCCGCCCCCCTCCACCCACCTCTTCGAGGGCCACCCCATGAGTCTCTCTTCCTCCCCGCCCCCCGGCGTCGACGTCCCTCCCGCCGACGGCGAGCCCGCCGGTGGCCGCGACGGCCGCGGGCGCTTCGCGAAAGGCAACCCCGGCGGGCCCGGCAACCCGTTCGCGCGGCGCACGGCCGCGGTGCGGGTGGCGCTGCTGGCCCGGCTGGGCGAGGACAAGGTCGGCGCCATCGTCGATCGCCTCGTCGAACTGGCGCTGGGCGGTAACGTCGCGGCCGCCCGGCTGGCGCTCTCCTACTCGGTCGGCAAGCCCGCGCCGGCCGTCGATCCCGACACGCTGGACCAGCAGGAGTGGAAGGTCTGCCGCACGTCCTCGATCTCGTCCGACGAGATGGCCGACGCCATGGGCGTGCCGCTGGCCTTCGCCACTCCCGTCGTGCGCGACACCCGCTCCAGCATCGCCCGCAGCCTCTCCAGTCAGCTCGGCGAGCGGCTCGCCGAGATGGCCGAGCGCGACGCCGAGGAGCGCGAGGAGGACGAAGAGGACGACCGCCTCGAAGCGGAGGAGGAGGCCCGGGCCGCGCAGGCGCCGCCTGCCCCGGCGGGGGCGGCCGACCAGCCGTCGATGGCCGCGATCCTGGCGGTGCTGAAGTATGCGCTGCCGGCCTCGGCGGTGGCGGACGTGGCGGCGGCCGTCGCGGTGGGTGGGGCGGAGGCGACGCTCCCCCTGCCGGGGCGCGGCGGGGAGGGGGCGCCGCACCGGCGCGCGGCGTGCCCGCCCGTGGAGCAGGCCGACCGTCACCAAACGAGAAAGTATTCGGAGGATGGTGGACAGGGAGCGACAGGGCGAGAGGACGGGGGGCCGGGCGGTGGGGCGTAGCAAGATGCGCGCAGCGGGAGGATGACCGACAATGGCGCTGGGCGCGGGGCCGGGCCCTCGGCGAGGGAGCGGAGAGCGCGGGGAAGTCGGCGCGAGGGGAGGGCACGTGGCCTACGGGGGACCAACTCGCCCCGTAGGACGGGCCTCCTGAGCCGTCCACCACCCGGCTGGACGGCTCAGGAGAGCCGTCCTACGGGCCGGTTCCTCTTGCCGCTCGCCTGACCGGGGGCGTCCCCTGCCCTTGTTCCCACCTTTCGCGTGCTATCATGGGCTTCCCCGCGCAAGGCCCGCCCGCGAAATGTTCTCTCCTCGGCAGCGAATTACCGAAGGGACGGCGCCCATCCCCACCAACGAAAGCAGGAGCCAAGCATGAACCAACCGCCCCTTCTCCATCGCGAACAACCCACCCCGCCCGGCAAGGTCGCAAAGGCCAGCCTGTGGCGCGGCGTGGTGCCCCCCTTCCTGATCGTGCTGCTCGGGATGCTCCTGTTCCGCTCGGTCGTTCTCGACTGGAACGTGGTGCCCAGCGGCTCGATGCGGCCGACCATCGTCGAGGGCGACTACATCTTTGTGAACAAGCTCGCCTACGACCTCAAGTTCCCCTTCACCAACCAGGCCGTTCTCCACTGGGCCGAGCCGGCCCGCGGCGAGATCGTCGTCTTCACGCCGCCCGGCGAGACCGAGCGCTTCGTCAAGCGCATCGTCGGCGGCCCCGGCGACGTCCTGGAGATGCGCGATAACGTGCTGTTCGTCAACGGCGAGCCGGCCGCCCATCAGCCGTTGGAGCGCGCCGCCTACCTGGCCGCCCTGCCCACGGCGAGCCCGGACGACCACTTCCTGCGCGAGGCCGTCGCCGGCCGGGCACGTGCCATCACGCTCTCGACCGGCGCCCACAGCCCCGATTCGTTCGAGCCGATCGCGGTCCCGCCCGGCCACTATTTCGTCATGGGCGACAACCGCGACAACAGCAAGGACTCGCGCTACTTCGGCCCCGTGGCGCGCGAGCGCATCGTCGGCCGCTCCTCGGTCCTGGCCGCGTCGCTCGACCCGGCCCACGGGCGGAAGCCGCGCTGGGAGCGCTTCCTGCGGCCGTTGAACTGAGTTCTGAGCGCGCGAAACGACAAGCAAGATGGGGCGCGCTCCCCCCGTCTTGCTCGTCGTTTGGCGCTTCTCGCGCAAGATCCGGGAAAATGTAGTCGCATCCGCTTCTCGTCAGCGGTACACTACATCGAAAGACGAGGGTAGGAAAACAACCTCCCTGTAGGACGGCCCTCCTGGGCCGTCCGGACGGCTCAGGAGGGCCATCCCACCAAGGGCCCGTTCCACCTTCCCTCGCCAAACAGCCACCGCACCAGCTTCGTGCTGGTCCCGCCTGTTCTCTTTTCCAGAGCTTGCTCGGGGGGCAACCTGCCATGTTTCAACGGTCCCACCTTCTTGGGCTCCGCGCTCTCACCCGCCGGCCCGTTCTCGCAGGGGTGCTGCTCTTGCTCGGCGCCCTGCCCGCCAACGCCGCCCTGCCCTCCAGCCCGGCCGAACGCGCCGCGGTCGTCGGCGCGCCGACCTCGCTGGTCGTCTACCCGCCAACCGTCGAGTTCACCGGCCCCCGCTCGCGGGTGCAGGTGCTCGTCACGGGCCACTACCCCGGTGGGGGGGTCCGCGACCTGACCCACTTCTGCGAGATCGCCTGTGAAGGCCCCGGCCTGCTCGACGTCGCGCCGGGCGGCTATCTCTCGCCGAACAAGAACGGCAGCTCGACCCTCACCATCAAGGCCGGGACGCAGACGGCCCGCGTCCGCGTGACGGTCAAGGACCACGACAAGGCCCAGCCGGTCAGTTTCCGCCACGACGTGATCGCGGCGCTCAACGTCGGCGGGTGCAACGCCGGCGCCTGCCACGGCACCCCCTCGGGCAAGAACGGCTTCAAGCTCAGCCTCCGCGGCTTCGACCCCGACGCCGACTTCATCCAGCTCACGCGCGACGTCCTCGGCCGCCGTACCGACCGCCACTTCCCCGAAGCCAGCCTGGTCTACCAGAAGGCCCTCGGCCGGGTGCCTCACGAGGGCGGGCAGCGCTATCTCCCCAAAAGCGTCCCGGCCCAGGCCCTGCGCGACTGGCTGGCGCAAGGGCTGCGCGACGACGCGCCGCGCCTCCCCGAGCTCAAGAGCATCGAGCTCCTCCCCGGCTCGCGCGTCCAGAGCAGCCCGGCTCGCTTCCAGCAGCTCGCCGTCATCGGCCGCTTCAGCGATGGCACCAGCCGCGACGTGACGCGCCTCACCGTCTTCAGCAGCAGCGATACGTCGATCGCCGACGTCAACGTCAAGGGCCTTGTCGAGTTCAAGGGGACCGGCGAGGTCGCCATCCTGGCGCGCTACCTGATGGAATTGCAGACGGTCCGCCTGACCTACCTCGAGCCGCGCCCCGGCTTCGTCTGGACGAGCCCGCCCGAGAACAACTACGTCGATAAGCACGTCTTCGCCAAATTGAAGATGCTGAGCATTCCGCCGTCGGGCCTCTGCTCCGACGACGAGTTCGTGCGCCGGGCCTACCTCGACCTGTGCGGCGTACTGCCCAAGACAGACGAGGTGCGTCGCTTCCTTGCCAGCCCCGACCGCGACAAGCGCGCCAAGCTCGTCGATGAGCTGCTCGCCCGGCCCGAATATGCCGACTTCTGGACGCTCAAGTGGTCGGACGTTTTGCGCTCGACCCGCAAGACGATCCAGGTCAAGGGCACGCACGTCTTCCAGGCGTGGCTGCGGAACCACTTCAAGAAGGACACCGGCTTCAACGTCGTGACGCAACAGCTCCTTACCGCCAGCGGGAACTCCTATACCAACCCGCCGTCCAACTACTACCGCATCGCCCGCGCCCCGCAGGAGTTGGCGGAGACGACGGCGCAGCTGTTCTTCGGCATCCGCATGCAGTGCGCCAAGTGCCACAACCATCCGTTCGAGCGCTGGACGCAGGACGACTACTACAGCATGGCGGCGTGGTTCGCCCGCGTCCGCCAGAAGCGCGACCCGCGCCAGCCGGGGCCTGCGCCCAACGTCGTCGGCTCCGAGCTGATCTACGCCGACCGCGACGGCGAGGTGAAGCAACTGCGCACCGGCCGGGTGATGGCCCCCAAGTTCCTGGGCGGGGCGACCCCGGTGATCCCCAAAGGACGGGACCGTCGGCCAGTGCTGGCACAGTGGCTGACCTCGGGCGACAACCCCTTCTTCGCCAAATCGACGGTGAACCGGATCTGGTATCACTTGAATGGCAGGGGGATCGTCGATCCGGTCGATGATTTCCGCGACTCGAACCCCTCGGCCAACGACGAGTTGCTCGACGCCCTGGCCCGGGACTTCGTCGCGAACAAGTTCAGCTTCAAGCACCTCATCAAGGTCATCATGACCTCGCGCACCTACCAGCTCAGCGCCCAGGCCAACGCGGACAACAAGGACGACAACAAGTACTTCTCGCACGCCACGACGAAGATGTTGCCCGCCGAGGTCCTGCTCGATGCCCTGTGCGACGCGATGGAGGTGCCCGAGAAGTTCCCCGGCCTCCCGCTGGGCACCCGGGCGATTCAGTTGCCCGACGGCGACGTCAACCACCCGTTCCTGAAGACGTTCGGTCAGCCGGCCCGCGAGCTGGCCTGCGAGTGCGAGCGCGAGAGCGACAGCAACCTCGCCCAGGCGCTCCAGCTCATCAACGGCCCGACGCTCAACGAGAAGTTGCGGGCGCCCAACAACCGCATCGGCCGACTGCTGCTCAAGAAGTTGACCGATCGCGAATTGCTCAACGAGCTCTACCTGACCACCCTGTCGCGCCTCCCGGACTCGGAGGAGGTCAAGATCTCGCTGGACTACGTCGGCAAGGCGAAGGCGGCCGACAAGCGCAAGGCGTGGGAAGACGTCCAGTGGGCGCTGTTCAACACGAAAGAGTTCGTGTTCCGGCATTGAGTGAGGGGCAAGCGCCCGGAGCGCGACCGTCGAGGATCGCAAGGGCTGGCGATCCGCGGCGGTCGCGCTCGTTTGTGGGGAAGAGAGAGAAGGCATGCCGATTCGCGTGAGCTGTGATTGTGGCCGAGCGACGACCGTCAAGGACGAGCTCGCCGGGCGCAAGGTGCGCTGTCCCGGTTGCCAGGCTGTCCTCGACGTGCCCGACGCGGAAGGGTTACTCGACGTCGAGCCCGAGCCCGAGGAGCGCCCCACCGATCGAAGAAACCGCCCGCGCTCCGGCCAGCGCGAGAGCGAGGACGAACGGCCCCGGAGGCGCCGCGACGAAGAGGACGAGCCCGAGGCGCGGGATCGGAGACCGGCGCGAAGGAAAGTTCGACGGAGGGCGGTCCGTGCCGAACAAGGGGGGATGGCGGCCCGAGACGTGGTGTTCGGCAGCCTCTTTATTGGGCTGGGCCTGGTGATGGTCTGCGGCGGGTTGCTCAGCGCCCTGGAGGGCCGCCTGATCGGCATCCCGGTCTTCGGCGTCGCCCTGATCGTTGGCGGCGTGTTCTACTTCGTGAAGGGGTAACAGAGAACGAAGGGGACGATCGCTCGTTGAAGGGGGAAGGGAGGAAAGGTATGTCTATTCGCGTGAACTGTGCTTGCGGCCGAGCACTGAGCGTGAAGGACGAGCACGCCGGGCGCAAGGTCCGCTGTCCTGCCTGCCAGGCCGTGGTCCCCGTTCCCGAGGCCGCCGCGTCGCCCGACGTGCGGCCCGACGAGCCAGAGGACCGCCGCGCCGGCTTGAGGAGTGAGCCCCCGCCGCGCACGCGGCCTGCGCTGGGCGACGGGGATGCAGAAGACCGGCCGCGGCGCCGGCCCCGGGGCGAGGAAGAACAGGACGAACCGCCGCGAAGGCGCCGCGCGGAGGAGGACGAAGACCGCCCGCGCCGGGCTCGGCTGGACGATGACGAAGACCGCCCGCGGAAACGTCGCATCAAGAAGGACGTGCCGGTCTCGGGAGAGAGCCCGATGAAGGCGATCCTCGGCGGGATCGCCTGCATGGTGGGCGCGGTCGTCTGGTTCGGGGTGGGCCTGGCGCTGGACCGGCTCTTTTTCTACCCGCCCATCCTGTTCGTGCTCGGGATCGTGGCCGTGTGTCGCGGCGTCTACCAGGCCAACCACTGAGGACGAACTTTCTTGCATTCTTGTTCGATTCTTGACACGCAGCCCCTCGGCGTCGAATAATCTCTCCTCGCGGTTCGATTTTTGTTCCGAGGAGAGATACCGATGTGGAAGGGGCTTGGGGGAGCGGTCCTGGGTTGCGCCGCCGCGCTGCTGTGGGCGCCGCCAGGGCAGGCGCAGACGGTCGAAGGGGCGGGCTCGACGTTCGTGTCGCCTCTCGTCAGCAAGTGGGCCAAGGAGTACGCCAAGGAAAAGAAGGGCAAGATCGGCTACGAGGCCATCGGCTCGGGCGCCGGGGCCAAGCGGCTGCTCGACAAGAAGGTCGATTTCGCCTGCTCCGACGTGCCGCTGACGAGCAAGATGCTGGAGGCGGCCAAGAAGGACGGCAACGAGATCATCCACGTGCCCCTCGCGCTGGGCGCCGTGGTGCCGGTCTACAACCTGCCGGGGCTGAAGGGCGTGCGATTTACCGGGCCCGTGTTGGCCGACGTCTACCTCGGCAAGATCAAGAAGTGGAACGACCCCGCCCTCGTCAAGATCAACCCCGGCGTCAAACTGCCCGACCGGGCCATCGCCGTGGTCTATCGCGCCGACAACAGCGGCACGTCGCTGGTCTGGACGGACTATCTGGGCAAGGTCAGCAAGGAGGCCAAGGAGAAGATTGGCGTCAGCGGCAAGCCGAAGTGGCCGGTCGGCAGCGGCGAGAAGGGCAACCTCGGCGTGGCGAACGCGGTCGGCAAATCGCCCGGGTCGATCGGCTACGTCGAGCTGGTCTACGCCCTGGCTCGCAAGCTCACCTATGGCCCCGTCCAGAACCGCGAGGGCACGTTCGTCCTCGCCAACGGCAAGTCGATCGCGGCCGCGCTGATGGGGGTGAAAAAGGTCCCCGCCGACCTGCGCTTCAACCTGATCGACGCGCCGGGCAAGGACGCCTACCCGATCTCCGCGACGACCTGGGCCCTGGTCTACGCCAAGCAGCCCAAGGACAAGGCGAAGCCGCTTGGCGATTTCCTCCAGTGGGCCACACACGACGGCCAGGTGTACTGTCGGGACCTGGCCTACGTGCCACTGCCCAAGGCGATCGTCGGGCAGATCGAGAAGCGGCTGAAGCTCATCGTGGCCGGGAAGTAGGCGGGCGCAACGCCATGAAAACAGGGCGGAGGGCCTGGTGCTCTCCGCCCCATCATCCCGGAGGCGCTTCATGTCCGCGCAATGGTTCGCCAACGGGACCGTGGTCCTCCCCGACCGGCTACTTCACGGCACGGTCGAGGTGGAGTCCGGGCGCATCCTGGCGATCCACGACGAGCCCCCCGTGCGTCCGCGCGGTGAAATGATCGACCTGGCCGGCGATTACCTCGCGCCGGGCTTCGTCGATCTGCACGTTCACGGCGGCGCCGGCGCCGACTTCATGGACGGCACCGCCGAGGCGTTTCGCACCGTCTGTCGCGCCCACGCCCGCCACGGCACCACGAGTCTGCTCCCCACGACGACCGTCGCGCGCCACGAGCAGCACCTCGCCTTCCTTCGCCTCTGCCGGCAACTGAAGGCCGAGGGCACGGGCGGAGCCCGCGTTCTCGGCGCCCACTTCTACGGGCCCTATTTCGCCCCCGAGGCGCGCGGCTGTCATCCCGGTGCGGCCGTGCGCCCGCCCAGGCCCGACGACTATCTTCCTTATCTCGAATACGCCGACTGCATCGTCACCGCCACCGTCGCCCCCGAGCTGCCTGGCGCCGAGGCGTTCGTGCGCGCCTGTCGAGCGCGCGGCATCCGCGCGAATGCAGGGCATTCGTACGCCACCTTTGCTCAGGTCGAGGCCGCGCTCGGCTGGGGCGTGCGCCACGTCGATCACCTCTATTGCGCCATGTCCGATCGCGCCCGGTTGCGCCAGTCGCAAACCTACCCGATGCGCGGCGGGCTGATGGAAGGGGCCCTCTACTTCGACGAGCTCACGACGGAAGTGATCGCCGACGGCAAGCACCTGGCGCGCGAGTTGCTCCTGCTTGCCCACAAGATCAAGGGCCCCGACCGGCTGGCGCTGGTGACCGACTGCAACCGCGCTCTGGACATGCCCGACGGCGAACATCTCTTCGGCCCTCTCGACGGCGGCGAGCCCATCCGGCGCATCGATGGCGTGGGGGTGATGATGGACGGCCAGGCGCTCGCGTCGGGCGTAATGGGGATGGACCACGCGGTGCGCACGTTCCACGCCTTGACGGGCGCCCCCCTGGTGGACGCGGTGCGCATGGCGAGCCTGACCCCGGCGCGCATCGCCGGAGCGGATGGAGAGATCGGGAGCATCGCCGTCGGCAAGCGTGCCGATCTGCTGGTTCTGGGGCGCAATCTGGAGGTGCGGCAAGTGTTCGTCGAGGGCGAGCCCCTCCACTGATGCCCACGGCCCGCCGGCCCACGAGGCCTGTTCATGCCACTCCCTCCTTTCCTCCGCTCTCCCCTGCCCTGGCTCGGCGCGGTCGCGCTGCTTCTGGCTGGCGGACTGTTCGCTCTCAGCTTCCGCAACAAGCCGTTGCCCCAGGATGCCCCGCGTGCCCCCGCCCTGCGCTTTCTCGACGTCACGCAATCGGCGGGAATCAGCTTCGTTCACTTCAACGGCGCTACCGGCCGGAAACTGCTGCCCGAGACAATGGGCTCGGGCGTCGCCATCCTCGACTTCGACGACGACGGCCGACCCGACATCCTCTTCATCAACTCTGCTCCCTGGCCCGGCCAGCCCGTGCCCAGCCCCGCCCCCACGCTGGCCCTCTACCGCAACCTCGGCGGCGGCAAGTTCGTTGACGTCACCGCGGCCGCCGGGCTCGCCGTCACCCTCTACGGCATGGGCGCGACGATCGGCGACTTCGACAACGACGGCTTCCCCGACGTCTTCATCACAGCCGTGGGGGGCAATCGCCTGTTCCGTAACGAGAAGGCGCCCCCCGGGCAGGGCGCCAACGGCCGACGCTTCCGCGACGTGACCGCGACCGCCGGCGTCGGGGGGCCGGGCGGCTGGCCTGAGGGCGACGAGCGCTTTTTCGAGCGCAAGGCCCCGCTCACCTGGTCCACGTCGGCGGCCTTCCTCGACTACGATGGCGATGGCCGACTCGACCTGTTCGTCTGCAACTACCTCACCTGGTCGCCGGCCGCAGACTCGAAGCAATCGTTCCGCCTGCGAACCGGAGAGCGCGCCTATGGCCCGCCCCGCGCCTTCGCCGGCACGCAATGCTTCCTCTACCGCAACCTCGGGAACGGCAAGTTCGAGGACGTTTCGCGCCAGGCCGGGATCCAGGTTTGGGGCCCGGGAGGCCACAAGTCGGCGGTCGGCAAATCGCTCGGCTTGGCCGTCGCCGACGTGGACGAGGACGGCTGGCCCGACGTCGTGGTCGCCAACGACACGGTGCGCAACTTCTTCTTCCACAACGTCCCCGGGCCCCCGAACGGCCGGCGCTTCGCCGAGCTCGGCGAGTGGAGCGGCATCGCCTACGCCGATCGCCACGCCCGCGGCGCAATGGGCATCGACTGGGCGCCCGGCTACCGGCCGGGCAAGAACGCGCTCCTGATCGGCAACTTTGCCGACGAGCCCAACACCTTGCTCGCGTCCGAGCGCCCGCGGGAGTTGCGCTTCGTCGATCAGGCCTGGCCGGAAGGCATCGCCGGCCCGAGCAAGAAGCTCCTCAAGTTCGGCCTGTTCTTCTTCGACTACGACCTCGATGGCCGGCTCGACCTGCTCACCTGCAACGGACATCTCGAGCCCGACATCTCTCGGGCGCTTCCAGACGAGACGTATGCCCAGCCCGTTCAGCTCTTCTGGAACACCGGCGATTCCCCGCGCGGCTACGAGCTGGTGACCGAGCGCTCGGCGGGCCCGGACCTGTTCCAACCGCTCGTCGGCCGGGGCTGCGCCTGCGCCGACCTCGACGGCGATGGCCATCTCGACCTCGTCCTGACCGCCAACGGCGGCCCCGCTCGCATCTTGCGCAACGCCGGCAAGACGGGCCATCACTGGGTGCGGCTCAAGCTGAGCGGCGATGGCGTGCGCTCCAATTGCAGCGCCATCGGCGCCCGCGTCGTGCTGGAGGCGGGCGGTCAGGTGCAGAAACGGGAGATCGCCAGCGCCCGTGGCTACCTAAGCCAGAGCGAACGGGTGCTGACCTTCGGCCTGGGCGCGCTCGACAAGATCGACAAGATCACAATCTACTGGCCCGGCCGCCACGCCGGGCCTCCGCAGGTCCTGGCGAGACCGGCCATCGATCGAGAACACCGCATCGCGCAGGGGAAATGACAAGGTGACAAGCGACCGGAAAGGCACTTTCTCCGTCTCTTGTCTATTCACCTTGTCACACTGTCACCTTGTCGCCTTCCCGCAGGGCCTCCGTGACGGCGTACCAGAGCTCGTTCATGCGAAACGGTTTGCGCAGGATGCCTGCCGCGCCGGCGTGCGGGAACTGCTCCGGCCCCCCGGCGGCCAGGCCCGTACAGAGAAGGATCGGGGCCCCTGGGTAATGCACCTTCAGGCGCTGGAACGTGGTCCCGACGTCCTCGCGCGGCATCATCAAGTCGAGGATGATGAGGTCGATGGCCTGCCCATTGGCCGACACCGACAGGGCTTCCTGCCCGCTACTGGCGCAGGTGACGCGATGGCCCGCGATCTGCAAGAAGCGGCGTACGACGTCGAGGACGGCCTCCTCGTCGTCGATCACCAAGATCGATTTGCCCGGCGCGCTTTCCGGCTCGAAGACCTCCCCGCCAAAGGAGCCCCCCACCGCGCTCCCCTCCGCCGCGGGGCGGGTCGCGGGGCGATCGACGTGACGCGGCAGATACAGGCCGGCGCAGGTGCCGGCGCCGGGCGTGCTGTCGAGGGTCAGGAAGCCATGATGGCCCTGGACGATCCCGAAGACCATCGGCAGGCCCAGGCCGGTGCCCTGCCCGACCTCCTTGGTGGTGAAGAACGGGTCGAGCGCCTGGTTGAGCACCTCCTGCGACATCCCGCAGCCGTGGTCCCGCACCTCGACCACCAGGTAGTCCCCCGGCGGGACGCGCTGCGGAAAGCCAGGGCGCGGCTCGTTCAAAACCGCGCGCCGCAACCCGAAGACGATCTTGTCGTGCCCTGCCCCGAGCTCCCTCCCCTCTTCGTTGGGGCGAGCCAGCATCGCATCGCGCCCGTTCAAGGCCAGGTTGACGAGCGCTTGCTGGAGCTGATTGGCGTCGGCCTCGACCAACAGGGGCGCGCTTTCGTCCGGCAGGTCGAGGGCGACTTCCTGGCGCAAGGTCCGCGCGACCAACTCGGCCGTGCTGCGCATCAACTCGCGGAGGTCGGTGCGCTGACGCACCAGGGCGGGCTTGCGGGCGAACGCGAGGAGCTGGCGGGTAAGCACCGCGGCGCGCTCCGACAGGTTGACCACGTTTTGAAAGAACTCGCGCACCGTCGGCCCGATGTCGGGCTCGCGTAGCCCGAGCGAGGCGTAGCCGTTGATCCCCGCCAGGAGGTTGTTGAACTCGTGCGCCACTCCGCCCGCCAGTGTGCCGACCGATTGCATCTTCTGCGCCTGGAGCAACTGGCGCTCGAGTTGCTTGTGTGCGGTGACGTCGCGCTGGATGCCGACGAAGTGCGTCAGCCGGCCCTGGTTATCGACGATGGGCGAGATGGTCATCGAAGTCGGGACCAAGGTGCCGTCCCGGCGCCGGTTGGTCAACTCTCCTTGCCAGCTCCCACGCGCCAGGATGGTGCGCCACATCTCCGCATAGAAGGCGGGAGGATGCGCTCCACTCTTGAGGAGGCGAGGCGTCTGGCCGACGAGCTCCTGCCGGTTGTATCCCGTCAGGCCCTCGAGCGACTGGTTGACCTCGAGGATGGTGCCGTTGAGATCGGTGATCATGATTCCGTCGCGCGCCGACTCCAGCGCCTGGATCAGCAGGCGGTTCAGGTGCTCCAGCCGGTGCCTCGAGACCGCCTCGCTGACGCGCTTGGGCAGCTCCAGGAGAAACGTGAGGGCCGCATCTTTGACGATGTAGTCCAGCGCGCCGGCGTGGAGGACGCGCGTGGCGAGCTGGGTGTCGGTGGCCTCGACGGTGACGACCAGCACCGGAACGGTGATGCCTTCGCGGGCAAACAGGTGAAGCAGCTCCAGGCCCGTCATGTCGTCGAGAAACTGATCGAGCAGCACCAGGTCGAAGTTGCTCTGAGCCAGGACAATGAGCGCGTCGGCCGCCGTGCGGCAGCAAGTGACGTGATGCCCGACGCGACCGAGGCTCTTGCGGATCAGCAAGGCCACGTCGTCATCGTTCTCGATCAGGAACAGTCGCAGCGCTTCGGACATGGGGCTTCCTTTCGAAGGAGGAAGGAGGAAGGAGGAACCAAGCAAGCCTGGCCCTTCTTCCTCACTTCATCCTTCCTCCTTCATCCTTCATCCTTTGAAGGGGCAGCACCAGCGTCACCGTGGTGCCCTCCTCGAGCTCGGAGCGTACGCGCAGGGCGCCGCCCCAGCAGGCGACCGCCTGGCGCACGAGAAACAGGCCAAGGCCGGTCCCTCCTCCTGGCGAAAAACCCCGGAACGCGCGCCGGCCTTGCTCCTCCGATAGCCCTCGCCCATTATCGCGCACCCAAACTTCCACCCCGTCGATCCTGGCGCTCGCCCCGACCTCGATGCGCACCGGCCGCGCGTTCTTGCCTGCCTGGACGGCGTTGCGCAGGAGGTGGACGAGGGCCTGATGCAACGCGCGGCGATCCACGAGCAGGGCCGGCATCCTCTCCTGGAGCTGAAACTCGATAGCCCGGCCGCCAAACAACAGCTTCACCTCGGCGACGGCCTCGCGCACGACCTCGCCAAGGGCGGCGCTACCCTGGCCTTGTTCCGACTCGATGTCGCGACACAGCCCGCCCACCGCGGCCAGCCGGAGGGCCATCTCGTGCGCCCCGCGAGCCGAGTTCGCCAGGCGATCGAGGAGGAGGCGGCCCTCGGCGTCGAGCTCGGTGCCGTTCTGTTCGATCAGCATGCGCGCGAGCCCCTGCATGACCACCAGCCGGTTGGGCAACTCGTGTCCCAGAACAAACTGGTAGCAGGCGAGCAACTCGCGCATCTGCTCCAGGGCCATCGAGGCCGCCCCACCGGAGCGCCGGAAGTCCAGCACGAGGTCCATCAGGCCATCCGAGGCGAAGGGTCGGGCGGAAACCGAAAGAACAACGTGGGCGCGGCGCCATTGTAATCGCAAGGCGCGTTCGCTTTCACTCTCATTCTTGCTCCGCGCCCCAAACGGCTGGCCGCGCCGGGCGCCTTTGCCTGTCCAGAAGCTCTCACAGGACCGGGAAGGACGGATGGCAGCGCTCGCGGCGGATCGCGTGCTATAGGTTGTGAGGGGCCGAAAACAGCGCGCCGGCAATTGACCTTGGTCGGATCGGGCCGAGGGAGTAACCTTGGGGCGTCGGGTCGCGCTCGGGCCGTCCTCTCCCGCAAGAGGCGCCCCTCCCCAAGGATGAAGGACGAAGGATGAATCCACACAGTCCGCCGGAAAGCGCCGAGCGCTTGGGTTCTTGTTTTTCCTTCCACCTGCTTCCTTCCTCCTGTTGAAAAGAGGGCCCTCATGGAACTGATCGATCAAGCGCGCGAGCTGCTGCGCCATCTCGTCAACCAGGAGTACCTCAACGGGCTCGCCGGCGAGCTTGGCCCCTGGTTCTACCTCCTGTTCTTCGCCATCATCTTCGCCGAGACCGGCCTCGTCGTGACCCCCTTCCTGCCCGGCGACTCCCTGCTATTCATTCTCGGCGCCGTCTGCGCCGCCGCCACCTCCCAGGTCAGCTTTCCGCTCCTCCTCGTGCTCCTCCTCGTAGCGGCCGTCCTCGGCGATGCCGTCAACTACGGCATCGGCTACCGACTCGGGCCCAAGGTGTTCAAGTACGAACGATCGTGGCTCCTGAACAAAAAGCATCTGCTGCGAGCGCAGGAGTTCTACGAGAAGTACGGCAGCAAGACGATCATCCTGGCCCGCTTCGTGCCGATCGTCCGCACCTTCGCCCCGTTCGTCGCCGGGATCGGCAAGATGCGTTACCCGCGCTTCTTCGCTTACAACGTCGTCGGCGGGGTCGCCTGGGTGGTCCTTTGCATGACCGCCGGCTACTTCTTCGGCGAGATCGAGTGGGTCAAGAAAAACTTCGAGGTGATCGTCCTCGCCATCATCGTCATCTCGGTCCTGCCCATGGTCGTCGAGTTCTTTCTCGCCTGGCGCAAAGGGGCCGCCGAGGGCGTGACCCGCGAGCGGGTGCTCGAAGAGATCGGTGCGGGCCGGCCCTGAACGAGCCCGCTCCTGTAACATCGCCCCCCGCGCGTGTAAGAGTTACCGCCCCTGGCAGCCCTCCGTTTGCCGAACGGGTTGCCAGGGGCTTTTGTCTTTTTCCCCAGGTCCTTCCCACGATAAGCCTTCCGTTCAATGCAGCGAGGGGCGCGGCCCGCTGGCACGCGACTTGCGTTTCCTCTCCTCACGCAACCCCATCCGAAACGCGACCGTCTTCTCGCGACGGTTGGCCCTTACTGCAAGGAGGCCCGTCATGAAGCGCTATCCTCTCCTGCTGGTGCCGACCGCCCTGGTGCTGTTCGCTTTCCTCGTCCTGGGCGGCGCCGGCCGGGCCCACAGGCGAGCCTCCGGGCGCCCGAGCCGGGCGAGTGTCGGGGGCCGCGAGGAGGTGGCGGCCGACTACTACCACCGCAAGTACCAGGCACGACACTGGCGCGAGTGTGTGCTCGCGCACTGAGAGGCACGAGACGGCGACCGCGAAGCGGCTTCTCCTCAGTCTGGGCCCTTCGGGGCCCTGGGCCCGGGCGATCCTGCCACCACGATCATTTCTTCTACCTTCACCGCCCGCTCGGGCTGCACTCGTTCGGAGATCGCCTCCGCGCGCAAGGCCGCCTCCCCCGCCCGCACGGCGCGCAACTGCACCGTGTAGACCACCTCGACACCAGGCCCCAGGGCGGGCAGCGGCTCGAACTCCACCTTGCGGGCCGCCCGCCGCCCCGCCACCGGGCCTTTGAACCGCACCACTTCGAGCCCCTCGGGCACGATCACGGTCACGCCTACCTCCGCCTCGCGCGCCCGCCCCGCGTTCAGCGCTCGCACGACGACGGTCATCTCGCCACCCACCTCGAGCTTGCTGTTGCCCCTGCTTATTTCCAGCGCCAGCCCCGTCCCCTTCTCGAACTTCGTCTCCGCCCTGGCCTGGTCGGTCAGCCCACGTTCGGCGCTGAGGTGGACCACGTTCTTGAAGAGCCCCGCGCGCCGTGCCCGGACGTCGAGTTGCAACGTGCGCGACGCGCCCGGCTCCAGCCTTCCCAGGGCCCAGCGCACCTCCTTGCCGGACCACGTCCCCCCGGCCGACGCGCGCACCAACTGGACGTCGATCGGGAGCTCGTTCGTCACCTGCACGTTGGTCGCCGGCAGCGTCCCCGAGTTGGTCGCGCGAATGACGTAGGTCGCGGTCCGGCCGACGAGGCGATGTTTCGGGCCCGTCACGGCCAGGGCCACCACCGCTTCCCCGACCCGCACCTCGGCGCTCCCCTCCTCGCGCAGCCCGCCGTCGGCCTCGGCCATCGCCCTCGTGCGGTAGGTGCCCGTCTTCTTGGAGATCGCCCTATACTCGATGCGCCGCGTCTGCCCCGGCGCCAGATCGCCCAGTTCCCAGGTCAGCGGGCTCGTCCCCCGTGCCGCGGGCTTGCTGTCGTTGAAGCTCCAGCCCTCTGGCAGCGTGTCGGTCACCTTGACGTTGCGGGCCGGGGCCTTGCCGGTGTTGGTCACGTCGATCTTGAACGCGACCTCGTCGTAGAGGATCGCCTCGGCCGGGGCCGCGGCGCGCAGCCGCAGTCCCGGCCGAGCGATGCGCGTGCGAACGCATTGCCCGTGCTCGAACTGGACGCGCGCGCAATTGAGGACCTCTCCGCCCCCCGTGGGCAGGACCACCAGTTCGACCTCCTTGCGCGCCCCGGGGCCGAGGGTGCCTAGCTGCCAGGTCAGCACGCGCGCCGTCGCTTTGGGCTCGGGCTTCTCGACCGCCTCGGGAGCCGCGCGGACGAATCGGACGTTGGCCGGGAGAGGGTTGCGCAGCGTGACGTGATGCGCCGCCGCCCGGGACAGGTTCACGACGCTGATCCGGTAGGTCAGCTCCTTGTCCGGCACGACCTCGAGGGGCACGCGGACGCGCACCGCCACGACAGGAATGGGCGGATCGGCGGGCTCATTCAGTTTTGCCGTCGGCAACGGCTCGAACGGTTGCGCTGACAGTGGGGCCGGCGACAGGGCCAGAGCGACCGCCAGCAGGAACGGCCCGCGCCGGAGGGCTGCAGGCGATCGTCGGTCCCCAAGCATACCGTTTCTCCTCCGCAAAGTCTCCACGCGGAAAAACCCGGCCTCCCTGCCCTTCCCCTATTCTCGCCTGCAACGCGCCCGTTGTCAGCAGGGATTCGCCGCGCGCAGCCCTGAGAAATCGGACCCCGAGGCGCCGCGCGGAGGGGCGGCAGGGGCGGAGGAGGGGTGGACGGCTCGGCGCCAGACAAAAGGAGGACGACCTCGAAGGTGGACTTCGAGACAGGAACCACACACGGACGCAGAAC
>JBBSEZ010000090.1:0-26650 GCA_038239195.1 Gemmatales bacterium
CCACGCGGCGAAAGGTGCGCGTGGGCCTCGAAGACTCGGCCCACCCTACGCCCTCGTCGCACCTGATCTGGCAAAGCCCCACCCCTTCCCCCGTATAATGGAGGGAGGAGGAGCTCGCCTGTGGTACACGCCATCTTACCTGCCGTGGACACCCTGTCCGACCTGCGCAACTTGCTCTCCCGCACCGAAGGCTTCCCGGCCGTCCTCGCCGCCCTCGAGCGCGGCGACAGCGCCACCGTGGACGGCGCCTGGGGCTCGTCGGCCGCCCTCGCCATCGGCGCGCTCGCCGAGGGGCCCTCGCCCACCGTGCTCGTCGTCCTCGCCCACCCGCGCGACCTCGACGGCTGGGCCGGCGACCTGGCCAGCTTTAGCGGCGCCCGCCCGGTGCTGTTCCCCGCCTGGGACAACCAGCCCGGCGCCGGCCCGCTCGACGAGGTCGCCGGCCAGCGCCTCCGCCTGCTCAAGCAGTTCGAGGGCCCGAGCCCGCCGCGCCTCGTCCTCGCCACCTTCCAGGCCCTCTTGCAGCCCGTGCCCGACCGCGCCCAACTCGCCGTCAACCGGCGCACGCTGCGCGCCGGCGAGAGCATCGACCTCGAAGAGCTCGTTGGCTGGCTCGTCGCGCACGGCTACCGCCACACCGACGCCGTCGAGCTCCCCGGCGAATTCAGCCGTCGCGGCGGCATCCTCGACCTGTTCTCCCCCGACGCCGACGCCCCCCATCGGCTCGAACTGTTTGGCGACGAGATCGAGTCGCTGCGCCAGTTCGCCCCCGACACCCAGCGCAGCCTCGGCACCGTGGCGTTCGTCGAAGTGACCGGGGCCAGCGCGGTGGGCATCGACGCGCAATCCGCACCGCTCACCGGGCACTTCTGCAATTACCTCCCGGCCGGCTCGTGGAGTGTTCTTGTCGAGGCCGATGAACTGCACGAGCAGGGCAAGCACTACCTCCAGCGCGTCAGCGACCTGACGGGACTGTTCACCGTCGAGGGGGCGTTCAAGCAACTGCTCCGCTTCCCGAGCGTGAAGGTATCGACCCTGCCCAGCCCGTCGGTCGAGGCGACGTGCCACCTGCGCGTCGAGTCGGTCGAGCGCTTCGGCGGCGACGTGGCGCGCGTGCGCGACGAGCTGGACGCCATCGCCGCCCAGGACCACGTGCTGATCGCCTGCCAAAACGAGCCCGAGTGCAAGCGCCTGGGCGAGGTCCTCGCCGCGGGCCGCCTGGCCCAGTCCGAGCGTTTGCGCCTCGTCACCGGGCACGTGCGGGCCGGCTTCCGGCTGATCGACCCCGGCCTCGGGGGCGTGGTGGTGCTAGGTGGGCAGGAGCTGTTTCACCGCGAGGAGGTGCGCCAGGTGCTGCCGCGCCGGCGCCTCGAGTCGCGGGCCATCGACAGCTTCCTCGACCTCGCCGAGGGCGACCTCGTCGTTCACGTCAGCCACGGCATCGCGCGCTACCGCGGGATGCAGCTCCTCGACAAGACGAACAGCCCGGCAAGGCCCGGCGCCAGGCCCGGCCGCAACACCGAGGAACATCTGATCCTGGAGTTCCGCGACGGGGTGCGCGTCTACGTGCCGGCGTCGAAGATCGACCTTGTGCAGAAGTACGTCGGCGGGGCCTCGGCCGAGCCGGAGCTGTCGAAGTTCGGCGGGACGAGCTGGCAGAACCGCAAGGCCAAGGTGCAGGAGGCCGTCCTCGACCTGGCCAGCGACATGGTGCAGTTGCAGGCGGTGCGCGCCGCCCAGCCCGGCACCGCCTACCCGCCCGACACCGAATGGCAGGGCGAGTTCGAGGCCGCCTTCCCCTACCAGGAGACGCCCGACCAGCTCACCACGCTCGGCGAGCTCAAGGCCGACATGGAGCGCCCCCGGCCGATGGACCGCCTCATCTGCGGCGACGTCGGCTACGGCAAGACGGAGCTGGCCATCCGCGCCGCCTTCAAGGCCATCGACAACGGCCGGCAGGTCGCCGTGCTCGTGCCCACCACCATCCTCGCCGAACAGCACTATCGCACCTTTTCCCAGCGCCTGGCGGAGTACCCCTTCGTCGTCGAGTGCCTGAGCCGCTTCCGCTCCGGCGCCGAGCAAAAGCGCATCGTCGAGCGCCTCAAGAAGGGCGGGGTGGACGTCATCATTGGAACGCATCGTCTGGTGAGCGCCGACGTCCACTTCAAGGACCTGGGGCTGGTCATCATCGACGAGGAGCAGCGCTTCGGCGTCGATCACAAGGAGCGGCTCAAGCGCCTGCGCCAGCAGGTGGACGTTCTCACCCTGACGGCGACGCCCATCCCGCGCACGCTGCACCTGTCGCTGCTGGGCATTCGCGACATCTCCAACCTGGAAACTCCGCCACCGGACCGGCTCGCCATCGAGACGCGCATCGTGCGCTTCGACGCCCCGCTCATCCGCCACGCCATCCTCCGCGAGCTCAACCGCGAGGGGCAGATCTACTTCGTCCACAACCGCGTGCAGAACATCCACGAGATCGCGCAGCGCGTCGCGGGCATCGTGCCCGAGGCGAGCTACGCAGTCGTCCACGGGCAGATGGGGGAGGGCGAGCTGGAGCGCGAGATGCTGCGTTTCGTGCGCCGCGAGGCCGACGTGCTGGTGGCGACGACGATCATCGAGAGCGGGCTGGACATCCCCAACGCCAACACCATCTTCATCAACCAGGCCGACAACTACGGCCTGGCCGACCTCCACCAGCTGCGCGGCCGGGTGGGCCGCTACAAGCACCGCGCCTACGCCTACATGCTGCTCGACGGTAGCAAGTCGGTCACGCCGACCGCCACGCGCCGGCTCAAGGCGATCGAGGAGTTCACCGAGTTGGGGGCGGGCTTCAAGATCGCCCTGCGCGACCTGGAGATCCGCGGCGCGGGCAACATCCTCGGCACGCAGCAGAGCGGGCACATCGCGTCCGTCGGCTACGAGATGTACTGCCAGCTATTGGAGAACGCGGTGCGCCAGCTCAAGAGCCTGCCGATCCGCAGCCCGCTCGAGGTGACGCTCGACCTGCCCTGGGCGAGCTTCCTGCCGCGCGACTACGTGACGGGCCAGCGCCTGCGCATCGAGGTCTATCGGCGATTGGCCCGGGTGCGAAAGCTGGAGCGCCTGGCCGACTTTCGGCAGGAAATGCGCGAGCGCTTCGGCCCGGTGCCCGAGTCGGCCGAGTGGCTGCTGCGCCTGGCCGAGCTGCGCATGTTGGCGGCGCGCTGGAAGATCGCGACGGTGCATCTCGAAGGGCCGGGCGAGCCGAGCGGCGAGCCGACGTATGCAGTGCTGGGCTACCGTAACGCCAGGCGCGTCAAGGAGCTGGCAGAGCGGGCGCGGGGCCGGCTGCGCATCGTCGATGAGGAGAGCGCGTACTTCCGCCTCGAGCCGGAGGAGATGCCCCAGCAGGGGCTCTACGAGGCGCTCAGGCAGTTGCTGCGGCCGTGAGGGGGCGAGGGGCCGAACATGGCCGGAATGGCAGGAGGAAACGGCCCGTAGGACGGCTCTCCCGAGCCGTCCTGCACCCCGTAGGACGGCTCTCCCGAGCCGTCCCCCATTCGGCAGGACGGCTCTCCCGAGCCGTCCTGCGGGGGATGGGTTTTCCTGCCGACCGCCTCACGACACGCGCCGGAGGGCCGCGAAGTCGCACGCCACGCGGAAGCCGCGCCGGTTGATGCGGAAGTGGGCCCAGCTCCCCTTGCGGCCCGCCGACCGGCAGCGGGCCGCGCCCGTCGTCCACGCCCCCCCGCGCACCACGCGCAGCGTGCCCCGTTCCGGGCCACGCGGGTCGCGCCGCGGGGAGCGCTCGTAGTAGCGCTCGCCGTGCCAGTCGGCGCACCACTCGAAGACGTTGCCGTGCATGTCGTACAGCCCCCAGGCATTCGGCGGATAGGAGCGAACGGCGGTCGTCTGCCCCATAAAGGGCCCGGGAAGGGCCCCTCCATGGGGCTGCGATCCGTCGAAGTTGGCCTGGGCCGAGGAGAGCGCGTCGCCGAAGGCGAACGCCGTCGTGGTGCCGGCGCGGCAGGCGTGCTCCCACTCCGCCTCGGTCGGCAGGCGATAGGGCAGGCCGCGCTGGCCGCTCAGCCAGGCGCAGAAGGCGATGGCGTCGTTCCAGCTCACGCAGGTGACGGGGCAATCGTCGGTCTGCTCGAAGCCGGGCGCCTCCCAGGTGCATTGGGGGAGTTGGAGCCACTTCCGGGGCCCGAGTTGGTAGCAATAGGCGCCCGTGCCGTCGCGCTCGCCCTCGGTGCGATAGCCGGTCGCTTCGATGAAGCGACGGAACTGGCCGACGGTTACGGGCGCTGCGCCCAGGGCGAACGAGCGGCCGATCTCGACGCGATGGTCGGGGCCCTCGCTGAGGACGCCGCGCGACCACCAGGGCTCGGTGCCGAGGCGGAGCAGGCGCCGGCGCTCGGCCGCGCTCGTCCCCATCACGAGCTCGCCCGCAGGCACGCTCACCAGTTCGATGCCGAGCGCCGCGCACGGCGGCTGCACAGGTCGCGCCTGCATGGGCCCTCCTCGTTCTGGCGGGCGAGCGGGGGTCGTAGGCGCCCCGGTTGAAGGCGCCTCCAACAGGGGGCTTACGTCCCCGCTCGCCTTGACTCTTGGCGCGGCGCGCGTAGGATGGGCGTGTTGTGACCTCTCGCTCATCCCCTCTTCCGCTTCGCGTGGGTGCCGCCCGCGGCACCTGTCTGACAGCCCTACGAGGGCCGCGAGCGATTTTCCCAACATTTCCCGGAGCGAGCGATGACTACCGAGCCCGGCGAGATCACCCTGTTGCTGCGCCGCTGCGCCAACGAGGACGACGAGGAGGCGCGCGAGCGGCTTTATCGCCTCGTCGAGCCCGAGCTGCGTCAGGCGGCCCGGCAGCGCCTGCGCCGCAACAGCGCCGAACCGCTCCTCCAGACGACCCTCCTCATCGACGAGGCGTTCATGCGCCTCGTCCTGCGCGGCGGGCCGCGCGACGCCCACGACCGCAGCCAGTGCGAGAACCACCGGCACTTCTACCGCGCCGCCACGCGCGTCATGCGCAACCTGCGCATCGACGTGGCCCGCTGGCGGCTGCGCCAGCCCGGCGCGCTGATCGACGAGGCCGAGCCGCCCGACGGCTGGCAGGCCCCCGCGGGGGCCAACCTCGAAACCGAGGAGCTCCTGCTGGCCATCGACGCCGCCTTGATCGAACTGGCGAAGGTCAATCGTCGGGCCGTCGCCGCGTTCGAGCTGCGCTACTTCGGCGACCAGGTGTTGGACCTGGGGAGCCCGGCTGAGGGCGCCCGGTTGCCCTCGCCGCTCGACCGCCCCATGCGCTATCAGGAGGTGGCCGACGTCCTCGGCGTCAGCGTCAGCACGGCGCATCGCTTCTGCCAGCAGGCCGACGATTTCATCCGCCCGCGCCTGAGCGGTTTCTACCCCGGCGCCCGCGAGGAACTCAGCCCATGAGCCCCGAAGAACACGACCGCCTGGTGGACGAGCTGGTGAGCCGGCTGGGAGAAAGGCCCGCCGAGGAGCGCGCCCGCATCCTCGCCGACGTCCGGCAACAGTGGCCGGCGGTCGCCGACGCCGCGGGCTCGATCGTGGCCGACAACCTCGGCGAAGGCACCACCGACTTTGACCGGGAGATTTTTCGGCCCTCCGTTGCCCTGGCGGCCGATTTGATGGGGCCCGGGGCCGCGCTCCCCAGGCCGTTCGGCGATTACGACCTGGGCCCGTTGATCGGCAGCGGCGGCACCGGGCCCGTCTACGAAGCCACCCAGCGCAGTCTGGGGCGGCCGGTGGCGCTGAAGGTCATCCCGTCCGGACAGTTCATTACCTCCGGCGGGATGGAGCGCCTTCGCCACGAAGGGCGCATGATGGCGCGCCTGACGCACGACCACATCGTGCGCGTCTACGAGGTCGGCCACGTGGGCGACTGGACCTACCTGAGCATGGAGCGCATCGCCGGCCAGGACCTGCAAAAGGCATTCGACGGCCCTGCTCGCCCGTGGAAGCTGGACGAGCTCGCGGGCCAGCGCCGCGCGGCGCGGTGGGCCCTGGCGCTGGCCGAGGCGATGCAGCACGCGCACGACCGCGGGGTGCAGCACCTCGACCTCAAGCCGAGCAACGTGCTCGTCGGCCCCCTCGACCGCCCGCTCCTGGTCGATTTCGGCCTGGCCGTGCGCCTCGCCGAAGGCGGGGTGGTCGCGGGCGGTTCCCCGCTCTACATGGCCCCGGAGATGGCCCGGGCCGCCCTGGCGAGCGAGGCCCTGCGCCTGGAATCGGCCACCGCCGAACGTGCCCTGTGCCGCCTCGACGTCTACGGGCTGGGGACCATCCTCTACTACCTGCTCGCCGGCGCCGCCCCCGTCGAGGAGCGCGCCGAGGACCGGGGCCTCTCCTCCGCGGATCGCTGCGAGCGCATCTGCCGGCGCGTCGCCGCCGGCGAGATCGTCCCGCTCCGCCTGCGAAATCCGCGCGTGAACCGCACCCTGGAGAGCATCTGCCTGCGCTGCCTGTCGCGCGAGGCGGAGGGGCGCTACGAGTCGGCCGCGGCGCTGGCGGCCGACCTGCGCAACTGGCTGACGCATCGGCCTACCAGCGCCAGGCCCTACCCGCCCTGGGAGCGCGCGGGGATGTGGGGCCGGCGCAACTGGGCCGGGCTGGGGGTCGGCGCGCTGGCCGCCCTGGCGCTGCTGGCGGGGGCCTTCGCGGGCCTGTCTCGCTTCAACGAAGCGGGGGCCCGGGCGGTCGCGGCGGAGGCACTCACCAACGAGGCGGAGGCCCGCGCCGGCACCGCCGAGGCCCAGGCCACCGCCGCGAAGGCGAACGCGCTGGCCAGCGCCACGCGCGCCGCCGCGGAGAAAGAGAAACGCGAGCGTGCGGAGAAGGACGCCTTCCAGCAGCTAGTCGATTCCGCGAGGCGGGCTGCGCAGCGCGGCGATTTTCGCACCGCCGAGGAGCTCTACGCGCGTGTCCTGGCGAACGGGGAACTGGCCGGAAGCCCGGCCCAGCGCCGGCGCCTGGAAGTGGAGCGGCTGGGCGGTTGGTTTGTGTTGAAGAACCGCGACGAGCTCGCGGCCGCGCTCGCGCGCTTCCCCCGGGACGAGCTCGGGCCGGACGAGGCCAAAGTGTTGCTGTACCAGGGCGACCTGGCGCTGAGCGAAGGTGGGGGCGCCTCCCGGGGGCGCCAGTTGGTGGCCCAGGCCCTGGCGCGGCGACAACTGAGCGACGCGGACACGGCCTACGCGGCCGGGTTGTTGGCGGGACGAGCGACCGACGCCGTGGCGTGGTTTCACAAGGCCCTCGACCGCGACCCCTTCCACCAGCGCGCGCACAGCGCCTTGCTCGTGGCCCTGCTCGTTCGCTGCGACCTCGCCGAGGTGCGGCGACAGGCCGGGTCGATGAAGCGCATCTTCCCCGACGACGCCACTCCCTACGCCGTCGAGGCGTGGACGTTCCTCCTCGAGGGCGACCTCCCCTCGTGTCTGGCGCAGGTCGATCATTTGCGCCCGCGCCTGGGAGAGGATCGTTGGCGAAGGAGCCGGGCGTTCTTCCAGCAACTGGGCGACCTCATCGCTCTGGCCGAGAAGGTGGAGAGCTACGACGATGCTCTCCCGATCGTGCTGCGCGTGCTCCGGATGCCCCAGATCGGCAACGCGCTGACCGAGCCATTCAGCTTCAACGTCCCGACCATCGATCGGCTGATGCAAGCGGCGGAATCGGTGGCGGCGGCCCACGCTACGTGGAAGTTCGGCTTCCGCGATTCGGCGGTGGAGCGCTTGCACGAAGCGGCCGAGAACTTCCCCGAAGGGATGCTGTTCACGCTGGCCGGCACCATCCGGCTCGAGCAAGCCATGCGACTGGAAAAGGCCAAGAAGTATCCCGAGGCCCTGCGCGCCATGGCCGAGAGCGGCGAACTGTGGTACGAGAGCGCCCGGTCCCCCACGATCGCGCCCCGCTCGCCGCACCGCTACGCGGCCCGTTTCTGGGGGGGCTTCTTCGATCAGCAGCTCGTCGGGCTTTTCGCGCACTACAAGGTCGCCGACCCCTTCCCCGCCCGCGAGCGGCGCTGGCGCGAGCACCTCCCGACGCTGCTCGTCGAGGGCCGGGCGCACCCCAAGGCGCGCGCAAGCCTGATGGCAAGTGGGGCCTTGAAGCTGGGCCCGGAGGCGGCCCGAATGCTGCTCGGGGATTGGGCGCTGGACGAGCCGCACAACCCGGCCCCGCTTCGCCTGCGAGCGTGGATGGAGTTGCGCGACGGCCAGTACGGGGCGGCGCTGACGTGCGCCGAGGCGGTGCTGAAAAAGGTCAAGAACGATCCGGAAATGATCAAGGTGCGAATCGTGGCGCGCGAGGGGCTGGCGAAGTCGCTGCGGACGCGCGGGGAGGGCCCGTGACGGGGAGGCCCACCCTCCACCTCGTCCGTCTCAAGCATCAAGGGGCTCATCAGGTGTCGTACGAGCCGTCCCACGGTGGGTGGAACACCAAGTCGTTGGGCCACAGCGTGACGCTTTCTCCGAGTTCCTCGTCGGTGGTGTCCACGAGGCCGAACGACGATCCATCGACCAGCGCGGAGAACAGCCTTACCTCCACGTCACAGAAGCGGTAACCGTTCAGACGAGCGAGCATCTCCTGGCGCCAGGACTGTGCGCGCTCGGTAACTTGGTCCTCCCCATCCGCCGTGGTTCCGGCGAAGCGCGCCTCCGTGGACACGTGGCGGCCTCGGCCATCGAAAGTGTGGAGCACCGTATACCAGCGCTTGTGGCGCCTCCAGTCCCTCGGCACAGGGGTGGGCAAGGAGGCGACCACGAAAGCCATGAACTGCCGCCCATCGGCGCAGCGCCCGATGAATCGCGTGTAATAATCCGGCACCTGCTCGATCCGTATCCGCCTGGGAATGGCCACGCCCTTCCCTCCTTGCCTGCCTGGACGAACTCGCTTCATGGAGAATGTACCGCAGCGGCGGGGCCGGCTCAACGGGATTCGGGCCGGCCGTTCGCCTCACTTTCTCGCCCCGGGTGCCGCGGCCCCGAGAAAAGACGACATCTCCCTCTCGGGGCGCGATAGACTGAAACCAACCACGAGGAGCATCATGACTCAACGCGCCTGTCCCGACTTCTTCGCCGCCGCTCCGATGGGCCGGCGCGAGTTCCTGCGCGCCGGCTCCGTCCCGCTCCTGGGCCTGGGGCTGCCGCAACTGCTGCACGGCCGCGACGCCCCCCCGAAGGGGCGCGGCAAGGCAAAGGCCTGCATTCTCCTGTTCATGTGGGGCGGGCCGGCCCACCAGGACACCTGGGACATGAAGCCCGACGCCCCCGCGGAATATCGGGGCCCGTTCAAGTCGATCCCGACCAGCGTGCCCGGGCTGCGCATCTGCGAACACCTGCCGCGCCTGGCCCGGCACGCGGACAAGCTGGCCCTGGTGCGCTCGATGACGCACGGCGACGTCAACCACACCACCGGCACCCACTTCCTGCTGACCGGGCGGCCCTCCCCGCCGTTGAGCGCCCCCTTCGCGACCGACTGGCCCAGCTACGGCGCCGTCCTCTCGCGCCTGGGGCGAGGAACCAGCGCACTGCCTCCGTTCGTCTCCATGATGCCGAAGGTCCCCAACGGCGCCCCGCGCTTCGTGGAGCAGTCGCACGGGCAGGGCGCGGGCTGGCTCGGCCCGGCCCACGACCCGCTGCGCATCGACGCCGACGCCAGCAAGCCCGATTACAAGGTCGGCGACTTCGTCCTGTCCGCCGACGTGCCGCTGGCCCGCAGCGAGCGCCGCCGGGAACTGCTCGGCCAGCTCGACCGCCAGGTGCGGCGGATGGAGGCGCAGCTCGACGTCGCCGCTTCGCGCGCCAACCAGGAGCGAGCCTTCGCCCTGCTGTCGGCCCGGCGCGCCGCCGAGGCGTTCGACCTCACGCGCGAGCCGCTGCGGGTGCGCGAGCGCTACGGCATGAACGTCCACGGCCAGGCGGTGTTGCAGGCGCGCCGGCTGATCGAGGCGGGGGTGCCGCTGGTGACGGTGTTCTGGCAGAACGACGGCCTCACCAACGTCAGCGTCTATTGGGACACTCATCAGCGCAACTTCATCGACTTGAAGGACCGCCTTTGTCCGGTGACCGACCAGGCCTTCTCGGCGCTCCTCGAAGACCTGGAGGCGCGCGGGCTGCTGGACGAGACGTTGATAATCTGGACGGGCGAGATGGGCCGCACGCCGCGTGTCGGGCAGAGCGTGCCGGGCGGGGCCGGGGCGGGGCGCGACGGGCGCGACCACTGGGCGAAGGTGTTCACGACGGTGCTGGCGGGCGGGGGCATCAAGGGCGGCGTAGTCCACGGCGCCAGCGACCGCTACGCGGCGTATCCGGCGAGCAATCCCACCTCGCCGGCCGACCTGGCGGCGACGGTCTATGAGTGTCTGGGCGTCGATCCGCAGACGCAGTTGCGCGACCGGCTCGACCGGCCGATGACGCTGTGCGAGGGGGCGCCGATTCAGGCGATCTTGCGCTGATGGGCCGGTGAGACAGGCAGCCTGTCCCACCGGCCTCCTCCCCGCTAGGAGGTCCGCCATGTCCCTCGAGCGCGTTCTCGTCACCGATTGGGAGCGAGCGAGACAGGACGGCGTGCTGCTCGGCACGGCCTTCGCCTTCGTCGGCGGCGACAACGCCCGCGTCGTGTCGCTGCTGGGGCCTGGCGCGGCTGCGCTGCCGGGGCTGAGCGTCGCCGCCCTCCCTCTGCCCGAACTGCGCCTGACCGGCATCGTCAGCGACAAGGCCCTCTACCGCGCCGGGCGAGACACCGTCCACCTCCTCGCCTTGCGCCTCGGCCTGTCCGACACCGAGGCCCGACTGCTGTTGCGCCGGGATGGCGCTTCCCCTACCAGCGTCCCCGTCCGGTTCGATCGGACAGGCCTGGCGACGGCGATCCTGCGCGACCTGACGACGGGCGACTACGAGGTGCGCTGGGACGGCCTCACAGACGAACCGCCCTGCTGCTTCACCGTGGCGGAATACCGCCTTGCTCCCCTCGTCGCAGACTTGCACCAGCGCCGGCTACTAAACGGTGGCGCGCGCCTGGCGCTCGCACTCCGCCTGGAGACGTTCGGGGTGCCTGTCGAGGGCGGAGTGCGCCTCGAGTTGACGGAGGGCGGCAGGCGCATCCACTCCACACAGGCCGTGGCCGTCCACGGGCTCGTCGAGGTCGAATTCGCGCTCGGGGGCGCCGGGCCGCACGCTGTCAACGTGCAACTGGAAGCCAACCCCGGGCGCACGGCCACCGTGCCCCTCGTCGGGAGCCGGGCGGCCGAGCGGGCGCCTACGCTGTTCTCGCCGCTGGGGACGGAGGTCACGGGCGCCCTGCTCCCCGGCCCCGACGCCCGCGAGGTACGCGGCCTTTACCTCTGCGAGGGCGCCGTGCGCAACACCCCCTTTGCCCTGGAGCGCGTCGATACTATCAGCGCGCGCCTGCGCGCAAGGGTGGCGACGGGGCCGGTCTGTGTCGTGGTCGCCGACCTGACCGACGCGACTCGCCGCATCGCCGTCCAGCGCGATAACCTGGCTGCGGGTGAGGTGATCGAAGTCGAGGCGGTGGGGCCCGCCAGCGCGGTCGCGGTCGGAGCGTTCGTCCAAGGCGCCCCGTGGGAAGGGTGGGCGACCGTGCTGCGGCCGGTGCCGGCGCCGGTCGTGACGGTGCCGACAACGTGCCGACCGGGAAGCGAGGTGACCCTCGCCGTCGATCCCGGACAAAGCGGGGCGTCGGTTTATCTGGTCGTCAAGGACGCCCGCCTGCTCAGCGCGGACACGCCCGTGAGCCGGCTGGCAGGGCACGCGAAGGCGGCCGTCGAAGCCCTGGCGGGGATGTTGTCGGTCACGAAACCGGGGGCGGTTAACGGTTTCGTGAGCCTGGCCGACGGCCTATCCGCTCCCCAGGCGATTCTCGATCTCCTCCCGGAATCGGTGGCGCGCGAGAACGTGGTCTTTCCCCTGGCGCTGTGCGACGATGCGCTCGTCGTGGCCATGCCCGACCCGATCGACTTCGATAAGGTGCAGAGGCTCGAGTTCATTCTCAACCGCCGCGTGCGCGCCGTCGTCGCCCCCCGCGACCTCCTCGTGGCGGCGATCTGCCGGCACTACGGCCAAACCGAGGTCCAGTGCGTGGATTCGATGCTCGCCGAGCTCACCGACACGGCCATCGACTTCACCGAAACCGAGGCCGACGACTTCGACGACGAGGACTTCGACGACGAGGACTTCGACGACGAGGGCCCCGACGATGACGTCTTTGAAGAAACCGCCGTCGATGAGGACGCGGGGGAGAGAGACAACCGCTCGCGCAAGGCGCCCCTCGCGGCGACGCTCGCCGAGCCGGAGGTCCTGTTCGCCGGCCTGATGAGCGGCGTGGGCTCGTATGCCCTCACCCTGCGCTTGCCGGACACGTTCGCCGACTACGTCGTGGAAGCATTCGTTGTCTCCGGCCTGGATTGGGCCTCGGCCAAGGGGAGGTTCCGGGCGGCGAAAGACCCGTTCGTCTCCCTCGACTTGCCGCCCTTCGTGCACCCCGGTGATTCGGTGCTGGGCCGCGTTCATGCCGGCGCGTCCTCGGGCCGCATGCGGCTGCGCGTCGCCCGCGACGGGATGGACGTCCCCTTGCACCACGAAGGCGAACCGCTGCCGCCGGGCGCCGAGATCGCCGCGCACCGGGCCGAGCTCGCCTTCGCGGTGGTCCCCGGCGATTACGAGGCGGTGGTCGAGGACGTGGGGGCCGGTGTCAGCGACCGGTCGGTGCGGCGCGTCGAGGCACTGGGGAAGTTGCGGGCGGAGGTGCGCGCTCTCCGGTTCTTGCGTCCGGGCGAGGCGTTGAGCCGGGCGGACGACCCGTCCGTCGTGGGGCTGCGCGTATTGCCGGGGTTGGATCGCCCCTTCGGGGCGCTGGTGGAGGCGACGGCCGACTACGCGCATCACTGCTGCGAGCAGACCGCGGCCAAACTGCGCGCCGGCTGCGCCATGTGGGGCCTTGCCGACGCGGACGAACGCCGACAACGCGCCGCGACGGTCCTCTGCGCCGGCGTGCATCGCCTGGCAAGGATGTGGTTGCGCGGCCGCGGCTTCAAGGTGTACCCCGAATGCCCGGACCAGCCCCACCCCTACCTGGGCCCTGTGGCGGCACGCTACCTGTGGGACCTCGAACTGCTGCGCCCTCGCGTCTCGCGCCTCAGTCCTGCGCTCGCGGAGGCCGTTGAGCAGGGGCTGGAGATGGCCCGGGACGCCACGGCGGCTTACGGCCTCGACTGGCCGCCGAAGGCGCCCCGGGCGGCGGAGGACGTCTACGCGGTGCTTCGGTCGAGCGCCGACGCCCCCGCCCGCGCCAAAGCGACCCAACGGGCCCGTGAACTGGTCGATCTGCTGTCGGGCGGGGCCACGAACGCCGGGGCCGTCCGTTGGCGCGCCGAGGCCGCCTACGCGGCAGCCGCGCTGCTGCGTGCTGGAGAGGGCCTGGACCGCGTGCTCCCCCTGGCGAACCGCGTCGTGGCCCAGTTCAACGAACAGGGCCGGCTCTACTCGACGCTCGACTCCGCGGCCGCGGTCGCGCTCATGACCGAACTGCAAGCGCAGGGCGTCATCAACGCCGGGGGAAAAGCCATCTTCGATGGGCAGTTGCTCTCGCTGACCAAGGCGAGCGGGTTGTCCGCGAAGGCCGTGCGCGCGGTCGAGGGCGTGCTCGCCGTCGAGGTCACGCGCCTCGTCGAGGAAGACTGGGAGCAGATGGCGATTACCGCCCCGGTACGCGTCGCGTTGGAGAAGGACGGCCGGGCCCGCCAGCGCTTCACCGTGGGCGACGCCTTGACGTTGCGCGTGGCCCTCGAAGACGGCTACCGCGCCGGCGACTTGCTCTGGGTGTGCCTGCCCGACGCCCTCTCGCGCCTGCTCGGCGGCGGGCAGGTCAAGCGCTTCAGCGTCGATTTCCGGGGGCAGAACGAGCTCGCCCTCGACCTCGCGGCAACCGGGGCCACGACCGGGCCGCAACACTTCGCGGTGTGCGTCCGCAACATGTTCGAGGAGGAGCGGGTGGGCAACCCCGGGCGGCTCGCGGTGACGGTCGGGCCGGCCAGCGGCTGAGCCGCCCGAGGTGGGGCGTTTCCGCGTCGTTCACCATTGTCCCCTCAGTCCGTTTTGAAGGTAGTGCGCGACCTCCGGTACGCGACCATCTCCACGTCCAGCTCGACCCGCTCGTTCTGGGACTCGGCACGACGGGCGGGGCCCAGGGCCTCGTTCTTCAGGGCCTCGTCGATGGACTTCACGGCCGCCTGATACCTCGATTCCACGGTCCAGTTGCGCGCGTAATCGACGATCGGCCCGTGAGCCCAGATCCAGAGCTGCCGCACCGCGAGCGTCGTGGGCGGTGCCAGCAGGATGACGAGGTTCTTGGCCAGCCCTTCGGGCAGAAGGAGGGCGACGCCCGCGACGAGCATCCCGCCGCCGATGCTGGCCGTGCCCGCGCCCCAGGCGTTCACTTCCGGGTCAGTACCGCTTTTTCTCCCTCGTGAAGCGCGTCGCCGCTTCGGAACGGCAATTCCTTGATCTCCACCAAGCTCGCCTTCGGCCTCCTCCGGCTTGACTTCGTCGTCTGCCACGATTCCTCTCCTTCGCCGAATTCTCCGCGTGCCTGGAGGATGCGGACGAGCGGGGCAACGTCCTTCCGCTCGCCAAGGTCGAACGAGGCCCGTGCGAAGTGCGGCTCTTCCCCGAAGGCGAAGATGACCGCCTCCTCTTCGCCGACGGACGAGACGTGCAGAAAGACCCTCTTGGGGTTTCTGTCGAGGATCGACTGGACGCCCGGGTCGAACTGCCCGAGCATCATCAGGGCAGTGTCTCGAGGGGAAATGGAGACTGCAAAATTCTGCATGTCCCGCATCAAGCGGGCCCGCGTCTGGAGAAGAACGGTGGTGGAGTACGCCAGAGACAGGGCAGCCACGGCGAGCGAACTGACCGCTGCGCACGTCTTGAAGTCAAGCCATTCCATCGCTTATGCCTACCTTTCCCTACCGGACGAGACGATCCGAGGGAACGAGGGGAAGTCCCCGCATGTTATGGTATCCGCCCGGAAGGCCCGAAGGAAGCCGGAACCAAGGGCCGCGCGAAGCGTCCCGTGCCGCCGCACGCGAAAAAAGGGGGCCGCGGGAAATCTTCCCCGCGGCCCCTCTCGCTCTTGCTCTTTTCGCGACCGGCTCAGCTTGCCGCGCGCAGATCGGCCAGTTCCTCCTTGACCGACGCGTAGTGGCTCGGCTCCATCGTGAACGACGCCGTGCCACTCGTCACGTTGCGCAGATCGCTCGTGTAGCCGAACAGCGACGCCAGCGGGACGTAGGCGTGGATCGAGCAGCGGCCCTTGTCGGAGCTGAAGTTCAGGATCTCGCCGCGCCGGCGGTTGATGTCGCCGGCCAGCGTCCCCTGATACATCTCCGGGGCCACCACCACCACGTTCATGATCGGCTCCAGCAGGGTGATCCCCGCCTTCACCTGAGCGTCGCGCGTACACTCCATCGCCGCCAGCTTGAACGCGTCCTGCGAGCTATCGACGTCGTGATACTTGCCGTCCAGCAGCGTCACCTGGATGTCCACGCACTGGAAGCCGTACTTCGCCCCCTTCACCGTCGCGTCCCGGAAGCCCGCCTCCACCGACGGGATGTACTCGCGCGGCACCACCCCGCCGACGATCTTGTCGATGAAGTAGAGACTGTTCGGGTCCGGCTTCTCCCCCTCCTCCTCGCACGTCTCCACCCACTCGGCGCACTGCTCCTTGGTGAGCGGCTCGAACTTCATGTAGATGACCGCGAACTTGCCGCGACCGCCCGTCTGCTTGATGAAGCGCGTCTCGATCTCGACCGGCTTCGACAGCGTCTGGCGGTACGCCACCATCGGCTTGCCCGTCGTCACCTTCACGCCCGGGTTCCGCATCAGCTTCTCGACCGACACCTCGAGGTGCAATTCGCCCATCCCGCTCAGGATGAGCTGCTTCGTCTCGGGGTCGGTCTTGAACTTCAGCGTCGGGTCGTCGCGCACCAGCTTGCCCAGCGAATCGGCCAACTTCGTCTCGTCGGTCGTCTTGTCCGGGATGATCGACTGCGAGATCACCGGCTCGGGGAAGCGGATCGACTCCAGCACCAGCGGCGCCGACGTCGCGCAAAGCGTGTTCCCCGTGTAGGTCATCTTGAGCCCTACGACGGCGACGATCTCGCCCGGCCCGGCCACGTCGAGCGGCTCGCGCCGGTCGCCCATCATGCGGAAGACCCGCGCAAGGCGCTCCGTCTTGCCGCTCGTGGTGTTCATCACCTCGTCCTTGGGGTGAAGCTGGCCCGAGTAGACGCGCACGAACACCAGGTCGCCCGTCGGCTCCGTCACCGTCTTGAAGGCCAGCCCGCTGAACGGCGCCTTCGGGTCGGCGGGGCGATCCGTCTCCGCCTTCTCCTTGTTCTTGTAGACGAGCCCCTTCACCGGCGGGCGCTCGCCCGGCGACGGCAGGTAATCGATCACTGAGTCGAGCAGGAGCTGCACCCCGTGGTAGTTCTTCGACGAACCGCACACGATCGGCGTGAGCCCCATCTCCAGCGTGCCCTTGCGCAGCGCCTTCTTGAGCATGTCGTTGGGCACCGGCTTCTCTTCGAGCACCAGCTCGACGATCTCGTCGCTGAAGTGCGACGCCGCCTCGCACAGGTGATGGCGATACTCCTCCGCCAGCTTCTTGTGCGACTCGGGGACCTCCACCAGCGCGTAGCGCGTGTTGGTCGGGTCGGTCAGGTCGCGCTCGATGAACTTCATCTCCAGCAGGTCGATCACGCCCTTGAACTCGCCGGCCTGCCCGATGGGGATCGCGCAGATGGCCGGGACGACGCGCAACTTCTCCTTCATCTGCTCGACGCAGGCGAAGAAGTCGGCGCCCATGCGGTCCATCTTGTTCACGTAGGCGATGCGCGGGACGTTGTGCTTGTTCGCCTGGAACCACACCGTCTCGGACTGCACCTCGACCCCGCCGACGGCGCAGAAAACGCCCACGGCGCCGTCGAGGACGCGCAGCGATCGCTCGACCTCGGCCGTGAAATCGACGTGGCCGGGCGTGTCGATCAGCGTGATGCTCGTCTCGCCCCACTCGATGGAGACGGCAGCGCTGTTGATCGTGATTCCCTTCTTCTTCTCCAGCTCGTCGTAATCGGTGGTGGTGTTGCCGTCGTCTACGTCGCCCTTCTTGTGCTTGGACCCGCTGAAGTAAAGGATGCGCTCCGTCGTCGTGGTCTTGCCAGCGTCAACGTGCGCGATGATGCCAATGTTACGAAGGTTTTCGAGCATGATACATGGCCGCGGAAGCGCCTCCGCGACGGCACTCCTGAAACGAGGTTCACCGGGGCCGAAACCCGATTTCCGGCCCGCACTGTCACACGAGTTGGTGCTCGCCTCCATCCTGGCCCGATCGAACGAGATCCAAAGGACCGATCCCGCGATCCGGCGCGAGCAGGGCACGATCGGGGAGGGTTGCCCCGATGCGAAACCGGCGCCGCCCTCAGAGGCGACGCCCGGCGGAGAGTGGTGGGCACATTTTCCGTTCTCAAACAAACGGGGCGGAGCGACTCGATCCTCCGGCGCCCCGCCAACCTTCTTCCGTGGGAACCGGGCCGACGTTCTTATCGGCCCGCTCCAGGCACCTCCCCCTCTCCCGCTGGCGCGCAGGGAAGGGGAGTGCAAGTAAATAATACAGCTTTGCGTGTGAAAATGTCCAGAGGAACGGCGAAGAATCTGAGAAAGTCGGCAAGGAAATCGTTTCGCCGCGCTCTTGGGCGAGGGGCAGGACCTGTAGGACGGCCCTCCTGAGCCATCCAGACCAGACAGCTCAGGAGGGCCGTCCTCCAATGAATGCCTTTTCCTGCCCCTCGCCTCGCGAGCCGCGGCGAAACGATCCCTCTATCGGTCACTCGGCTTCCTTCGCCTTGTCGAGCAGCCCGAGGAAGGTCACGACCTGAGCCTTGGCGCCGAACTTGATCTGGAGCGAATCGCCCGCCTCGACCGTGAAGCGCACCTTGTCGCTCCCACGCGCCTTGAACGCCTTCTGGGCGGCGTCGGGGGCCGCCTTCTGCGTCTTGGCCATCAACTTGGCGATGCGCGCCAGCGACACCTCTCCCTGGAACGGATGGCCCACCTTGGCCGGCGCCGCGAGGGCGCCCTTGATGGCCGGGAGCGCCCCTTCGCCCAGCGCCAGGAAGATCGCGTCCTTGCTCACCGCGAAGTAGGCCGGGCCTTCGCCGAACACTTCCCTGGTGTTCTCGTCGATCTTGCCCTTGGGGGCCGTGATGCGGTGGACGTGTACGTCGCCGACCTTCTCCACGTCGAGCGTCACGATTTCCTTGACCTCGTCCGGCACCTTGGCCATCAACTTCTTGACGGCCTTCTCGATGGCCTCCCCGTCGGTGACGCGCGAGGCGACGACGACGCCGTACTTGCCGCCCTTGCTGGGGCCGCGCAGGTCGAAGCCGAAGTCGAGGGCGCCCGCCTTGGCCGTCGGCGCCAGGGCATCCAGGAGGATGCGGGCGAGCTCGCGCTTGTCCTTGTCGGCCTCCTTGTCCAGCGCCTTCTTGAAGTTTTCATCGACCACCGCCGCGAACTGCTTGCGCACCGCCGCCGGCAGGCGCACCGAGACGGAACTATTGGCGGCCGACGCCTTGCTCACCAGGCTTGCCCCCACGCTCTTGAGCGCGCCCAGCGCGGCGAGGTCCTTGGACAGGGCCGAGCCCGACTTCCCCTTGAGCTCCAGCTCCATCGACAGGTCGCCGGCCTTGCGATCGACGTTCACGCTCGCCCTGAGCGAGGCTCCTTCGCGGATGACCGCCTTGAGTTGCCGGCCGAACTCATCGACGAGGGCCTCGCGGAACGCCTTGCCGGCCGGGGTCTCGTCGGGCGGCTCCTGCTCCTTGGCCTGGTCCAGCCCGACGTCGAGGCCCCCGGACATGACGTCCTTCAGCGCGTTGGGGATTTGATCGATGTTGAGCGTGACCGACAGCAGGTCGTTCCCGCCGGCGCCCAGCACGGCCGCGGGCAGCGGCAACTTCCCCTTGTCGAGCAGGCGCGGACTGCGCTCGCTCGACTTGAGCGTGCCATAGAGGTAGCCGTTGGCGAAGCGGAAGATCACGGGGAACGGCACGTTCTCGACGTTGGCGGTGTAGAGGCCGCCTTTGTCCTTCTCGGGCTTGACGTCGAGGTTTTCGAGCATGTCGAGAAAGGCCTTCTCGTCGGCGATGGGGAGCAGGAGGACGACCTCGCTGGCCTTGACGTCGCTCTTGAGGTTGCCGTAGAGGCCGATCGGCTTTTTCGTGTCGAAGCCGTCCAATCCCTTGGGCCCGGTGCGGGCCTTCAGCATCTTCTCGAGCTGCTTGCCCTCCTCGGACTTGCCGGCCAGGTCGAACAGGTAGCGCCCGTCGGCCATCAGCTCGTCGAGGGCCTTGATGCGGACCACCAGGGTCGATTTGCCGCCCTTGCCGACCGCGGGCGCCCGCTTCACGGGCTCGGCATCGTCGGCGGCCTTCGATTTGCCGGCCAGGGCCGGCAGCGCCGCCAGCAGGCCGAACAGCGCCATCAAGGGCACCAGTCGCATGCGCATGTGCTTGACTCCTTCGAGGTGTGGGAAACCGCGGTTGCCCGATGGCGGGAGCGCCAGTGGACCGCAACCTACATACCCTCTAGGATCATCCAAGGTGTCAGCCCGATTGGCCAGTCTCGGAGGCCCTTCCATGCGCGCTTCCTTCGTAGCGGGGCCCGTTCTCCTCGCCCTGCTCGCGCTCTCCTCGCACCTGCCTCCCAAGGCAAGTGCCGACAAGGCCCCCGAGGCGAGCGAGGTCTCCATCAAGGCGAACAAGGATTCCATCGAGTTCTACGCCGGCAAGGCGCTGGTCACGCGCTACGTCATCGGCCCGAAGGTGGCCAAGCCCTACTTCTGGCCGCTCAACGCCCCCACCGGGGCGCCGCTCACCCGCCCCTACCCGATGAGCAAGTTGGAGGAGGGCGAGAAGGCCGACCATCCGCATCACAAGTCGGCCTGGTTCTGCCACGGCGACGTTATCCCCGAGGGGATGAAGCTCGCGAGCAAGGTCCGGGGGGCCCTCGGCGTCGATTTCTGGTCCGAAGGCAAGGGCCACGGCCAAATCGTCTGCGTCAAGGTCGGCGAGATCAAGCAGGCCCAGGGCCGGGCGTCGGTCAAGACCTACAACGAATGGCGCACCGCGGAGGGCGAGAAGGTCCTGGACGAGGTGCGGACCATCGAGCTCGTCTCCTTCGGAGACAGTTGGCTGATCCGCGTGAGGAGCACCCTGGTGGCGAGCGTGGTGAACATCGTCTTCGGCGACACCAAGGAGGGCTCGTTCGGGGTCCGCGTGCGCGACGTGATGCGGGCCGACAAGAAGGGCAAGCTCGTCAACGCCGAGGGCAAAGAGGGCGAGGGGAAGAAGAGCAACGCCAAGCGCGAGGGCTGCTGGGGGCTGTACTCGGCGTGGTGCGACTACTCCGGCCCGACGGGCGGCGGCATCGCCGGCATCGCCATCTTTGCCGACCCGAAGAACTCCATCCCGACGGCCTGGCACGCCCGCGACTACGGGCTGCTGGCAGCCAACCCGTTTGGCCGGGCCAAGTCGGGCTTCCCCGACACGAAGGGGAAGAAGGAGTTGGTGAAGTTGGCCAAGGGCAAGTCGCTGACGCTGACCTACGCGATGCTGTTGCACAAGGGCGACGCCAGGGAGGGGAAGGTCGCGGAAGCGTACAGGCGCTTCGCGAAGCTGGGCAGGGTGGGGGAGTGAGTTGTCGGGCTCGCGACGCTTCGCCGAAGCGCGGTGGGCCACACGATTCCGCGAAGCATCGCCAAATCACTTCGTCAGCCGAGGGCGGAGGGCGGGGCCTACTTCACCTCTACCTCGCACGTGACCTTGGAGGTGATCGAGCCGCGATGGACCTCGAGGGTCAGCGTGGCTTTGCCCTTCTTGTGCGCCGTGAAGTTGGCCCCGAGGTGCCCGGTGCCGAGCAGGCCCCCGACGTTAACCACGCGGCTAATCCCATCCCCCTTGACGACGGCGGGATCGCTGGACTTCTGGGTGGCGCTCCTGGGGAGCGGCGGGTTGATCGGGTAGCTCGACACGAGCACGATCATGTCGTGGTGCTTGACGGTGATCTTCGGGTCTTTTGCCTTGGTGCCGTCGATCACCCACACGGTGCCCTTCACGCCCTTGATCCCGGGGGCCGGCAACTTCGGCTTCACGTCCGTTTTCTCGTCCGCGACGACGGCCGCGGCACCGAAGCAGAGAGCGACCAGGAAACTGCAAACCAGCACGAGCGACTTCATCGATGCGATCTCCTGAGACTCGAGAGGGTGGTCCCGAGGCGCAGTATCGAGGCACGTTTCGCGCATTGCAAGAGAATTTCGGATGAAATCCGGAGAGAATGTCTCGCGGGCCGCGGGCGCGGCAAATCCTTGGGGAGCACCCCCCCCCCGATCCGTGTAGCCGCGGAGCGGAGCGGAGCGTGGCGGGCCCGCGCTCACAGCCCGGAGCGCATCACCAGGATGGGGTCGGAATGGCGCTTCCCCTGCGCGGCGTCGCGCAGGGCCGCCACGAACGCCCGGCAACTCGGCCAGCGCGCGCTGGGGTGCGGGTGTAGGGCCCGCGAGATCGCCGGCAGTTCGCGCTCGCGCAACTTTCGCAGGTCGATCGGCAGGCCTGCGGGCGCGTCCGCCCAGCTGTCCGATCTTCGGAAAGGGCGCTCGCCCATGACCAGGGCACAGTAGGTGATCGCCAGCGCGTATTGATCGGTGCCGACCACGCCGTTGCCGCCGTAGAGCTCGGGGGCGGCGTAGGGCGGGGTGCCGCGCCAGCCCTTGCCGCCCGCTTGCCAGCCGGTGCCGGCGCACAGCCCGAAGTCGGCGACCTTGAGTTGGTCCCCCAGCAGGAGCAGGTTGCTCGGCTTGACGTCGCAGTGCTGTAGGCCGCGCGAGGAGCCGTTGAAGCCGGGCAACTGCAGCTCGGCCAGGAAGTCGAGGGCGCTGGCCGCCTGCTCGAGCAATTCCAGGGCGTGCTCGCCCGGCATGTCGGTCTGCGCTTCGTCCCGATAGGCCTGGCGCAGGTCGGCGAGGTTGCCGTCGGCCCGCTCCATGCTGAGGATGAGATAGCGAGAACTGGCGTGGATCCCGTACAGTTGAATGATGTGGGGGTGACGGAGCTCGCTCAGCCCGCGCAGCACGCGGACCTCGCTGCTGATCATGCTGCGCGAGCGCGTGCGGCAGTCGAGGAACTTCAGGGCCACCGGCTTGCCTTGGCCGTCGAGGGCCTCCCAGACCTCGCCGAACGCCCCGGCGCCCAGCGGGCGCGTCAGGCGGTGTCCCGAGATCGGTTGCAGTCCCGCTTGCAGCAAGAATCACCTCCAGGGTGGCCAGAGAGTTGCTTCCCGGTGCGCACGATCGGGACCGCGAGTCGATCTGCGTAGGGTCAATGAAGCATAGTCCGCGGATCGCCGTTGGCAAATTGCCGGCCCGGAAATAGTCCAGGGCGCCCCGAGGCGCCAGAACAGGAAGGCCTCATGCAGCGCTCGCCAGGCCCCGCCATCCTCCTCGAGGAAGTCACCAAGACGTTCGGCAAGCACGTCGCCGTCGATAGCCTGAGTTTGCAAGTCCCCGCCGGCACCATCTACGGCTTCATCGGGCCGAACGGCTCCGGCAAGACCACCACCCTGCGCATGATCGTGCGCATCCTCCACCCCGACCGCGGCCGCATCGCCGTCCTCGGCGCCGAGGCCTATGGTTCCGCCAACGACCGCGTCGCCTACCTCCCCGAGGAGCGCGGCCTTTACAAGCAGATGAAGGTGCGCGACGTCCTGCGCTTCTACGCCGAGCTCAAGGGCTGCCGCAACTCCGGCCCGGTCATCCGCGACTGGCTGGAGCGCCTGGGGCTGAGCGACTGGGCCGACAAGAGGGTCCAGGCGCTGAGCAAGGGAATGGCCCAGAAGGTGCAGTTCATCGCCACCGTGGTCTCCCGGCCCGAGCTGGTGCTGCTCGACGAGCCATTCAGCGGCCTGGACCCCGTCAACGCCGACGTGCTGCGCGAGGCCATCCTCGGCCTGCGCCGCGACGGCACCACCGTGCTCTTCTCCACCCACGACATGAGCGTCGCCGAGAAGATGTGCGACTTCATTTGCATGATCTACCAGGGCCGCAAGGTCCTCGACGGCACCCTCGAGTCGATCCAGGACGCCTATGGGAGCGACACGGTGCGCGTCCTCCTCGAAGGCGGCCCCGCCTCGCTGGAGGCCGTCCCCGGCGTACTCAAGGCCACCGACTTCGGCCGCTGGCAGGAGTTGCGCCTCGTTCCCGGCACCGACCCGCAGGAGCTCCTCGCCCGCCTGATGGAGCGCGGCGGCGTGCGCCACTTCGAGCTGGCTCGCCCGACGCTCAACGACGTGTTCGTCCGCATCGCCCGCCCCACCGTCCCTCTCCCCGGTCCCGAGGCCGAGCGCCATGCGTAAGATGTGGGTCATCGCCGTGCGCGAGTATAACGCTGCCGTGCGCACCAAGGCGTTCGTCCTCAGCCTCGTCATCATGCCGCTGATGATGGGCGGGAGCATCGTGGTGCAGTGGCTCCTGCGCGACTTCCGCGACGTCGAGGAGAAGACGTTCGCCGTCATCGACCGCAGCAGCGACCGGCTCTACCAAGGCGCCGTCCAGCAGGCCGTCGCGGACCACAACAACAAGGCCCGGGGGGTGAAACCGACCTTCAAGATCGAGGAGGTGGAGCTCCCCCCGAACGTGGACCGCACAAAGCTCGAGGAGAAGCGCGCCGAGCTCGCGGAGCGCGTGCGGAAGGGCGAGCTATCTGGCTTCCTGGAGATCGGCCCCAGGATTGCCGAGGCCGCGAAGGACGACAAGGACGAGGAGCGCATCGTGCGCTACCAGTCGAACCGGCTGGTGCAAATGGAGTTTCCGCAACTGGCCGTGCAGGCCATCGGGCAGCGCGTGCGGGAGCTCCGCAGCAAAAAGGAGAAACTGGACCTCGCCAAGGTCAGCGCAGTGATGCGGCCCGTCCCGCTGGTGTCCGAGGGCGTGTCGAAGAGCTCCGGCGGGCAAGACCGGATCGCGCAGTTGTTGGTGCCTGCCGGGCTCATGATGATGATGTTCATGATGGTGCTGCTGGGCGCGACGCCGCTGATGCAGGGGGTGGTGGAGGAGAAGATGCAGCGGATCGCCGAGGTGCTGCTCGGTTCGGTGCAGCCGTTCCCGCTGATGCTGGGCAAGATCGTCGGCATGACGGGCGTGTCGCTGACGATCGCCGCGGTCTACCTGGGCGGGGCCTACTGGTCGGCGCAGCGTTTCGGCTTCGCCGAGCACCTGCCGGCGAGCCTGCTCTTGTGGTTCGTGCTGTTCCAGGCGCTGTCGTCGCTGATGTACGGGTCGCTGTTCATCGCGGTGGGGGCGGCCTGTACGGACATGAAAGAGACGCAAAATCTGTTGTGGCCGATCATGCTGCTGGCGACGATGCCGATGTTCGTGCTGGGCAACGTGATCCAGGAGCCGAACAGCAAGGTGGCGACGGCGCTGTCGTTCTTCCCGTTCGCGACGCCGATGCTGATGATCGCCCGGCAGGCGGTGCCGCCGGGGGTGCCGTGGTGGCAGCCGACGCTGGGGGCGGCGGGGGTACTGGCGACGACGCTGTTCTGCGTGTGGGCGGCGGGGCGGGTCTTCCGGGTGGGGCTGCTGATGCAGGGCAAGGGGGCGAAGGTGAGCGAGATGGTGCGGTGGGTGTTTCGCGGATGAGCGCTTTCGGGTAGAGTGGCGCCGAAGGAGGCGAGCATGAAGCGCGTCTGGGTGGGGTTGGCGTTGGTGGTGGGGCTTGCCGGCTGGGGAGGGCCTGTGCGGGCGGCCGCGCCCCCGGACGGCCCGCAGATCGACCGCCTGATCGCAGGGTTGGGCTCCTCGAAATACGCGGAGCGAGAGAGCGCGACGCGGGCCCTGAACGCGGTGGGCGAGCGAGCGTGGGGCGCGCTGCGGAAGGCGGCGGCGGCGAATACCGACTTCGAGTGCCGGCTGCGGGCGCTGCGCTTGCTCGAACGGATCGAATACCGGTCCGCCCAGGGCTCCGCGTTCTCCAAGGCGTTGCTCGAAGTGATCGACGAGGCGAGCGAGCGTGCCGTGCTGAGGCCGGCCCGCGCGGAACTGGCCGGGTGGGCCCTCCAGGGCGTGTACCGCCAACTGGGCAAGGAGTTCCCGGCCGACCTACCCCGGCGCCTTCGCGGGCCCCTGAATGAGACGCTACTCGAGGCCCTGTTGCGCGACGCCTACAGCCGCGCCTATCCTAAAGGTCCCCCCGAAGGGGCCCAGGCGGTGTTCGACGAGGCCGTGCGCCACATGCTGCGCCGGTTCGACCCGGACGCCGCGTGGGGCATCGGGTTGCCCTGGAACCGTTGGATACCGTCCAAGCCGGGCCTGAAACTGGCTTCGGACGACCGGAGCGGGATGGTGCGCGTCGTCACCCCGATCAAGGGCGGCCCTGCCTACAGCGCCGGCATCCGCGCCGGCGACCTCATCACCCACGTCACGCCGGCCGGCAAGGACGGCATGGCCGCCAAAGGGCCTGTGTCCACGCGAGGGTTGACGGTCGAACAGGTGGAGCAATTGCTTCTCGGCGACTCCGAGGCCCGCGTGCGGCTGACCGTGCAGCGAGAGGGATCGCCCCGGCCGCTGGGATTCGAGTTCAAGTTGGGCTATCCGTGGCCGGAGACGGTGCTAGGCTCGCGGCGTCGGGCGGACGACGAGTGGGACTACTGGCTCGATCCGAAAGCGAAGATCGGCTACGTGCGGATCGCGGACTTCCAGCGAGACACCGTCCGCGACCTGACGCGCGCGATGCGTGTGCTCACCCGGCAGGGCATGGAGGGGCTTGCGCTCGACCTGCGCTTCAACTCGGGGCGTCGTTGGCTCAAAGGGGCCATTGACGTCGCCGACCTGTTCATCGACGATGGCCTAATCGTGAGAGTCCGGTCGCGCGTACGCGAAGAATTCAAGGCCAGCGGCAAGCGCGCCGGCAGCCTGCTGGGCTTCCCGGTCGTCTGCCTGATCAACGGCGAAACCGCCAAGTATAGCGAGGTCGTCGCCGCCTGCCTCCAAGACCACAAGCGGGCCCGAATCGTCGGCGAACGCAGCCGCGGCCAGGGGGCCGTGCAGAACATCGTTCAGGTGGGCGACAGCGAATTGAAGTTGACCACGGCGGTGTTCTACCGCCCGTCCGGCGGCAAGCTCGACTGGCGACGCCTGCCGGGCCGCCCGGCCGACGAGTGGGGCGTGACGCCAGACGCCGGGCTGGTCGTGGCTCTGTCGGAGGCGGAGCGAGAACGCTTGCGGGATGGCCTGGAGCGGGCCGAAAACATCTACCTGCGCGGCCGAGCGCCGGCGGCCGGGCAGGACCGCCAGCGGGACTTCGCGCTGGCACTATTACGCCGCCAGCTCGCGGCCCCGAAGCGCGCGGGGCGCCCGGGGCGCTTGCCGTGCGAACGGTGAGGGCCCTTCATGCGGGCCGAGGAACGACGCCCCGAGCGGTCCGTGTGGGCCGGCGGAAAACACCCGGGGACCAGGCCCCGAGGGCGGGCGGGGGGTAAAAACCGCGGGGGGGTGGGGCGGGGGGGGCGCCGCC
>JBBSEZ010000091.1:0-26228 GCA_038239195.1 Gemmatales bacterium
CGAGGGATTGCTTCTCCCTCGCTGGCGCGTCGGGCTGCCTGACGGACGGCGGACTTGCGAAACGAACGGCGGCGTGGCCCTTCACGGATCGAGCCGCAGTACGTCGCCGTAGCCCAGCGCCGGCACGGTCACGGTCACCTGGCCCTTGTCGTACTTGAACGGCAGCGCGCCGTGGTAGGCGCTCGTGACCTTCTTCACCGGCGCCCCGACTTGGACGACAATGGTCGCGCGCTGCCCCACCTTGGCGTTGTAGTTCGCCAGCGGCAGGACGTGGCCCTTCGGCGCCCTGAGCAACCGGCCGTCGATCAGCCCCGGCTTCGTCGTGAGGAGCGGTTTCACGCCGGCGGAGCGCAGCACGGCCCTCTCCAAGAGAGTGGCCACGTTCTTGTCGAAGCGAGTGGGGACCGAATGGGTCGCCGGCCCGCGGTCGGGCACGACGGGCGGTTGCAGCGCCGACCACAGATAGGCGAGGCCGGGCAGCGCTGCCACGTAGACGATGCGCCCCTTCCCCAGCCGCCGGGAAAACGCGGCGGGGGACTTGTCGTCGGCGAACGTCGCCCCGACCTCGACTCCCTTGACCGGCTCCACGCGCTCGCGGACGGCGAGTTGGGGCATCTCCCACCCCTTGTCCACCAGTTTCGCCAGAGGCGCGAGGAACGGCAGCTCCTGCCTCGGCCGCACGAACGTCGTGCGCTCCTGCGTGGTCCTCTTCGCGAGCCCGAACAGTTTCGCCAGCGCGGGGCTCGGCTGGCGGTAGGGATCGAAGCGCCCCGCCCCCGCGGTCGCCAGCACCACGCCGCCGCCCTTGACCCATTTCTCCAGCACCGGCGCGAGGCCCGGAGGCAGGCAATCGCCGACGAGCACCAGCACCTTGTAGTTCTTCAACACGTCGGCCTTCAGGTCTTCCTCGATGACGAGGTCGGGCGAGACGCCCAGGAACGTGAACGCCTTCCACAGCCCGAGGCGTTCGAGGTGGTAGTGCAAGCGCGTCTTGCGGAAGTCGGGCCCGAAATGGGCGTGGCCCGCCAGGTCGGTGGCGATGCCGGCCATGTCCCAGCGCTCGGTGCTCTCGCTGACGAGCAGCGCCACCGGAGAGGTCACCGGCCTGGATTGCGGTAGCAGGTCCTCGACCAGGCCGACGGCGTGAGTCACGTCGCGGAGGGCGCGGAATCGGCTGTGGGCGCGGTGGTCCACGTGGTTTTCGGTGAACGACTCGTTGAGGCCGATCCCGAAGAAGTCGAGCATGGTGGCGCCGTGGGCGAGATGGCTGAAAGCGGAGCGCAGGAAGCTGGCGTCGGTGTTGCCCGGCGCGTGCGGCATGGTGTACTGGCGCAGCACCGCCCGGGGGTTGTTGCGCATCCCCGCTCGGAAGTGCTCCGCCACGTAGCCGTTGATCATCGGCCCGGCCTGGCCGACCTGCCAGAAGTATTCGCTGTGCCGCCCCATGTCGGCAGCGCCCCCGCGGAACCACTTCACGTAGGCGGTGGTGTGGGGGTAGTAGAACGGGTGGCACGAGTAGTTGGCGCCGCACAGCACGTCGGCGCCGAGCTCGTTTCGCACCGCCCGGGCGCCCTCGGCCGCGAAGCGAATGGCCGTTTCTTCGTAGAAGAGCAGCGAATCGACGTAGAGCCGGGGCTTCTCCGCCGCCGCGAGCGCGCTCGAGTCCGGCCGCATCTTGGTGAGGTTGACCGGGCCCCACTTTTCGAGCCAGTAGTCGCCGACCTGTGTCTTGGCCCGGTTGGCCTTGAGCCAGGCCAGCCAGCGCGCCGAGACGGCCTGGGTGGGCGTCACCTTGAGCCCCGCCGTCTTCGCCCTGGCCAGGTCTTCCTGCACCAACAGAGTAACCCACTCCGAAAAGGCGATCTCATCGCCGTAGTCGTAGAACTTCAGGTAGGGCCCCATCTTCGCGCGGTCCAGTTCCGTGCGCGCGCGCTCGATGTTCGCCCGCGTGGGAGGATTGCGATACCCCATCACCATCCAGCTCTTGTTCGGTTGGATGCCGACCTTCGCGAGGTTCTCCAGCACCTTGGGCCCGCTGTGGGCGGGGTGGAGCGAGCGAAAGCCGAGGGCGGCGTAGAGCTCGGCGTACTTGCGGCCGTAGTCGCTCTCGACGCCGAGCGGCAGCCAACCGCCATAACAGAGCGGTTCGGTCGGCTTCTTGCCGACGGCCGGCGCCTTCTTCAAACAGGCCAGGATGGCGTCGAGCGCCTCGACGGGCGTGGTCGGCCGGTCCCCCTTGCCGGGGTAGGGAGGCAGGTAGAGCTGGAGCGGGCCGGCGCCCGACAGTTTGCGCACGACGGCCCCTCCGGTGGGGCGCACTTCGAGGTCGAACAGCCCGGCCGAGCTGGTGAAGCGCGTCATGCCGAAGTGGGTGGTGTCCTGCTCCTTGAGCCCCACCCAGGCGCTGCTGGCGCCCACGGCGACGCCGCGCACGGGCTGTTCGCCGCGGCCCCAGGGAATGCGGTTGTAGACGTGGCTCATGGCGAAGTCGGCGGCCTTGGCGGATCGGTTGGTGAAGCGCACCTCCCAGCGCGCCCCGCGGCTATCGCGGAAGGCGTCGAGGATCGGGTAGAGGTTCGTCTGCTTGCGATAGTGCTTCATCCACCCGTCGGCCGTGTCGCGCGTCAGGTAGATCAGGTCGATGTTGCGGTGGGCGGCGACCCCCGCCACCTGCGGCTGGGCGGCGCCCTTGAGGTAGAGGCGCGCCTTGCCGGCCTTGAGCTCCGCGAGGGAGACGACCTCTTCCATCAGGCCTTCGGGCCCCCACGCAGGATCGTGCTGCGCTTTGGGGAGCGGCTCGCCGAAGCCGTAGCGGGGGCTGTCCTTCTTGCCCATGACGTGATCGAGCACGGTCTTGCCGCCCTGCTGGGCGACGACGCGGAAGCGCGTCTCGCAGAAGGGGGGGTATTCGTAGCGCACCCAGAGGCGGTATTTGCCCGTTTCCGGAACCGTTATGTCGGCGTAGGCGCTGGCGGTGTCGTTCTTGGCGTCGATGCAGAGGAGGCGCTCGCCGGAGACGTGGTTGAAGCCAATGACGTCCACCATGTAGTTGCCGTGGCCATTCTGCACGACCTTCCAGCCGGACTCGACGGTGAAGTCCTCGGCCTCAATGGCGATGGCGGGGGCCAGCTTGAAGGCGGGCTGCGCGGCCGCGGGCGGCAGGGCGAGGGCGAGGACCGACAGCAAGAGGGCGAGCGGCAGGGTGCGGAGCAGGGTGCGCATGGCCCCTCCGTGGGGTGAGAGCGGGCGGATTGCGGGGAATCGTCGCAGAGGAGGGAGGAGGAAGTCAAGGGCAGGGTGGGGAAACGTCAGAGGGCTATGCCCAGCACAACGAGGAGGGTATAACGAAGAGGGTGGCGGCAGCAGGTCAAGTCTCCAGTCAACGGGCCAGTGCCGATGCAACCGCCGGGGGCCTTGCCGCTTCCACCTGATCGGGAACCTGCCGATCATCTGTCCGGTGCGGAACTCGAAGCAGAGATGGAGCGCCTTCAACGCGAGTACGACAGGGTGACGACCACGGGCGCACCGGGAACGCCCGACCAGGAGAAAGCCCTGGAGGAAATTGCGAGGCGATTGCAGGAAGTGTTACGAGAGTGGGAGCGGCGAAACCCGTGACGGCCCCTCTCGCCGGCCGATCTCGGTCCCGGTCGGGCCGACGCGCTCTGGCGATGGCCTGATCTGCTCGAGAAACTCCACCGAGGGGCTCGCGATGTTGCACGATGAAAAGAGCACCCAGGCGAACAACACACACGCTCTGCCCTCCGGGGGGGCTTCGGAAACCACGGAACAAAAACGGGCTCGCTACCACGCGTTCCAGCGGCGAGTCATGGACGGGCTCGCGCAGTCGCACGCCGAGAGCCTGGCCTGGTTTGAGAGCGCGGTGGGCCCCGAGGTCTTTGCCGAGCTCTTCCACGACCGCGAGGCCGCGGTCCGCGCCCTGGAGGACGGCGACCCCAAACGGCGCCGCTGTGCGCTCTACCTGCTCGTGGAGCACTGGAAGCTCGTGGCGGAGCACCTGGATCGCTGTGAGGCGCTAGCCTTCGGCGATCCCGACGAAGCCGTGCGGCGAACGGCAATCGCCGCGTTGACGGGCCATTATCGCAAGAGCAATCACCTACGGATCGGCTGGCTGCTCGCCCGCGTGGTGCGGGCCGAGCCGGAACCTCTTTCCGTTCGCTTCGCCGCCTACCTGGGGCTGCTTCGGTTGCGCGGGGGCACAGCGGTCCCGGGCTTCTCGCAAGACAAGTTACTCGAACAAGCAGATTGGGCGTTCGTTGACTCGTTCCTCGCCGCGGGCAAGGAGGCCCCTCCGGGCCACGGGAGCGCCTGACGCCCCTCACTTCTTCACCACCTCCACCACCGTCCCGATCCCCGCCCACTCGAACAGCGTGCGCGCGTGCGCCGGCGACAGGTGGACGCATCCGTGCGAGCCGACGTCGTCGCGCCCCTTGCGCTTCAGGGCCGCCTCGACGTCGATCTTCCCCGCCGCGTGGATCGCCTTGCCATCACGGCTGAAGAACAGCGAGTGCGGCATCTCGGCCTTGTACTTCTTGCTGAAGTGCTTCTCCTCCTTGCGGAAGACCAAGAACTTGCCCGGCTCGGTCAGGTGGCCCTTCCGGCCCGTCACGCAGTTGAACGACCACACCAACTTGTCGCCCTCGTAGGCATAGAGCTTCTGCTCGTGCAAATTGACGCGGACCAACTTCTTGCCCTTGGCATGGGCCTCCCCTGTCAGGCCGGGCCCGCAGGCGGCGACAACAAGGGCCAGCAGAAGGCGTCGGGCGCTGTTCATCGGTACGTTCCTCCTCGCGAAGGGAATGGGCGAGAGAGTGCGGTTTCGCCCTCTCTATGATACGCGCGCTCCGGGGGAGCGAGCCGGCTTTCTCGGTGCCGCGCCCGCCTCACCTACCTACGTATCGTGCCCCCCCACGGCCGATGTAGAGTGGGATTGTTGTTTGCTCGTTCGCCCGTCACGAGGCACACCATGGGCTTCTTCTCCGGCCGCGTCACCTTCGCCCGCTTCAAGGTCCTCGGCCCGTCGCCCGGCCTGTTCGGGCCGGAACATCTGGAACGATTGCAAGGGCACGCCATCGGCAAATCGCGCGTGGCCGCCTCGGATGGTGTCGAGGCCGGCTGGACCGCCGGCGAGCACGTGCTAGACACCACCTTCGACCTCGCCAAGAACGTCGTCAGCGATGCGCTGCACTTCGCCATCCGCATCGACAGCCAGAAGGTCCCCGCCGACCTGATGCGCGCTTACGCCGCCGTGGAGCTGGCGGCGCTGGCCAAGACCAACCCCCGCGGCATCCCCAGTGCCCGCCAGAAGCGCGAGGCGCGCGACTCCGCCCGCCAGCGCCTCGAAGACGAGGCCAAGGACGGCCGATTCCTGCGCCGCAAGGCCTGCCCCGTTCTGTGGGATGGGCAGTCCAACGAACTGCTCGTCGGTACGACCGCCGCGACGGTCCTCGACCGGCTGCACACTCTGTTCGAGCAGACGTTCGGCATGAAGTTCGAGCCGCTCAGCGCGGGCCGGTTGGCCTACCGGCTCGCCGAATCGCGGCAGCAGACGCGCGGGGTCGATGATGCGACGCCGACGCCGTTCGTGCCGGGCACCACGCCCGCCGAGACGGCGTGGATACTCGACGAGATGAGCCGCGACTTCCTGGGCAACGAGTTCTTGCTCTGGTTGTGGTATCTGCTGGACGCGGAGCGCGACACGGTGACGCTCGGCGACGGCACCGAGGTGGCGCTGATGCTGGCGCGCACGTTGGTGCTGGAGTGCCCGCGCGGCCAGACGGGGCGCGAGACGATCACTAGCGAAGGGCCCACGCGCCTGCCGGAGTCCCGCCGCGCCATCCAGTCCGGCAAGCTGCCGCGGAAGGTCGGCCTGACGATGGTGCGCCACGACTTCCAGTACGAACTGACGCTCCAGGCCGAGTCGCTGGCGGTCAGCGCGGCGCGCTTGCCCGCGCCGGAGGCGAGCGAAGAGCGCGGCCGGCTCGAGGAGCGCATCGCGCAGGTGCGACACCTCCTGGAAACGCTCGACCTGCTCTACGACGTCTTCGGCCAGCGCCGCTGCTCCGAGGACTGGGGAAAGGAGATCGCGAAAATGCAGAAGTGGCTCCAGCGCGAGGAGCGCGGCCGGCTGGCGGCGATCGGCTGAGAGGAAGGCAATGCCGTACGTCAGGCTTTCCAGCCTGACATTCTGAAGAGTCAGGCTGGAAAGCCTGACGTACGGCAAACGAGGCCAGGGTTGAGGGACCAAAACCGCTCTTGACGCGCCGAGAGGCAAAACGTCAGTGTGGGCCGAGACGAACGATCCGATACCGGGAGGCCCCTCCAGATGAGCGTGTCCCCAACGCCGACGATGACGGCTGCCGAGTATGCGCTCGCGGCGCAGGAGTACCTCGCCAGCTTGCCGCTGGAGCACTTCATGGAAGCCACGCCCCAGGCGACGCAGCGGGAAATCACCCTGGCAAGCTTCGCCCTGCTGCGCCAGGCCCGCCCCGCGGTTCATTACTTCAGCGAATTGCTCGTCCAGTACTTCTTCAAGGGCAACCTGCGCCGCGTCGTTCCCGACAACATGGTCGTCGTGGGCGACCTCGGCGACGCGCCTCGCAGCAGTTACGCGACCGAACTGGAGCCTTGTCCGATCTTCTGGGCCCTCGAATACGTTTCCCCGTCCAACGAGCGCAAGGACTACGTCGATAACTTCCAGAAGTACGAGCGCGAGTTGAAGATCGCGTATTACCTGATCTTCGAGCCGGAAAAGCTCCAACTCCGCCTGTACCGGCACGAGGGGGGGCGCTACGTCCTGTGCGCCGCGAACTCGGAAGGTCGGTTCGCGCTTCCCGAGCTCGAACTGGAGGTCGGCCTGCACGACGGCTGGGCGCGGTTCTGGCACCGCGGCGCGCTTCTGCCGCTGCCCACCGAGTTGCAGGACAGGCTCGACGAGCAAGCCGAGCGCGTCCGCGAGTTGGAGAACGAAGTCGAGCGGCGAGGGCGAGCGTTGGAGGATCGCGACCGACAACTTCAAGATCGCGCCCAAGAGCTCCAACGAAGCCAGCAGGAACTGACCCAGCGCGATCAGCAGATGGAGGCCCTGACGGCCGCGCTCCGCCCTCTCGTGGAAGCGAAGGCCCGCTTGGCGGGGCGCCAGGACGTCTTGGAGCAGTTGCCGAAGAGCGACAGCGTCCTGCTGACTCGCTGGCTGGCCGAACTGAGCTGAGCCGTGCGACTCCCTCAATCGTTCCGCGCCCGCCGTACCGTCACCGTCCGCGCCCCCAGCCGCGCCGCGAAGCGCGCCTTCTGCTCCACCGTCAACTCGTTGGTGAAGCGCTTCGAGACGGCCGAGATCCAGCGGATCGGCCGCTTGCCGTAATCGACGACCACGGTCGTCAGCACCGGCCCCGGCAGCGCCATCACCCCGCGCAACTTTGCCTCCAGATCGTTGCCGTCGGTAATTTCCACGTGCTGCACCCCGAGCCCCTTGGCGAGCGAGGCATAGTCGATCCGAGCCAGCACCGTCGCCGTCGTGCGCTTGTAGGCCCGCATCTGTAGCGCCTGCATGTAGTGATACGCCTGATCGTCCAGCACGAAGAACTTCACCGGCAGGCACTCGCGCGCCGCCGTCGAGAGCTCCATGCCCGTCATCAGGAAGCAGCCGTCGCCCAGCACCGCGACCGTCTGCCGGCCGTGGTGGACGCGCTGAGCTCCCATCGACGCCGCCACCGACCAGCCCATCGACTGGTTGTCCGTGGGGTTGAAATAGGTGCGCGGCTGGAAGACGGTGAACGCCTCGGCCGCCCAGTGCTCCGACGCCGTCACGTCCACGAACACCAGCGCGTCGCGGCACGTCGCCTGACGCAGGGCCAGGTAGAAGAGCATCGGATCGACCCCGTGCTCGGCGTAGCACCTGGCGTTCGCGCGCGCCTCCTCCGCCTTCCAGCGCTGGATGGAAGCGGGCAGGGCGTTGTTGCAGGGCCGCCGCACCATGTCGGCGTGCTGGAGCAACTTCGCCAGGAAGACGCCTGCATCGGCGTGAACGCCCACCTCTGTCTTGACGATCCGCCCCAGGTTCTCGGCGCACGCATCGACGTGGATGACGTGGCGGTGGGCCGGCACCGAGTAGAAGCCGGTGGACACCTCGCTGAAGCGCACGCCGATGGCCAGGACGACGTCCACGGCCTTGAACGCCTGCTCGGCGGTGCGCGTCGCCTGCGGCCCGTAGCCCCAGCCGACGGCAAGCGGGTGGCACTCGCTGATGACGCCCTTGCCCGAGACGCTCGTCGCCACCGGCGCCTGCAACAGCTCCGCCGCGCGCGTCAGGTCGGCGCTAAAGTCCATGCAGCCCATGCCGGCGTAGATGCCGACGCGCAGCCTTCGGTCGCACAGCACGGCCAGCGCGTGGCGGAAGGCGGCCTCGTCGAAGGGAACGTCGCACGGCGCGAGCGGGCCGCTTTGATACTTGTACGATTCCATGAGGAGGTTGTAGGGCACGACCAGCCCGACGGGCCCCGGCTCGCCGCAGCGCGCGAGCTGGAACGCCTGCCGCGTCAGATGGGGGATTTCGGCGACGTGCTTGACCTCGAGGACGGCCTTGGTGACGGGCCGCAGCAGGGCGGCCTGCGGCAGTTCGTGGACCTGGAAGGGGCGATATTTGGCCCCGCGGGCCACGTCGCCGACGACGCAGACCATCGGCACGCTGTCGAGCAGCGCCTCGCCGATCCCGCTCAGGGCGTTGGTCACGCCGGGCCCCGGCACGATGGCGATGACGCCGGGCTGGCCGGTGCTCCTCGCGTAGCCGTCGGCCATGTAAGCGGCCGACGCCTCATGCGTAACGAGGAGGTAGGGGAGCTGGAGCGCCTTCATCTCGTCCCACAGTTCGTTCTCCTGGGCGCCGGGGATGCCGTAGACGCAGGCCGTGCCCTCCGCCTGGAGTGCCTCGACGAGGGCGCGGGCGCCGCTCTTGCGGCCCGACACCCAGCCGGGCGCGGCGGCCTCGGCCTCGGCGGGCCGGCCCGCGGGCAGGGCGAGGAGTGCGTGCGCGGCGGCGGCCTTGAGGACGGTTCGGCGCGAGATGGGGGGGAGCATAGGCTTTCATCCCTGAATGGGGCGAGCGGCGCTCGCCGGCCTTCCTTCGCGATCACTCTCGGTCCCACGGCCCGGCCTGCTGCAACAGCGCGCCGATCTCGCTCAGCGCCCGCCACAGGTCGCCGCGCGCCTGCACCTGCGCCAGCTGGATCGTTGCCAGCGCCTGCTGGGCCTGCAAGACTGCCGTCAAGTCGTACTTGGCGTCGCCGCGCTCGTAGCCGAGGCGCACCAGCCGCAGGGCCTCCTTGGCGTCGGGCAAGATGCGGCCCTCGTACTCGGTCACCTGGCGGCGCGCCACCTGGTAGCGCTGGTAGGCCGCCGTCAGCCGCTCGGTCACGCGCAACTCGACCGCCCGCGAGTCGGCGGCGGCACGCGCCAGATCGGCCTCCGCCGCGTAGATGTTGCCCTGGTTGCGGTTGAAGATCGGGATCGGCGCCCCCACCTCCACCAGCACCTCCGTCGTGCGGTCCGGCGCGGAGTAGATGGGCCGGACCGACACCGTCACGTCCGGCTTCGCGGCGGCCCGCGCGCTCTTCAGCAAGCGCTCCGCCTGGAAGACGAGCGCGCGCGCCTCTTGCACCTCGGAGGTGCGAAGAAGCATCGCCTCGCGCAACTCCTCCCACTCCAGGGCCGGGGTGGGGCCGTCGAGGGTGCCGACGATCACCGGCGTTGCCGTCCCCTCGGCGCTCGGGGCGCCTGGCAGGCGTGGCAACCCGACGGCGGTCGCGAGCAAGCGCCCGGCGGCCTCCAGGCGGCGCCGGGAGACGGCGGCCCGCACCTCGCTCTGGTTGCGATCGACCTGGGCCCGCAACACGTCGAGCTGCGTGCCGGTCCCGCCCTTCAGCAGTTTCTCGGCCCCGGCCAGGGCTTGCTCGGCGATGCGCTGGAGCTCGCGCGTCGCCTCCACCTCGCGCTCGGCCGTGAGCAACTCGTAGTACGCCTGCTGCGTCCGCAGCCGCACCGCGTACCAGAACGTCATGGCTTGCCAGTCGGCGGCGTCCACCCCGGCCGCCGCGGCCGCCTTGGCGAGCGGGATCTTGCGGTGCGTGACGATCACTTGCGTGAGCGTGACGGCAGGGAACCCGAGAGAGTTTTTCGGGTTGCCCAGCTCGTCGATGCGCCCCGTCACCGTCGGGTTGGGGTAGAGCCCCGCCTGAATGAGCCGGCCTCGCGCCGAGTCCGCCCGCGCTCGCGCCGAGGCCAGGTCCGGGTGTTGCTCCGCCATCTCCAGCAAACGCGCCAGGGTCAGCGGGCCCTGGGCGACCTCGGGAGCGTGGACAACGGGCGCACCTTCAGGAGGCCGAAGGGGCATGTCGGGGATCGGGGCAAGCGAGGAAGAGCGGGTAACGCAGCCTGCCAGGAGCAGCGCGCCCGCACACAGCGCCGGCAATCGGATGCTCCTGACGCTGTGCATGGGCCGTTTGCTCCCTCGTTTGCGCGGTTGGGCGCTCAATCCTCCTTCTTTATCGGTTGTTCCGGCTTTTCCGTTGAGGCTAATTGTTCCGATTGCGCCGTCTCGTCTTCGGGGGGCACCGCGCCGCGGCCAAAGCGCTCGTAGAGCACCGGCAGCACCATCAGGTTGAGGAGCGTCGAGGTGGCCAGCCCGCCCAGGATGACGATGGCCATCGGGTACTCGACCTCATAGCCAGGCTTGCTCCCGCTCAGGGCCAGCGGCAACAGCCCCAGGCCCGCCGCCAGCGCCGTCATCAGGATCGGCGCCACGCGCTCCTCGGCGCCGCGCATCACCAGTTCGCGCCCAAACGCCACCCCCTCGTGCTGGCGCAGGTGCTGGTAGTGGCTCACGAGCATGATGCCGTTGCGCCCCGCGATCCCCAGCACCGTGATGAAGCCGACCAGCGACCCCAGCGACAGCACTCCGCCCCCCAGCCACGCCGCCCCGACGCCCCCGATCAGCGCGAACGGTAGCGTTCCCAGGACGAGAAACGTCAGCCGCACCGAGCGGAAGTCCACGTAGAGGAGAAGGGCGATCCCCAGCAGGGCAATGGCGCTGACGAGCATCAGTTGCCGCTGGTTCTCCTGGCGGGCCTGGTACTCGCCCAGCAGTTCGATGCGGTAGCCCTCCTGGGCCAGGGGCTTGATGCGCTCCTGGATCGCGGCCACCACCCCGGCCAGGTCGGAGCCCTGGACGTTGCACGAGACGTCGATGCACCGCGACGCCTTGTCGTGGCGGATCGTGTTGTGCGCCTGCGTCCGCTCCACGTGCGCCACCTCCTTGAGCCGCACGGTGCCGCGCGCGCCGTTCGGGCCGGGCGGCAGATCGATCTCCAGGTCGTGCAGGTCGGATTCTTGCCGGCGGACGTCGGGGTGCCCCCACACCACGAGGTCGAACGACTGCTGTTTCAGATGGACCTCGCCGACCTTCGTGCCGTTGAGCATCGTCGTGACCGCGTCGGCCACGGCCCCCGGAGTCAGTCCGTAGCGCGCCATCTTGTCGGGGAGGAACTCGAGGCGCAACTGGGGCACCAGCACCTGCGCCTCGACCTTGAGGTCGATGACGCCCGGCACGCGCCCGCGGCCATCGGTGCCCTCGATGGCCTGGCGCACGGCCTGGGCCTTGTCGCGCAGCACGCCCAGATCGGGCCCGTAGATGCGCAACACGATGGCGGCGCCGGTCCCGCTCAGCACCTCCTTGACGCGCTCCTGCAAGTAGGTGAGCAGGTCGTACTCGAACCCGGGGTGGCGGGCCATCACGTCCTCGATCTCGCGACGGGCCTTGTCGTAGTCGCCGTAGTCCGGCTTGAGGCTGATCCACAGTTCGGCGAAGTTGGGGCCGACCACCTCCTCGCCGTGCGCCGACGCCCGCGCGACATGCGAGCCGAACTCGTTGACTTTCGTCTCCTGGCGCATCTCCTTGCTGACGATCTTGATGTCCTCGCGCACCACGTCGATGTTGGTCCCCGGCTTGGCGACCCAGTGCATGAGGAAGTCGGTCTCCTGGAAGCGCGGCAAATACTCCTCTTTCAATCGCGGATAGAGGAAGATCGCCCCCGCCGTCACCAGCGCCAGCAGCCCCAGGGGCACGTAGGGGTAATTCAGCGCGGGCGGCAGCACCTTGCGGTAGGCCCAGCGAACGGCGCGCGCCAGCGGCGCCTCGTGACCGTGGGCCTGCACGGCCCGGGGCAACAGCATCAAGGCCAGCGCCGGCGTGACGGTCAGCGCGACCACAAGCGAGGCGAGGACGGCGAGCAGGTAGGCGGTGGCCAGGGGGCGGAAGAAGGCCCCGGCGACCCCGCCCATGAAGAAGATCGGCAGGCAGACGAAGCCGACGATCAGGGTCGCGAACACCACCGCCGAGCGCACCTCGAGCGACGCTTCGAGGACGACGGTGAAGGCGGAGCGCGGCGAGCCGATCTGCCGGTTGATCCGCAGCCGGCGGACGATGTTCTCGACGTCGATGATGGCGTCATCGACGACCTCGCCGACGGCGATGGCCAGGCCGGCGAGCACCATGGTGTCGAGCGTCCCGCCGAGCTCGCAGAGGAGGGTAATGGCGCTGATGATCGACAGGGGGATGGCGGTCAGGCTGATGACCGCGGTGCGCCACTCGAAGAGGAAGGCGATGACGATGGCGGCCACGAGCCCGCAGCCGAGGAGCATCGCGAAGCGGAGGTTGGCGAGGGCCAGCTCGATGAACGAGGCGGGGCGGAAGATGCGCGTGGTGACCTCGACGTTGGGCAGCGAGGGCTTCAGCACCTCGACGGCCGCTTCGACGTCGCGAGTGACTTGCAGCGTGTTGGCCCAGGGGTACTTCTCGATGACGACGAGGAGCCCCGCCTGGTCATTGACGACGCCATCGCCGACGGACGGGGCGATGCCAGTGGTCAGCGTGGCGACGTCGCCGAGGAGAATGGGCGTGGCGGGCCCGGTGCCGTTGGCGGGCGTGCGGTAGGCGACGACGGTCTTGGCGAGGTCTTCGGGGCGAGTGATGCGCGTGGCGTAGGTGACGGCGAGGCGCTGGTTGGGGGTGTCGTGGAAGCCAGCGCTGCCGTAGGCGACGGCCTGGCGCGCGGCGGTCTTCACCTGGTCGAGGGTGACGTTGTGGGCCCGGAGTTGCGCCGGCTTGACGAGGACCTGATACTGCTTGTCGAGCTCGCCGTAGGTGGAGACGTTGGCGACGCCGGGGACGGCGAACAGCCGAGGCTCGATGACCCACTTCATCAGCACCGAAATGTCGGTCTGCGTGCAGAGCGGCAGGCCATCGGGCCCTATCTTGGGGGTGAGGCCGATTTTGAGGACGCGGCTGGTGGACGAGAGGATGGGCATGACGCGGGGTGGCTTGACCTGCTGGGGCAGCCGAGCGGCCTCGACGGCGACGCGCTCGGAAACGATCTGGCGGGCCTGAAAGATGTCGGTGCCGCGCTCGAAGATAAGCACGACGGAGCTGAGGCCCTGCACCGATTTGGAGCGGAGGACGGTCATGCGCGGCACGCCGTTGAGGGCGGCCTCGAGCGGCAGGGTGACGAGCTGCTCGACGTCCTCGCTGGACAGCTCGGGCGCCTCGACCTGCACCTCGACGAGAGGAGGGGCGAACTCTGGGAAGACGTCGAGGGGCGTTCGCGTGGCGCGGTAGGCGCCGGCGGCGAGGAGGGCGGCGGCGGCGACCACCACGACGAGGCGGTAGCGGAGAGAGGCGACGAGCAGGGAGCGGAGCATGGGGGCCTCGTGCGAAAGGGCTACGGGGCGGTCGTTTCGGCGTCGGCGGCGTGGGGCTGGCCGGCGCCGTTGGTGGCGCCGGCGCTCTGGGCCGCAAGTACGTCGGTGAGGACGTCGCCGGCGTAGCGACCCTCGAACACGGCCACCTCCGCAATCAGGTCGATCATCCGCTGGACGTAGGCGCCCTCTTTCGTGTGAGGGGGGAGCAGAACGGCCGGCGCATCTTGGCCGTCGCCAGGCCCGTCGAACAGGAGCAGGTCGGGGTTCTCCGCAGGGCCAGCATTGTGCCAGCCGTGCTGCACCAAGTAAGCCCGAGCGCCCGCGGGCCTGACCTGCAAGACGCGGGGATCGATCCAGGGGCCCCGGAGCTTCGTGGGTCTTTCCTTCTGCGGGCTCGCAGCCTCGACACCGCCGACTTCGCTGCCGTTCGTGCCCTGGTGGTTTCTCGCCTGCAAGATGTCCGTGAGGACCTCTCCCGCAGAGCGGTCTTCAATCGCTCCCAGGGCAGCGATCAGCTCCCACACCCTAACCGAGTAATCTCCGTAGTCCTCGGAGTCGGGAACCCACTGGTACAGCGGGCCGTCCTCGCCGACCGTCGGTTCCTGAAAGACGATCACGCACGGGCGGTCGGGATCGACTGATTTCCAGCCTTTTTGCGTCAAGTACGCCTGAATGTCGGCGACCCGAACCGACCAGAGGCGCGGATCGACCCAGCGCCGATGTTGTTCGCGGTCATCGATGTAGCGCCGATGGTATTTCATCATGGCTGGCCTCGCTGGCTGACTCGCTCCATCATGGCGTGAATGGCTGTGGGAGAGAACACCTGGGTGCGAGGGATGGCAATCCTCACGCTGCTGGAAGCAGTCGTCGGGGCCATCTCTCGCAAAGAAAACCAGTAAGCACAGTGCCGTAACACGAGCTCTTCGACCGACTGCCCGAACCAACGTTCCTCCTCATCCGGCAACACGAGGAGCACGAGGATTCGCGGGACGGTGGCCTTGATGCGCAGGAAATCGTAAGCCCGCACCTCGACGTCGTAACGCACTTCCGACTCTGAGACGTGCGCGTTCCCGGTGCTCTTCATCTGCACGTCGATCTGCGTCCCCGCGTCCCAGTGCCGAGAACCTTCGCGACCAATTGCTCGAAGGGAGACGTCGATGCCGTAGTCGAACAAGAACGTGCCGGTGCCGACGCCCCCAACGCGGCCACCGCCTCGACGTAGGCCCGACAAACTCCTTCCTGGCGATGGTTGCGCGTCAACACCGTCTGCCCCTCTCCACCGCCGACCTCCGTGCGGGCCCGCTGTGTCGCTTCTTCGATCCACCCCGCCCCCCCTACTTCTTCTGCGGCACCTTGTAAAACTCCCGGCTGAACAGCACCCCCGCCCCCGCCACGACCACCCGCTCCCCGCTCGCCAGCCCCGGCCGAATCGCCACCTCCCTGTCCTCCACCGGCCCCAGCTCCACCCGCCGCCGCTCGTAGACGTGCGTCGCGCCGGTCGATTTCTCCAGATACACCCACGCCCCCGCGTGCGCGTCGAAGACGACCGCGTCGTAGGGCACCATCGTCTCCTCCAGGCGCTGCGCCAGCGGTACGCTCACCGTAACGAGTTGGTCCTTGGCCAGCAGGCCGCGCGCCGCCGCGTCCGACGGCAACAGGTAGATCAGGTCGGCCACGTGGCGGGCCACGTCAACCTGCGGCACCAGGGCCAGCGGCTTCACGCTCACCGGCGGCCTCTCCTTCAGCGTGGCGCTCGGGGCCCGGAGCAGGACGCTCGCGGCCCCCTTGCGGTCGATGCGCGGCAGGTCGGCCTCGGGCACCGAAACCCGCACCCACATCTTGCTGAGGTCGGCAATGGTCATCAGCGGCGTCGTCGCCGTCACGTACTGGCCGGGGCTGACCGGCGCGGACAGAACGGTGCCGGCCAGCGGCGCCCGCAGGACGAGCGGGCCGAGGTCGCCCTCCGCGCCGTCCGCCCTGGCGAACAGCGCCAGCTTGTCGCGCGCCGACTCGACGTCCTCCTGGGCGTTCTTGTGCCGGGCCCGCGCCTGCTCGAGGTCTTGCTGGCTGCGCAACTTCTGGCGGTGCAGGTCGGTCATACGCTCCACGTCGGCCTCCGCCACCGTCACGCCCTCGCGCGCCTTGGCCAGCTCGTTCTCCACGCCGCGCTTCAGCGTGGCCATCTGGATCTTTTCGATCGGAGCGAGCACCGGCTCGAGCAGAAAGAGCGGTTGCTTCTCCTCGACCTCCAACCCCTGGATCGGCACGCCCTTCTTTCCCGGCGCGCGCACGTAGCCCGAGACGGGGGCGGCGATCGTCACCTCGCGTCCCTGGGGCACCATCAGCCGGCCCGAGACGAGCATCTGTTCCTGCACGCGGCGCGGCTTGACGGCCTTGCTGACGATCTCCTTCGCCTGCTCCGCCGACAGCGTCGTGCGCGCCAGTTCGCTCTCGACGTGCGGCTTCTCGGCGGTGGGGGCCGGCTTGACGGCAGCAGGGCGCGAGCACCCGGCCAGCAGCGGCGGCAGGGCGAGGAGGAGCGGAAAGGTACGGTTCATCGGCGGTGTTCTCCTGACGGGCCGAATACCACTATACCCCCTGTCGTCCCCCCTCGAAAGGGACCGAACGGCGAGGAGAGCATTCTCGACGCGCCATCCGGGGGGGGCAGGGAGGAGTGCAACGGTCTTGCCGGGGGGGGCCGGGGCAATGGGCGCAACTTAACGGCACCCGGCCTTGCGAAGGAGAGGCAGGCAAGGTAGCGCGAGCTCGATTGGCATCGCTCTCTCCTCGCCTCCCTTCCTTCGGGCGATCGGTGCTTGCCTTCCGGGCTCAGCCGGGGACGGGCATCCCCGCGCCGTTCTGGCTCGCGCGATAAAGCGTGGCGTAGCGCCGGTTGTGGGCCAACAGCGCCGCGTGGCTCCCTTCTTCCACTACGTGGCCTCCCTCGAGGACGACAATGCGGTCTGCGAAGCGCAGGGTCGCCAGGCGATGGGCAACAAGGATGGTGGTGCGCTTTTCCGCCGCCCGCTCGAGTGCGTCGATCACGTTGCGCTCCGAGACCACATCCAGGCCACTGGTCGGCTCGTCCAGGATCAAAATCGCGGCGTCCCGCAGGATCGCGCGCGCGATGGCGATCCGTTGTTTCTGCCCCCCCGAGAGGGTGGCGCCGCGCTCCGCCACCCACGTCTGATAGCCGTCGGGAAGGGCCCGGATGAGCTCGTCCGCGCCGGCCCTCACGGCGGCGGCGATGACTTCCTCGTCACTGGCGCCGGGGCGGCCGAACGCGATGTTGTCGCGGATCGTCCCGCTCAGGAGGAGCGAGTCCTGGAGCACGAGGCCGACCTGGGCGCGAAGGGACTCCAACGAGTAGTTGCGGACGTCCTCGCCGTCGATCTGGACCACGCCCCCGCTAGGGTCGTAGAGCCGCGGGACCAGGCTCACCAGGGTGCTTTTCCCCGCCCCGGTCGGCCCCACGATGGCGACCGTTTCTCCCGGAGCGATCGTGAGGTTGACCCGCGACAGGATCGGCTGCCCCGGCTCGTATTCGAACGCCACGTCCTGAAACCGGATGCCGCCCTTCAGGCGGGGGGCGGGCCGTGCCCCTTCCCGGTCCGCCACCTCGCAGCGCACGCGCAGCACCTCGGCAATCCGCTCGGCCCCGACGGCGGCCTTGGTGAACGCGTGCGAAAGGCGGGCCAGCGCTTTCATGGGACTGTAAAGGTTGGTCACGTACGCGAAGAAGACCACGACGTCCCCGGTCGTGAGCGCTCCGGCCCGCACCTGCGTCGCCCCGAACCACATCACGACCGCCAGCCCCACGGCTGCCAGCACGTCCACGAACGGGGCCACCCGCGCCTGGTAGCGGGCCCCCCGCAGATACGCCAGGAAGCTGCTTTCGTTGTGGGCCTCGAAGCGCCCGGTCTGTTGCCCTTCCTGGTCCAGGCCCTGCACGATGCGGATGGAGGCCAGCGTCTCCTGGCCCACGGAAGCCAGCATCCCGTCGCTGGCACGGGCCGAGCTGGCGGCCGCCTGAATGCGGCGCGTGTACCGAAACACCGTCCAAAACAACAGCGGCGCGACCGCCAGCGCGGCCAGCGCGAACTGCCAGTTGAGCCACACCATCACCGCGACCATCCCCGCAAGCAGGCAGGCGTTGCTGCCCAGCAGAATGGTGCCGCTGGCGAGGACGTCCTGCATCGCCCGGGTGTCGGAGGTCAGGCGGGCCGTCAGGTCTCCCGTCCGCTGGCGGTCGTGGAAGCGGAGCGACAGGCGCTGAAGGTGGGCGAAGAGATCGCGGCGCAGGGCGAGGACGATGCGCTGCCCCACTTCGCCCAGCGCACGAGTGTAATAGTACGTGAGGAGGCCCGTGCCAACCGCGAGCAATACGGTCACGGCACAGGCAGCGTACAGGATCGTCATCGGGCCCGGGGCGGCCTGGTCGAGCCAGCGGCCGAGCAGCGGCACCCGCGTCGGCTGGGGCTCGGGGGAGAGGACGCAGTCGATCACCACCTTGAGGGGCCAGGGGCGGCACACCGTCAGGAAGGCGTCCAGGACCATCGCCAGCGCCGCGCAGCCGAGTGGCGCGCGAAACGGCAGCAGGCGGGGCCAGAAAAGTCGCAGCCAGCCCCCGGGGCCCTTGCTCATCCCTCCCCCCCGCCTTCAAAGTTTGCCGGCCGCGGGAGGTCGAGTTTGCCCCGGCAGCCGTCCAACTGGAGCGCCTCCCCGCACGCCTCGGACGCCTCCACCAGTCGGCGCAGGAGCCGTTCCGCGCTTTGCAGCCGGAGGGCCTTGGGTTGGTAGTCAACGCGCGGGTCGCGGTTCTTCACGTAGAGCGGGAAGACGTCCACCCTCGTCCGCAGCTCCTCGAAGCGCAGCCCGACCAGCATGCCTTCGGCGCGGCTGTTGCCCGAGCCGAGCATCAAGTTGCCGACGCTGTAAAAGATGGGTCGGGCGCGATAGACCTCAAAAGGCTGGACCACGTGAGGGTGGTGGCCTATCACGGCGTCCGCCCCGCAGTCCACGGCGAAGCGGGCCAACGCCCGGTCTTCGGGCGACGGTTCGCGGACGTAGGGTGCCCCCCAATGAAAGTTGACCACGATCCGGTCCGCCCGCCCGCGCAGGGCGCGGAGGTCGGCCTGGAGCGACTCGGGGTTGCCCACGGCGCTGCCCGGCAGCGTTTCCGTCGCCGCGCAGCGGCGGTTCCAGTAGTAGCCGAGCAGGCCGACCCGCCACCGGCCGGCCTGGCGGATGACGGGCGCGTGGGCCGCGACCTTGTCCACCCCGGCCCCCATGGGGGCGACGCCAGCCCGCTCCAGGGCGTCGAGCGTCTCCAGGGCCCCTTCCCGCCCGCAGTCGAGCAGGTGGTTGTTGGCCAGCGTGACCACCCCGATACCGGCCCGGGCAAGGGAGCAGGCCAGTCTCGGGCTCACCCGGTAGGAATAGGTCCGCTTCGCCCGGCGGGCGTTCCGCGCGAACGGGGCCTCCAGGTTGGCCGAGGCGATCGCCGCCCTGCGCAGGAGGGGCCTTACGGCCTCGAACGGGTAGTCGGCGCCGCGGGCCGCGATGACCTTTTTGGCCCGCCCGCCGAGCATGACGTCCCCGCCTGCAAGAACGGAGTACGGAGGCTCGGCAAGTCCGTTGAGGTGCCGCTCCAGGTCCTCCGCCGAAAAGAGGTCCTGGGAAGGAGGGACCTCGTCCGGCGGGACGTCCGGATGCAGCCCTCTCGTTGCCGGGGAGGTCAGAGATCGTTCCCGTTGGCCACTCACGCTCTCCCCCCCTCCCTCGCCACTTTGTCCTGCGCGGGCCGGATGCCGCGTGCGGCAAACGTCGCCAAAAGGGTTCGGCGGTGCCGGCCCTCGTACAGCATTTCGTCGGCGCGGAGCAAGGCCGCCAGCCCCACCTCGAAGCCCGCCCGGGCACGGCGGGCGCCGGACGCATCCGTCTCCCCGTTGGGGCCAAACAGCCGGCCGATCAGCAGCAGGGCCTGGAGCACCAGCAGGTCGGCCCGGCGCGCGCCGTCGGGCCCGCCGCGAGCCAGGCGCGTCCGCACGCCCCACAGCGCTGTCGCCCAGATCGTTCCGTTGGCGTGCGTGTCCGCCCCCGGCCCGCGCTGGAAGTTGGCCATCGTCCGGGGCGAGGTCAGGCTGCGGGGGTGAACTTCGTGCCCGTCGTGCCGGCGGTGCCAGGCCCACACGTGGGGCACATCCAAGAGGGCCGCGGCCCAGTAGTCGCAAGACCCCTCGTCCAGGGCCGTTTTCCGGTTGTCCTGCCGGTCGGGCCGGCGGAGCGAGTTGGCCCGGAAGTCCGCCGTGTGCCGGGTCACGTGATGGCCATACTCGTGGTAGATGATGCCGGCGTTGTGCGAAGCGTTGGCGCGGTAGCGTCCGCCGGCCGCCTCCACCAACGCGCCGTGTTCCAGCAACTCCCGACCGGGCCCGAGATGGATCTCCCCGTCGGCGGAAAGGGGCTCGTGCTCGCAGACGTCGTACCGGCGGCTGGGCAGCCGGTAGTGTCCCCCCTGGAACGGCACCCAGCGCCCGTCGCGTCGCAGCCCGTCGCGGGCGCCACCCCGGTCCACCGAGGCGTGGTGGGCGTTCACCACGGCGGTGACGCACGGCAACGGGGGGGCCTTCAGTTCGCGCAGGAGGTCGTGGGCGTAGGCCGCGATGCGGTCCACGTGAAAGTAGGTGTTGACCTCCCCGAAGTGGGCCGCCTGGAGGTAGCGCCACCGAAAGTCCGGCTCGGCGACCGCGACCTTGTCGATGCGCCCGCCCCCCCGCCCCGGCTCGAAAAGGAAATGGCCTTCCGCGTCCGGCCGCGCGTCCCCGACGGGGACTGGCCGCGCCGGTTCCCCGGGCTCGCCGGGCTCGTTCACGACGCCCGCGTTGCGCACCCGGACGTGGCGGCCCCAAAGCCTCCCCTCTCCCTCGCTGTCGAGGCGGAAAAGGGGGACGATGGCCGCGGCCACACACCCGCCGAGCGTGCTGTCGGGGCTCGGGGACCAAAGGTAGACTCGCCCACACCGCATCGTGCCCTTCACTCCGCCAGTTGCCGCAGCCCCGCCGCCGGGCTGGCGGCGGGCTCCCCGTTCCCCGTTTCGCCATCTTTTGATTCGCGCCCCCCCACGCTGGAAGGCGGCGCGCCCGGGCAGCCCTTCGCGACAAGCCGGGCGTTGAGCTTGCCTTGCTCGAGCTCGCGCGAGGTCAGGCACGGGGCCCCGGTGGCCTCCTCCACCTCCCGCATGGCAAGTGGACTGAGCGCGATCAGCCCGGAGACGGCATCGACGTCGATGCCCCAGTCGCGCAGCAAGCGCACCCCGCCGGCCCCCGCCACAGGGTCGCCGGTCGCAAAGACCCAGTTATGCACCGTCCGGGTGAAGCGGGCCGAGCGGAGCAGGGCCCCGGTCTCGCGCTGTAATAGGCCGTCGGCGATTTCGACGACCACGCAGTCGGCGCCCTGGGCGACGGCATGCGCGCAGAGGAGGGCGTGGAGGTCGAGCAGTTGCTCCAGCGTGCAGAGGTAGGTCGAAGGGTGGCCCCCGTCCACGAAGTCGAGGACCGGCGACGCCCCGGCGTCCCGCATGCCCCAGGCGTCGCGCCCGGCCGCCGTGCCGGTCAGCTTGATGGCCGCCACCCGCCTCTGCTGCCGCCTCAGACCGACGATCAGGCTCGTCGCGGTGTGCGTCTTGCCCGCGTCCATGGAGGTGCCGCAGACGACGACGACGTGCGGCGAGCTTGGGGGAGGAAGCGCCGGGAGGGAAAAGTCCCGTAACCGGAGGGGGCGGCCCGTGGCGTCCGCCAGGCTGCCCAGGAGGCGCAACCGGGTCGGCTCCGCGACCTCCGCGTGCTTGCTCCGCACCAGCCCGCACATCCCCCCCATCGAGAGCATGTCGCAGCGGTCGCCGTCGGCCTGGGCGTAGCCCTCGAACTGCCGGGTGGCGTAGCGGTCGCCGAAGACGACCGCGAGCAGGTCTCCCTCGTGCAGGGTGCGGCGACGGCCATCGGGGAGCTCCAGGCCCGCGTTCTTGCCGATCTTCTCCAGGCGGGCCAGCGCGACGTCCCCCGCCTGGGGCGAGCCGGCCCAGGGCACCAGGCAGGCCAGGCTCGCCTCGGGAACGCGGCGCAGCGCATAGCCGACCCGCAGGCTGCTTTTGACGGAATCGGCGAGCCGTTGGGCCCCGATCGGCTGCGAAGGTCGCCGCGCCCCCGAGGTGTTGTCTTCCGCCCCCGAGGTCTTCATAGGGCCCTCATCCCGTGGGTCCATCGAGTAATTGAGGAGTTTCTTTGTCGCCAATCGGGGCTCGTGGGCGGCCCCTGGTCAACTTTTCTTGCGGTGACCGCTGTCGCCGGGCAAGGCGCTCGTTCCCGACGAGCCCTGGCCGGGGGGCGTTCCCGGTTGGGCGACTGGCTTGGCTGCCAGCTTCAAGGAGCGCAAGACCTCCTCGGCGGTCACGAAGCCATCGCCGTTCAGGTCCAGCTTCAGGAACTCCTCGACCGGCCGGCCGGCGCGCTTCCACTCGTAGAGGCCGACCTGGCCATCCTTATCGTGGTCGAGCTCCGCGAACCATGCGGGAAAGTCCTTGTCCTTGGGCAGGTTGCTTGCGGTGTAGACCGTCGGGCGGTCTTCCTTGACGGGCGGGTGGCCCGGCTGCGCACCGCCCGGCAACGGGGGCAATCGGTTTCGGCGCAGGTCGCCGAGGTACTTCTTGAATTCCTTGAAGTCAATGACGCCATCCTTGTTCTTGTCGTAGCGGTCGAGCAAGGCGCTGAGGTCTGCCGGCATCTCTTCGAGGCTGAGCACGCCGTCCCCATTGCGGTCGAGATGGTTGAAGGTTGCGCGCGGGCCCGCGCTCGCTTCCACCGCCGCGGCGTCGCGGGACGGGCCGGCCGAGGTGCTGGAGGAGGCCGGAACGGCCCCACTCTCGGAAGCTGCCCCCAAAGGAGCTTTGCTGCTGGTCTGCCGTGCCTCGCCCCGTTGTTGGGAGGGCCCGGGTTGCGGGAGGCCCTCGGCCGGGCCCATCAGGGCCAACAGGGGCCCGCCCAGCAGCAGCGAGGTCAGACGAGGGACGCGCATCGCGGAAAACCTCCTGACGTGGCGATCCGGTTCTTTGCGAAACCCTGGTGCGAACATCCAGTCCCGAACGCACCTCGGTGACCGAAGGCCCCGTTGCGCTCCGCCCCCGAACCTCGATGGCCTTCTTGGCCAGTCCGCTTTGGCCGTGCTGCCCATCGGACGGAGGCATGAAGCATACCAGAACAACCTGAGCCAGTGGTGAAGCGAAGATAAAAACGGGCTCATGGAACGTGGGCCGGTCGCCAGGAACGAAGGAGCGGGCCCCGGAGGCGCAACGATCGCTCCGTTTCGGCCCGGATCGGGGAGAGGGGCTGCGACGGTCTTGCCGAGGCCCCCGGTGCAAACGGCGCAGCTTGCCGGCACCCGGCCTTGCGAGGGAGAGGCAGGCAAGATAAGGTGAGTTTGAAGGCCTCGCCCTCTCCCGACCGCCCTTCCCCGCGGCTGATCCAGCCGCGAACGCCCTCCACGGGCCACGCGAAGACGAGGGGCCCCGACGAGGCTTGCATTTGCCCGCCGTGCGCGGCGCCGATGAATCCTTTCGAGGACATGCCAATGAAACGCACCTGGTTTGTGTTGCTGCCCCTGGCCGCGCTGGCGTTCGCCCTCGGGGGACACGCCCCCACGACCGGGCAAGGGCTCGGCGGGGCCACGAGCAAGCAGTTCCCGGACTTCGATACCGTCGTCAAGGGCGCCAAGGAGCACGACGGCCTGTTCAAGCTCTACCTCAAGGACGACAAGCTCTTCGCCGAGATCAAGCCGAACCAGCTCGAGCGGCCCTTCCTCTGTCCCATCGCCATCGCCCGCGGCGCCGGGCTCGGCGGGCTCACCCGCAACTTCGACGAGCAGTGGGCCGTCCTGTTTCGCCGCGTCGGGGATCGCGTTTTCCTGGTCCGGCGCAACGTGCATTACCAGGCCAAGAAGAACCCGACCGTCGCCCACGCCGTCGAGGTCACCTACAACGACTCCGTGCTGCTGGCCCTGCCCATTCGCAGCATCCACCCGCACCGCCAGAGCGTCCTCATCAACCTCAACGACGTCTTCATGACCGACTTCGCCCAGCTCAACCGCGGGCACTTCGACGCCTCGCGCAGCACCTGGCACAAGGTCAAGGCGTTTCCGCGCAACATCGAGCTCCAGGTGGCCGCGACTTACTCCGGCGGGTTTCGCCGCGACGAGCGCGTCATCGACCGGCGCGGGACCACGGTGGTCATCCACTACGGGCTGTGCGAAATGCCCAACCCGGGCTATCAGCCGCGCCTCGCCGACGACCGCGTCGGGCACTTCCTCAGCGTCGTGAAGGACTTCAGCAACGACACGCAGCCAACGCCGTTCCTCCGGTACGTCAACCGCTGGCGCCTGGAGCGCTCCGACGGCTCGGCGTGGAAGGAGGGCGGCAAGCTCGTTCCGCCCAAGAAGAAGATCGTCTTCTGGATCGAGAAATCGGTGCCCGAAGAATATCGGAGCTACGTCCGCGAGGGGATGCTCGAGTGGAACAAGGCGTTTGCCAAGATCGGCTTCCGCGACGCCATCGAGGTGCGCCAGCAGGAGCACGAGGAGTTCGACCCCGAGGACATCAATTACAACACCTTCCGCTGGGTCACCAACGACGAGGGCTATGCGATGGGCCCGTCGCGAGCCAACCCGCTGACGGGCGAGATCATCGACGCCGACATCGTCTTCGACGCCAGCATGGTGCGCTACTACCGCAAGGCCGCCAGCGTCTTCGGCGGCGGCACCAACCTTGGCGGTGGGCCTGCCGAGGAAGACATTAGCCCCATCCGCGCCTCGCGGCGCGGCAAAGGCCTGCTCAACCTCGACCTGGTGCCCGGCGACGACCTCAACGGCTGGAACGACCGGCCGGCCGGGCCGGGATCGCCCAAGCCGTCGGCCAACGCGCTGGCCAGGGGGCGCCTCAAGGCGCTCCAGAGCGGCCTGTGCGAGTGCGGGCCGTGCATGAAGCGCGAGCTCAACCTGCTGGCGCTGACGATCGCCATGCGCGCGGCGCCCCCCAAGACGGGCGAGAGCTCGGCGGTGCTGGCCGAGGAGCTGATCGGCCAGGCCATCAAGGAAACGGTGATGCACGAGGTCGGCCATACGCTCGGGCTGCGCCACAACTTCAAGGCCAGCACGATGCTCAAGAACGAGGACCTGCACAACACTGCGATCACGCGCAAGAACGGCCTGGTCGGCTCGGTCATGGACTACACGCCGATCAACCTGGCGCCGCGCGGCGTCAAGCAGGGCGACTACTTCACCAGCACCATTGGCCCTTACGACTACTGGGCCATCGAATACGCCTACAAGCCCCTGAGCGGGGGGACGGACGGCGAGGCCGCGGCGCTCCAGAAGATCGCCTGCAAGGGCGCGACCCCCGGGCTCACCTATTCCACCGACGAGGACCTCTATACGTCGTCGGACCCCTACACCAACAAGTGGGACCTGGGCGCCGACCCGATGAAGTTTGCCCAGGATCGCATCCTGCTGGCCGAGGAGCTGCTGGAGAAGCTGGCCGAGAAGGGCACCGACAAGGGCGATGGCTACCAGCGCACGCGGCAGGCGTTCGGCATCGTGTTGCAGGAGTACGGCAACGGGGCGCACCTCATCAGCAACTTCATCGGCGGGGTCGCCATGCACCGCGACCACCGGGGCGACCCGAACGAGCGCGACCCGCTGGTGCCGGTCAGCCCGAAGAAGCAGCGCGACGCGCTGAAGTTCCTGGCGGAGCACGTCCTGACGGACAAGCCATTCCAGTTCTCGCCCAGGCTGATGCGCAAGCTGGCGCCGGATCGCTGGCTGCACTGGGGCAACGAGCGGACGCTGATGTCGCCGGTGGAGTACCCGATCCACGAGCGCATCCTGGCCATCCAGCGCGTCGTGCTGAGCCACGCCTTCGACCCGGACGTGCTGGCGCGCATCCAGAACAACGCGCTGGCGGCGGAGAAGGGCGCGACCGAGCCGCCGCTTCAGGTGGCGGAGGTGTTCCGCTCCCTGACCGACGGCATCTGGGTCGATCTGGGCCCGCAGGCGAAGGACAAGCAGTTGCCGTCCTCGGTCGTGCGGCGAAACCTTCAGCGCGAGCACCTGAAGAACTTGACGAACATGGTGCTCGGCCGGGGCGAGGCGGGCTCGGCCCCCGCGGACGCGCGGAGCCTGGCGCGGTCGCACCTTCGCGAGATAGACAGGAAGATCGAGAAGGCGCTCGGCGAGAAGGGCGTGGGCGGCGATCCGACCACGCGGGCGCACCTCGAAGAGTGCCGCGAGCGCATCGGCAAGGTGCTCGGGGCCATGCAGCTCAACCAGTCGTGAGGATAGGCCTTTCGAGACGGCGAGTAAGGCGAGCGGCAGGAAAAGGCATGCTTGTAGGACGGCCCTCCTGAGCCGTCTGGACG
>JBBSEZ010000092.1:0-26120 GCA_038239195.1 Gemmatales bacterium
ACTCGGCCCACCCTACGAGCTAAATCAGGCGTGCAGCTTCCGCACCATCTGCACCAGCTTGGTGGCGACGCCTTCGACCGTCGCCTGCTGCTTGGCGTCCTTGAGGGCCCCTTCGGGCGTGAATGCCTCGAAGGCGCGCGAGATGGCGAGCTGATCGGGCAGCACGAGGACGTCGATGTTGCTGAGGATTGAGCGCACGGTGACCAGGCCGCGCAGCCCGCCGAGCGCGCCGGGCGAGGCGGCGAGCAGGGCGGCGACCTTGCCGGTGAACGGCCACTCGGCCAGCGGGCCCGGCCCCTTGCGCGACACCCAGTCGATGCTGTTCTTCAGCACAGCGCTGATCGAGCTGTTGTACTCGGGGCAGGACAGGAGCAGGCCGTTGTGCGACAGGAACAGCTCCTTGAGCTTCTGCGCGGGCGCCGGCATGCCCTCGGCGGCCTCGAGGTCCTCGTCGAAGAGGGGCATGGGGTAGTCGCGCAGGTCGATGAGCGTGACCTCGGCGCCGGCGCCGCGCGCGGCGGTCGCGGCGAGGTGGACGAGCTTCTTGTTGTACGACCCGGTGCGCGTGCTCCCGGCGAAGGCGAGGATTTTCGGCGCGGGCATTCGGTCGGCTCCTTCAGAAGACGGCGAAGACGAGGAGGAGAGGGGCCTCGCGGAAAGGGCCCTGTCACTTCTAGAGGATCCTCGGCTGGGGGCCAGGGCCTTGCTCCTTCTGCCGTCGTTGATCTTCCGGGGTGGTCGCGTCGGATGACGGGTGTTGTCCTCCCCTTCGGGCCTCACACCGTCTCGCCGGGCCCCCCTGGAGATAGACCATGCCACGCCGACTGGCCGCCTCGTTCCTCTTGCTCTCGATACTGCTGCCGGCCCTGGCGGAGGAAGGGCCGGGCGTCGTTCGGCGCGGCAAGGCGGCCACCGCTCTCGTGGTGACAGCGTCGGGCCGGGGCTTCGGCTCCGCTTTCTGCATCGACGCGGCAGGCTTCTTCGTCACCAACGAGCACGTTGTCCGCGGCCTCCCGGCCGGGCGGGCCCTCTCCCTGGTCCTCCATCCCGGCGACGACGACGAGAAGGTCGTGCGGGCCACCGTCGTGCGCTCCGACGTCGATGCCGACCTGGCCCTTTTGAAGGTCGAGGGCGTCAAGGGCCTGACCGTCCTGGAGCTCGGCGACGTGACGGGCCTGGAGGAGACGGCGCAGGTCACGGCCTTCGGCTACCCGTTCGGCGACCTCCTGGCCGTCAAGGGCCGGAAGTACCCCAGCATCAGCGTCAACGTCGGGCGAATCACCGCCCTGCGCAAGGAGAAGAAGCAGTTGACGTCGATTCAACTCGACGCCGCGCTCAACCCCGGCAACTCCGGCGGGCCCGTCCTCGACGCCAAGGGGAAGGTGATCGGCATCGTCCGGGCCGGCGTCCGCGGGGCAGGCGTGAACGTCTCCATCCCCGTCACCCGCCTGGAGGCGTTCCTCGACAGGCCGGAGGTCGCGTTCGCCCCACCCCCCATCGCCCACGCCAGGCGGCACGTCCCGACGGAATTCACGATCCGGCTTGTCTCTTTCGGCAAGGCGAAGGCGAAGTCGGTGGAGGTCGCGCTCGTCGCCGGCGCCAGCGAGCGCAAGTTCCTCCCCGCGGCGGGGAAGGGGCACCTACTCCTTCACCGCGGCGCCGGTCCCGCCCCGCGAAGGCGCCCTGCAAGTACCCCTGAACCTGATCTTCCCCAGCGGGCGGATTCAGTGCGCCGTCAAGGACCAGACGTTCGAGCTGGGCAAGAAGACGTTCCGCCTCAGCGAGGTGCGCTCGATCGTCAACGGGAAGCAGACGACCGTCGTCACGCGCGACGGCGCGGAGGTGTCCGGGGCAGCGTCGGGGCTGGGGACGGTGCGCGGCGAGCTGGGCGGCCACAGCGTCAACGTGGACCTGGGCAAGGCGCCGAGGATCGTCGTCGAGGAAGCCGAGCAAGCGGTCGATCAGGTCGAATATACGATCAGCGTGCGGCAGGGCGGCAAGGTCGTCAACCGCCTGGCTGGCGCCCTCGAGATCGAGGGCCGGCCAGCCACCGGCTCGCCGGTCGCGCCTGCGAAAATCGAGCCTCCGACGCTGGCGGGAGAGAAGACGGTCGTCCGCCTGCCTGCGGCGATCGAGCAGCTTGCGGTGGGGGGCGCTACCTGGTGCTGCACCTGAAGCGCCCGAACAAACTGGCCGTCTTCGACGTCGCCGAGGCCAAGGTGGTTCGCTACCTCCCGGCCCCGGCGGGCGACTTCCTCTTCGCCGCTAGCGCCGAGAAGCTGGTCGTCGTCGTGCCGGGCAAGAAGCTCCTGGAGCGCTGGGACCTCCGGACGTTCGAGAAGGAGCGCTCGGTGCCGCTGCCGGTGGACTTCGCGCCAGCCCGAATCGCCCTGGGCAGCCAGTCGGCGGGGCCGCTGCTGCTCTGGGCGCCGGTGGACCACACGGCCCTGATCGGCCTCGACACGTTGAAGAAGCTGGCCGTGCCGCTCAAAATCCTGGGAAGAGTTGACCCCCACGGGCTGGAGGTTGAGGCTTGCCCCGACGGCAGCGCCTTCACTGTCTGGTTCCGTCGGCAGCACACCGACGAGCCTTCGCGCTTCGGGTTGTTCCGCCTGCACGGCGACACGGTGACCTCTCGCCACGGGCTGTCGCTGCTGGCGCCCTGCCACGCGAGCATCGACGGGGGGCCGGTGTTCACCGGCGACGGCAACGTCTACACGGGGGACATGAAACGGATCGATGCGCCGGCCCTCAAAGGCGCGACGCTGCTGCCGGTGCAGAACAGCTACGTGGTGGCGGCGCGCTGGGAGGGCAAGGAGCGGAAGGCCCGGCTGGCGGTGCATCTGACGTCCGACCTGAAGGAGGCGTTCAAGATCGGGAAGGTGGAGGAACTGGACGGCCTGGTGACCGACCCCACCGACCCCAACCTGTTCGGCTACGACAGGCGGATTCACCTTCTCCCCTCGGCGGGCGTGCTCCTGACCATCCCGGCGACGAATGACCAGATCGTCGTGCGCAAGCTCGACGTCGAGGCGGCGCTGAAGAAATCGGCCCTCGACTACCTCTTCGTTGCGTCGGTCCAGGTGCGGCGGGCGGTCAAGGGGGCGGCGTACGCCTACCAGGTGGAGGTGAAGTCGAAAAAGGGCAAGGTGGTCTACCGCCTGGACAGCGGGCCCGAGGGGATGCGCATTTCGGCGGCGGGGAAATTGACCTGGGCGGTGCCCGCCGACTTCGGCGAGGACGAGGCGTCGGTGGTGCTGTCGATTCGCGACGCCTCGGGGCAGGAGGTGTTTCACGCGTTCGGCATCCGCTGCCGGTAGGCGATCGTTGAACGGCGCCCGCCGTCGCACCCTTGTTTCGCGAGCGGATGCCTTTCGAGGTTGCGGCGCGCAGGCTTGCGCGAGAAGATGTACCACAACCACATCCGATTGCCAGCGAGGTGCCCATGCCCGACGTCACGACTCTTCTGCAGAGCTACTGGGACGATCCCGTCTCCCGAGAGGAAGTCCATCGCCGCGTGGTCGCCGAACTGCACCGGCGCGCCGAGGCGTGCTTGCGCGGGGCGGGCCCGCACACCCTCGAGCCCGCCGCGCTCGTGAGCGAGGCGTTTCTCAAGATCTTCAAGGGGGCGACGATTCCCTGGAAGGACCGCAACCACTTCTTTGCCTTCATGTTCTCGGCCATGAAGCAGGTGTTGATCGACCACGCCCGCAAGAAGAACGCCCAGAAACGCAAACGCGACGTCCCCCATTTCGAGGTCCGCGAGGACGACCGTGTCGCCGACGACGATCTCGAGGCCGCCATCCTCATTGCCGATGTGCTAGAGAAATTATCTCAGGAATCGCCCCTGACGGCCCGGATCGTCGGCCTCCTGTACTGCGAACAGCGCACCTTTGCGGAAATTGCCGAGCTGTTGCGCGCCCACGAAGGGCTCACTCTGACCGCCCAGGACGTGGAGCGCCACTGGCAGCTCGCCCAGGCGCGGATTTATCAGGTCGTCATGGGGAAGAAGTGAATGACCGCCCATCAGGAGCGCATCGACCAACTCTTTCTTGCCGCCCTCGGGCTGCTCGCGCCGGACCGAGAAGCGTTCCTCCGCAGTCGCTGTCCGGAGGAGCCAGAGATCGTCGCCGAGGTGCAGGCCCTTCTGCGGGCCTCCCGGGAAGTGGCTGCCGGGCACCTCGAACAGCACCCAGGGCTCGCCCTCTTCACCCACCTGCTCGGGACGAAGCGGGACGATCCCGCGCCCTCCCAGCTCGGCCACTATCGGATCGAATGCGAGATCGGCCGGGGCGGCATGGGCCGCGTCTTTCGGGCCTGGGACGCCCGGCTCCAACGCCTCGTGGCCATCAAGATGCTCCCGCCAACCGCGAGCCTGGCGCCGGAAGCCCGGGCCCGCTTCGAGCGCGAGGTGGCCGCCCTCGGCCAGTTGCGCCACCCCCACGTCGTGGCCGCCTTACATGCCGACGCGATCGGCTCCTGCCATTTCCTCGTCATGGAGTACGTGGACGGGCAGGACCTCCAGCACCTGATCGATCGGGAAGGCCCCCTGCCGCCAGCCCGGGCCTGCGCGCTGATTCGTCAGGCGGCCCTGGGCTTGCAGCACCTGCACGACAAGGGCATCGTCCATCGGGACGTCAAACCGTCCAACTTGCTCCTGGCCGGCGACGGAACGGTCAAACTGCTCGACCTGGGCATCGCGCTCCTCCAGTCCGCTTCCGGGGCCGGGCCTTCGCTCACCGGGACCGGAGTGCCCCTCGGCACCGTGGACTACATGGCGCCCGAGCAGCAAGAGGGGCATGGGGTGGGCGCCCGAGCAGACGTTTACGGTCTTGGATGCACGCTTTATTTCCTCCTGACCGGGCGCGCCCCCTTCGGCCATCACCAGGGCCTGGCCCGCAAGCTCCTGGCGCACCAGACGGAGGAGCCCCCACCCGTGCCCGGGCTTCGCGCTTCGCCCCTCGAGGGCGTCTTGCGACGGATGCTCGCCAAGGAGCCGGCGGAGCGGTTCGCCACCCCCACCGAGGTCATCCAGGCGTTGGACGCGACCTCGGCCGTTGCCCCTCCCGTGCCACCTCCTCTATCTGTCCCACTCGGTTGGACCAGGGCCCTGCTCGCCGGTTTTACGCTTCTCTTTGTGGTGGGCCTGTGCGGGGCCGCGTTGGTCCTCCGGCAGGCCACAACCAGGAGAGGCAACATGGGCGCCCCGCTCGAAGTCGTCAAGTTCTATCTGGAGCTAACCGCGTCGCTGTTCGCGGTGGCCGCCGGCCTTGCCGGGGGCTTCCTCGTCGTCCGGAAGCGGTTGTGCCTGGTCCACGTCCTGCTCGGAGCGCTCGCCCTGGCGTTCCTGATCACCGGCTGGTCTTCCCTTCGCTGGCTGGCCACGGGAGAGAAGCGCGAGCAGACAACGGAAGCCGAACCGGAACTGCGGCAGGTGTTCGGGGCCATGGACGCTCACCTGAAAGCGCTCCCCGAAGACCGACAGCGCCGGCAGCGCTTCTTCTGGCTGCCGGCCAGCCATTCCGATCCCTCGGCCGGCCGCGCTGCCCTGGAGGAGGTGCTGGGCAACCTGCGGGGCACAAAAGAACGAACGGGCCTCCAGCCAGTCGGCGAGGGAGGCCGGCTCTTCGTCGTGCCCCTGGCGGACATGGGTTGGGACGAGGACGACCACTGGCAGGAGTTGACGGCCCGCGATCCCTACGCCTTGACCTACTTCAGCGCCGGCGACGTCGTGCTGCGGGCGCGGTTCGAGTCCGTCGCTGCCCGAACCGGCGAGCGCGTGCCTCTGCTCCGCGCCGACTGGTTCGTGGTCGCGCTGGCAACAGAACCGGCCCTGTACGCGCGCCTGCGCCATGCGGAAGGGCGCGCGACGATCCCGGCGCACGAGACGATCGCGAAAGTCAGGGAGCGCTACGCGGGGCCGCTGGGCCCGCAGGCGGTCGCCGGGGAACTGAGCCTCCCCGACGACCGGGCGCTGTTCGACCGGCTCGATCCTGCCACCTGGGACCGACTCGGCCTGTCCCCGCTGTTGCGACAGCAACCCATCTCCCGAGCGTCCTGGTCCGCCCTTCATCCGGACGGCACCTCGACCTTTCAGAAGTTGGCCGGGCAATTGCAGCTCGGCACGCCCCGGCGGCCCCGCACCGACAGCAATCCGTGAAACAATTGTCAGAGCGCGTTCCGTTTCGCGTATCTCTCTCTGAGGGCGCTCGCGGCCCGATGCGGCGAGCGCGTGCAAGGGCCCGGTCCACCGAAGGAGAGACCCATGTCCAAGAGATCGTTTCGCGGGGGAGCGCCTGGCCTCCTGGTCCTGGCGGCCCTGCTGTTGGCGCCCCCCCCGGCCGGCGGCGCCGAGCCGCTCCGCCCCCGGTTGCAGGGCCCGGTGAAGGCCCTGGCGACCTACCTCCAGGGGGAGCGCATCCGGGCCGTCCATCTGGAACGGGTGCAAGGCCCCAGGCTGGCCTTGCCCGGCGCCACCCCGGCGGGCGTGCGCGACCTCCTGGCGGACCTGCTGAAGCAGCACGCCATCGCCCTCGACGCCAAGGCCGACCACGCGCTGCTGGTCGATTATAAGCGGGCGGGGCTCTCCAAGGGGCAGTTGACCAGCCTGACCGTCGAGCTGGTACTGGTCGATCGCAAGACCGGGGCCCGCCTGCGCGAGTGGTCCACGATCGTTCGCGACCCCCGGATTTTGGCCCAGCTCGGGGCGGAGGGCGACCTGCTGTCGATGAAGGGCGTCGCCCGCCGCCTGATCGAGGTGCTGGAAAAGCAGAAGGTGACCGCGATCTCGATTGGCTCGTTCCAGGGCCCCAACGAGGTCGATGGCGCGGGCATCGTCCACCGCCTGATCGTCGAATTGCGTGCCTCGACCGCCGCCGCATCGAAAATTGAGATCAAGCCGGGCGCCGCCCACGAGGTGCGCGGCGAGTATTCGCTGGCCGTCAAGGACGGCAAGGTATTGGCGATCAAACTGGAAGTTCGCCTGATGGACCGCCTGGGGGAGAAGGTGAGCGCCTTTCGCGAGGACGTCTCGCTCAGGCCCAAAGAGGAGGACGTGCTCGACCCCGTCGCCGGCCTGCTCGCCCCGCTCGCGGTCACCGCGGAGCTCTCGTCGAAGGACAGCGGCCAGGAACGACTCAACGAGGTCCCGAAAAAGCTGGTGAGCCCAACCGTCGTCGTCGATGGCAAGGCCCTGCGGAGCGTGAAGGGGAGCCCCTACGCCCTGGAGGTGCTGGTGAACGGGGCGGCCCAGGCGCCCCGGGTCGAGAAAGGCCAGGCCTTTTATGATTTGAAGAAGGGACAGGCCTACCACCTCCGCATCGCGAACCGATCGCCCTACGACGCCGCCGTCGCGGTGGCCATCGACGGACTGTGCATCTTCGCCTTCAGCGACCACAAGGGCTATCGCCACGTGATCGTGCCCAAAGGCAAGGTGGCGGTCCTCAAGGGCTGGCACCGGAACAACAAGCAGTCCGACGAGTTCGAGATCACGGAATACTCCAAGAGCGCGGCGGCGTGCCCTCCCGCCCGACGCGCCGGGGTGGGGGCGCTCACGGTGACCTTTGCCCAGGCTTACGCCCCCAAGGAGAAGGTCCCGGACGACGAACCCGCGCTCCGGGCCCGGCTCGACCGGGGCTCGAACCTGGCGACCGGGCGCGGTCGGGTCATCGACATGCCCTACGAAGAGGTGCTGCGACACGTCGGCGTGGTGCGCACGTCGATCAGCGCCCGCTACGTCCGCCCCGGCAAGTGAGGGCAGGACGCACGTGCGGCGCGCCCGGGGCTTGCCCGGGCCCTCGGTTTCCGAAGTGCAACCAGAAATTGGACGAAGGAGAACGCGATGACGAGAAGCACGCTCTTGCTGTTTGTGTTGGCCGGCTACCCCGTCGCGGCCTGTAGCCGGGGGCCCGTGTCCGTCAGCGTCAAGCCTGCCGTGACGCCGGCGGGCCCGCTCGACAAGGGGCGCGAGCTGGCGAGAAGCGGCAAGTACAAGGAGGCGATCGCGGAACTCGACCGGTTGGCGGCCGACGATTCTACCCGGGCGGAAACGTTCGTGGCTCGCGGCGAAGTCCATCACCGGGGCGGGAACGCGGCGTCGGCGAAACGCGATTTCGCCGAGGCGATTCGGCTTGCGGGCGCGACGTTGGCGGGGAAGGCGAATGACCCGGCGGCGTTGGTGGCTCGGGGAACGGCCCATCGGTTCCAGAAGGACTATGCGTCGGCCCTGGCCGACCTGGATGCGGCGCTGAAGGCGCGGCCGAACGACGCCGTTGCCTTGCGGGAACGCGGCGTCGTGTTGCGCAACCTTGGACGGGCGGAGGAGGCCATCGCGTCGTACGACAAATCGTTGACCGCTCGCCCCGACGATCCCGTGGCGCTCAACGCGCGCGGCTACGCGCGCTTCACGTCGGGCGACCCGGCCGGCGCCGTACGCGACTATCGCGCCGCCCTGGAACGCGAAAACGACTACCTGATGGCGCTCGGCAATCGCGCGGCATCGCTCCTCGCGCTCGGCCGGGCGGAGGAGGCGGTCAAGGACTTGTCTCGCATCGTCGCGCTGGCGGATGACGCGCCCAATCGCGGGGCGCTTGGGCGCGGCAAATTGCTCGCCGGCGATGCCAAGGGCGCGGTTGCCGAGCTCGACAAGGCGATTCGCCTGGCGCCGCGCGACGGCGGGCTGTACTTCGACCGGGCGATTGCCTGCTTCCACGCGGGCCAATTCGACGCTTGCATGGCGGACGCCAGGCGCTTGCAGGCTGCGTATCGCGGCAACTTGACGTTCACGAACCTCCATTCCGCGGCGCGCTGGGCGAAGGTCGGTTTGCGCGAGCCGACGGGCGCCGAGATCGACAGGGCCAGCGCCAAGGTCGGCAACGCGCGAACGCAGGCGTTGATTCGCGGCAGTCAGTTCGCCGACAGGGTCGCCGTGCTTCCGGAGGGCAGCCCGTTGCGGGCCTCCCTCATCGCCCGCCGGCAGGCGGAGATCCGGGAAGAGGTCGAGGCGCAGGCGAACGCGGAAGGCGAGTTGGCGATCCTGAAGTCGCAGCGCGCGGGCATGGCGGCCCTCAAGAAGTCGGCCGCGGATTTCCCCAAGGACACCGAGGCGGGCCGGGCCGCACGGCGGTTGATCCTCGCGGGCGCGAAGCTGAAACGCGAAGGCGCGAAGGGCAAGGTGGTCGCTGCCGATCTGAGCTATTGCCACCTCCGCGACGAGGAAGTGGCCCTGCTGCGCCACTTCCCTGCGCTGCGCACCCTCACGCTCTCCACGACCTGGACCACGGACGCCGGCCTGCGGCTTCTTGGGGGGCTGCGCGAGCTGCGCTCCATCGACCTCGGCGCCACGCGCGCCGGCGACGCGGCCGCCTCGTGGCTCGGCAAGCTCCCCCTGCTCGAGCGCGCGAACCTCTCCGAGACGACGATCTCCGACGCCGGCCTGGCGATGCTGCTTCGGTCGCCCGGGCTGAAGCACCTGGACCTCGGCGGCACGACCTTGTCGCCGGCGGCCCTGGGACGGCTCCGCGGCAAAAAGGGCTGGCGCTCCCTGTCGTTGATGGGCCTGCCGGCCGATAACGCGACGGTCGCCGCGATCGCCGCGAACAGCCCGGACCTGGAAAGCCTGAACCTCTCCGGGACGAAGGTCACGAACGCCGCGATGGCCCCGCTGGGCAAACACGTCGCCCTTCGGGACCTGCGGCTGGCAAACACCGCCGTTTCCGACGCCGGCCTGCGCGAGCTCGGCCGCAACAAGCGCTGGAAGTGGCTCGATTTGACGAAGACGCAGGTGTCCGACGGCGGGCTCGCGGCCTTGACCGACATGAAGGACTTGCAGGTCCTCCATCTCTTCGACACCAACGTGACAATCGCGGGGCTGCGCGACTTGTCTTTGGAAAACCTGGGGTCGTTGACCGTGCCGAGTGACGTGCTGACGTTTCGCCGGGACGAGTTGCGCCGGTTGTTCCCCAAGGCCTTCAGCTTCCGGTGACCTGCGCGGCGCGGCGATGACGCGGAGGGCCTCAGAATGAAAGGCGGAAAGAAGATGGCGAGGGCAATTTGTCTGCTGGGCGGCCTGCTCCTGGCGCCTCTCTGCTTGCTGCGAGCCGACCTCGCTGCGGAGGACGAGGTGTTCGAGCTGACCAAGGCGGCTGCGCTGTTGCGCAACCGGGGCAAGGTGCGCGAGGCCCTCCAGGTGCAGCAGAAGGCCTACGACCTGGCCAAGAAGCGGCTCGCCCCGGACCACCCGGGCCTCCTGGTCAGCATGGGCAACCTGGCCATCCTGCTTGGCGACACCGGCCAGTACGCCAGGGCCGAGCCCCTGGCCCGTGCCCGCTTCGAGGGCATCCAGCGCCTGGTCAAAAGCAAGGGGGGGAGCGAGGACCATCCCGCGGTGATCGACGGCCGCAGCGACCTGGCCGAGCTCAACCGTCTCCTGCGCCGCTTCGCGCTCGCCGAGAAGCTCCATCGGGAGAACCTCGAGGCCCTGAAGAAGCGCGAGCCCCCGGACTGGTTCGCCCGGGCCCGGTGCCACAACAACCTCGGCGTCCTCTACGACGACATGGGCCAGTCGAAGCAGGCCGAGGAACACCTGCGGGCCGGGTTGGCCATCGTCAAGGACTCGCGGAAAGTGCGGCGCGTGCCGGAACAAATTGCCCGGAACTGCAACAACCTGGGGCATCACTACTTGCTGCGGAAGCAGTACGACCTGGCGGAGAAATTGCTGCTGGAGGCGCTGGACGTCCGCGAGCGCGAACTGCGGGGGCGCTCGCCGGGGCTGCCTGCCGTCTGGCAAAATCTGGCGCTGGTCTATCGGGGCAAGAAGGAGCACCGCAAGGCGATCTCGTTCTACGAGAAGTTGCTGGCCCACCGGGAGAAGGCCGACAACCCCCTCGCGGTGGCGGAAACGCTCGTGAACCTGGCCACCCTGCACGACGTCCTCGGGCAGGACGGCGAGGCCGGGCCGCTCTACCGGAAGGCCCACAAGGCCTACGAGCAGCGCTCGGTGCCGCAAGACCCCCGGCGCATTCGGGCGACGACCACCCTGGCGCGCTACCTGGCCTCCCGGGGGAAGGAGAAGGAGGCCTGGCCGTTACTGGATCAGGCGCGACGCGGCACGACGGAGTACGTCGCCGACCTTCTTCCCTACCAATCCGGGCCCGAGATGAAGAAATACCTGGGGACGACGTATCGCGGGGACCTGTACGGCCCGCTCACGCTCGCCTGGCAGGAGCGCGCGGACGCCCGGAAGGTGGCCGAGTCGGCGGCCTGGCTGGTCAACGGCAAGGCCCAGTTCATGGAAGGGCTGCGGGAGATCAACCTGCTGGCCCGCGACCTCGCCGACGGCGAGCTGAAGGGGCAGGGGCTGGAGCTGGTGAAACTTCGCATGGGGAGGGCACCGCTGGCCCTCAGCCCGCCGCGCGCCGTCTCGGAAAAGGAGTGGAAGAAGGAGCTGACCCGGCTGGGCGACAAGGAGCAGGGCCTCGTGAAGCAGTTGCAAAAGACCGGCAAAGTTCCTCTTCGGCTCCGGTCCTGGATCGACCTCGACGAGGTGCGGCGCAACCTGCCCGAGGGCGCCGTCCTGATCGACGTCGCCCGGTTCACCCTCCACGATTTCAAGGCCCGGCCCGGCCCGGCCGCCTGGAAGCCGGCGCGCTACGCCGCCTGGGTGACGCCGCGACGCGGGGACGTTCGCCTGATCGACCTGGGCCCGGCCGAGCCCATCGACCTGGCGGTGCGGGCCTTCCAGAAAGCGATGGCCTCGGCGCCAAAGGCCCTCGGCTTCGAGACGGAGGCCGATGCCGAGGCGATCCTCCGGAAGCCGCTGGCCCGGCTCTCCGAGCTGGTCCTGAAGCCGCTGCTGCCGGCGATCGGCAAGGAGAAGCACTGGCTGATCAGCCCGGACGCCTCGCTGTGGCTGGTGCCCTGGGGCGCCCTGCCGTTGCCCGATCGGGCGTATGCCCTGGAGCGCTACCAGATCAGCTATCTGACGACGGCGCGCGACCTGGTGGCCGACCGCTCCCGCGAGGCGAAGGGGCCTGCGCTCGTGGTGGGGGCGCCCGATTTCGACCTGAAGGTGGCCGCCCCCGGCGCTCCGCGGGCGCAGCCTTGGCACCCGCTGCTGCGCGGCTCGGAGGGGCTTCCGTGGGACAGGTTGACCCGCTGGGAACACCTGCGCGAGGCGGGCGACGAGATCGAGGCGATTGCCCCCCGCCTGAAGACCTACGCGAAGGGCGCCCCAAAGGTCTACACCGGAGCGAAGGCCCGGAAGAGCGTCTGTGTCGAGGCCCGGCAACCGCGCGTGCTCGTGCTGGTGACGCACGGCTACTTCGTGGACGAGGAGCAGGCCGAGAGTTGGCCGGGCGCCTTTGGCGGGGCAGAGGAAGCGCCCGCGCGGAAGGCCTCGGTGCCGGGCCTGTTCCGGTGCGGGCTGGTGTTTGCCGGCGCCAACCAGCGGCGCGAGGAAGGCCTGCTGACGGGCCGGGAGATCATCGAGATAGACCTGCGCGGCACGCGCCTGGTGGTGTTGAGCGCCTGCGAGACGGGCCGGGGAGTGGTCCTGGAGGTCGATGGGGTGACGGCCCTGCGCCAGTGCTTTCACCTCGCGGGGGCCCAGAGCGTGGTGGCCACCCTGTGGAAGATACCGGATGCGGCGAGCGCGGAATTGATGAAGGCGTTCTGGGACAACCTGGCGCGCGGCCAGGGCCGGGCCGAGGCGTTGCGGCAGGCGCAACTGGGCACGATCAAGGCGCGGCGCGAGCAGTTGAAGAAGGCCGGCAAGGCGCCGGCGGCCCACCCCTACTACTGGGCGGCCTTCACGCTCACGGGCGACTGGCGGTAGGCGACGCACGACCTTTAACCTGTCCGGGGAGAGCGCGCATGATTCGCACGACGAGGAAGACGGTCGGGGCCGTGGGGGCCCTGTTCGCCCTGCTGATGGCGGGGCCCTGCCCCGTCGGCTGCCTGGCCGCGCAACCGGGGCCGGCCGGCCCCTCCGAGGCGCAGCTCCGCAAGGCGGTCAACGACTTCTCGAAGGTGGGCGGCCTGCACGTCCCCCTCGCGAGCAAGGAGATTGGGGAGAGGTTGCACTGGTTTCGCCTGCCGAAATCGACCACCAACGCCAAGCTGGCGAAGCTGAGCGCCCTTTCGGTGCCCTTCCCGTTCGGGCTCGACCTCACCTACACGCAGGTGACCGACGCGGGGCTGAAGGAGCTGAAGCACGTGACGAACCTGTACTCCCTGGACGTTCGCTTCACGCGCGTGACGGACGCCGGGCTGAAGCACGTCAACGACTTGCCGGGCCTTCGCTACCTCGACCTTCGCGCCACGAAAGTGACGAGCGCGGGGATAAAAGAACTGAAAGACCTCAAAAACCTTCAATCGCTGGTCTTCCCCCACGAACACCTGACGGACGCAACCTTGAAGGAGCTCCGCGCCGCGGGGCTCCTGCACGCCTTGAGCAGGGCCACCACGCGAAGCAAGAAGCGGCCCGAGAAGGCCGAGGACGTCCTCCTCTTCGACCTGGCGCACACGCAGGCCACCAACGCCGGGCTCAAGGAGCTCAAAGGCCTGACCAACCTCCAGGTCCTTTCTCTCGGCGGGACGAAAGTGACGGACGAGGGCTTGAAGGAGCTCAAAGGGCTCACCAACTTGCGGAAGGTCTTCCTCTCCTCGACGAAAGTGACCGACGCCGGCTTGAAGGAACTGAAAGGCCTCCAGAAGCTCGAAGAACTCGACGTCGTTCACACCCGGGTGACGGGGACGGGCGCGGAGGAACTGAAACGCCTCCCTCGCCTGAAGCAGCTCTACCTCAGCAGTTCGCAGGTGACGGACGCGGGACTCAAGGCGCTCCGGGCGACAGGGCACCTCCACGCCCTCAGCTTCACCGACAGTGGAGGGGGGCCACTGTCCGCGACGGCCAAAAACAGGGACCTCCTCAATCTACAGTTTAGCAAGGTCACCGACGACGGTTTGAAGGAGATAAAAGACCTCGTTTACATAACTTACCTCGACCTGAGCCACACGAGGGTGACGGACAAAGGGCTCCGGGAGCTCAAGGGCCTCACCGCGCTCGATACGCTTGTCCTCACCGGCACAAACATAACGGACGCTGGCTTGAAGGAACTCAGGGCCCTCCCGAACCTGAAGTCGCTTTCCCTCGAGCAGACGGCCACGACCGACGCGGGCTTAAAGGAGGTCGGCGGCATGAAAAAACTCCTCTACCTCAGCCTCAGGCTCACGAAGGTGACGGACGGGGGGATGAAGCACTTGAAGAGCCTGAGCAGACTTCAGGTTCTCAGCCTCAGCGCGACGGCGGTCGGCGACGGCGGCCTGCGGGAGCTCGAGGGCCTCTTCGCGCTCCAGAGAGTTTTCCTCGTTTCGACCCGCGTGACGCTTGCCGGCGTGAGGGCGTTTCGGGGGGCCCTCCCTCGGTGCCAGATCTTCTTCCTCCGATAAGGTCGTCCTGGCTGGTAGAGAATGGCGGCCGATCGCAACAACGTCCACACGAAGAAGGTTCGGATCGATTTCGGAAACGTGGAACACCGGGCGAATCGGAGACGGCCCCCAAGGTGGAGCAGCTCCCGAAGCGGTAACGCCCTCCAAACTCGAACAGGACAGGAGACTGCACGTGAGTACACGACTGCTGGCACTCTGTATCACCCTGACGTCGCTGACGGCCGGCCTGGCCCAGGACGTACCCGGCCGCGCCAAGGACGCCCCCGCGAAGGAGGCCTTGCCCCTGGTCGGGCGCTGGCGTGGCGACCGCTACCTGGGCAGCTACTTCTTGCGCAACAGAGACTATTCCGGCGCGGAGCTCTGGGACTTCCGCGCCGATGGCACCTTCACGCACCACTACGCGCCGCGCCTGGGGCGCCTTCGCCAAACCAAAGGGAGTTGGCGCGTGGAGGGGAAGCACCGACTCGTGCTTGAGGTTCCTGGCGCGAAGGGGAAGTCCTCCAAGGAAGTGCGCGACTTCTCCTTCCAGGACGGCTTCCTGGTCATCAATTACTTCGGGACGGGAGAGTTCAGCCAACTGTCGCGGGTTGGCGGGCCGTCTCCCAAGGTTGGCGCCCCGAAGGAGGGGCCGAAGGCCGTCCCGGTGCTCCCCGCCCGGAAGAACAAGGACTTCCACCAGGGCCTGGCGCTGTTCCTCGGAAAGGACGGCAAGCGCGACGTGAAGGCTGCCTTCGCCCACTTCGAGAAGGCCGCCGGCAAGGGCCACGCCCCAGCCCAGTTCTACCTGGCGGTCTTCTACACGGACGGGTTTGACGTCGTCGGCATCGACCGCAAGACGGCCATCGCCTGGCTCGAGAAGGCCGCCGCCAAGGGCTACGCCCCGGCGCAGGGGGTGCTGGGCATGGCCTACCTCGAGCCGTGGACGGGCGTCAAGAAAGATGTCGAGAAGGCCTGGGGGCTGCTGGGCCGGTCAACGGCGAACCTCAAGGCCCAGGCCGCCGACGGCGACCTGACCGCCCAGATGGTTTTGGCTGACATGTACAACTCCGGGCGCGGACTGCGAGCCAACTATCGTGAAGGCATGCGCCTGGTGGAGCTGGGGGCGAAGCAGGGCCACCCCCTGGCCGAGGTCGCGCTGGCCAAGTCGTACTTCGTGCGCGACAGGGACTACGCCCGGTCGCTGCCCGCCTTCCAGGAGCTGGCGAACGTCGGCCACGCCACGTCGCAGACGTTCCTGGCCGGCCACTACCTCCACGGGCGCGGCGTGCCGAAGGACGCGGACCGCGCCCGCCAGTGGCTGGAGAAGGCGGCGGCGCAGAACGAGTCGGCGGCGCTGTACCTGCTCGGCGGGATGTGGGAGGCCGGGCAGGGCGTGGCCAAGGACGAGGGCAAGGCGGTAGCCTACTACCGCAAGGCCGGCGATACCGGGCTCTACCAGGGCTGGGTACAGGCCGGGAAGCTCCTCTCCAAGGGGGACGCCGCCCGGCGAACGAAAGGGCTGGAGTTGCTCCGCCTAGCCGCCGACGCGGACTACGTCCCCGCCATGTTCGAGCTGGGCGAGCTTCATTCGCGCGGCGACTCGCCCGACGAGCGCGAAGCCGCCAAGTGGTACGAGAAGGCCGCTCGCGCGGGCCACGCCGGTGCGCTGCGCGCCCTGACGCAGCCGCGCGGCAAGGTGGCCGATCTGATCAGCGCGCGCCACAATCGGGCGCAGGAAAAGCTGACGCCCGCGGAACAGAAGCTCGAGGACCGCGTCGCCGACCTGGCCACGATCCGCGATCGGCTCTACCTGGACCTGTTCGCGCGCAACGGCATCTTCCGGCCTCCCCTGGAGAAGTCGATCCGCTTCCACGACGACGACCCCGTGGCCGACACCAACGAGGCGGTCGCGGAGATGATGCGAACGCTTCGCGTCGCGTCGGCCGCCCGAACGAGGGCGTTGATGAGCAGTTCCGGTCAGGTCCGAGGCATTGGCAACCGGGCCGGCTACCTGAAAGGGATGGAACAAATCTACGAGTTGTCTCTGGACCATCTCCAGACGGCGTGGAAGTGCCAGAGGTCCGTGTCGAAGCGCGTCTGGGACGAAATGACGCCGGCCGAGCGGGCCCGCTGCGAGAAGCACCAACCTCGGTTCGCCCGGGAAGTGAACGGGGCCAACGAGAAGGCCCTGGCCGACCTCGACGAGAAACTCCGGAAGGCCCCCGCCGACTCGGCGCGGCGCCTGGAGCGCGCACGGCTCTACGCCCTGCGGTTCGACTACTCGAACATGAAGGCCGACCTGGACGCCGTAATCGTGCGGAAGGACGCCCACTCGGCCTACGCGGCCTTCCTGCGTGGGCGTCATTACGCGGACTACGGCATGCGGCCCTTTGCCGAGGGGGACTTCGAGCGCGTGCTGGGCGCTGGGGTGAACAAGGACGCACGCATCGACTACGCGTACGTCCGAGGATACCTCAGGCGGTGAAGGTGGGCGGAACGCGGTCAGCCAATCTTCTCTCTCGCGACGGTAGACCACGGACGAGCTCGGGGACGGCGCCAGCCCGGGACGCGGCGCAAGTTCGACGTGGCGTACAAGGACCATCCGCGAAGGGGATACTTGGGGCTACAGGACCACGGGCCGCCGTGCTGGTTCAAGAACGTCAAGATCAAGGCCTTGAAGTGAGGGCTGGTTCTGGAGCGTGGCGAGCATGGTACTGGCAGGCCCCCATTTCACGTGACCGGGTGCAAACGTGACGAAACATGGCGCGTGGTTCATCGAGGAGAGGGCCGTTGCCTTCGCCTCTCTCGTGCTGACCCAACAACGCGACGTGGGCGTCCGATCCCACACCGGGACCGACATGGCCATCGACCTTCTGGTCGAGGCCCTCGAGGACGGGAAATCGACGCTGCGATCCTTCGGCGTGCAGATCATCGGCTACCTCGACCTGCCGGAAGCCGACGACGCGGACGAGCGCGCTCTTTCGCATCTCGGAGGCAGCTTGTTTGAGGCCGCGCTCCTCATCTTCGCGTTCGCCATTGGCGTGCGCAAGCCGGAGGGGATTTATCGCTGGATAGTCGAGCCCGTTGTCGTCGAGGACGGTCGGGCGCTGTTGCGTCGGAACGTCGAGGCAGTCTGGCAGCCCCTGGACGAGTCAGGGGCCGCCTCCCTCATCGGTCAGGTCAACGTGTGGTACGATGCTCGCAAGGAGTTCCCCCTCCGAAACCGCGTGGCCGGCACTCGACGATGGGGCCCTGATGACGGAGCGGAAGGCGCGGAGACCCACGAAGGAACGGCCCCCTGCTTCGCCTGCCGCGTGCGGAGGAACGGGTCAGACGCCTTCACCCTGCGGTATCGCGACGAGCGCGATGGCTTCGTCCGCCGGCCGTATAAGACAACCGAGGAAAACCGAGCCGTTGTCGTCGCGCTCACACTCCCAGCACCTCCTCGCGCACCCGCCCATCCCCTGCTACCGGCAACGGCCGCCCTTGCCGGTCCCGCACCGTCGTCTCCGGGTCGTGGCCGAGCAGGTGGAACGCCGTCGCCAGCACGTCCTTGGGAGACACCGGCGTCGCCTTCACCTCCCCGCCCAGGCGATCGCTGGCGCCGACGACGTGCCCGCGGGCCACGCCCCCGCCGGCCAGCGCCACCGAATAGACGCGCGACCAGTGATCGCGCCCGCCGCCCTTCCAGCGCGAATCGATCCGCGGCGTTCGTCCGTGCTCGCTTAGCCACAGCACCAGCGTCTCGTCCAGCAGGCCGCGCGCTTCCAGGTCCTCGATCAGCGCGGAGTACGCCAGGTCGAGGCCTGGGAGCAGGTATTCCTTCAAGCGCGGGAAGTGGTTCTGGTGCGTGTCCCAGGCGCAGTTGGCGAACTGCCCGTACCCATCCCAGAAGACCGTGACGAACTTGCACCCCGCCTCGACCAGGCGCCGGGCCGCCAGGCACGACTGGCCGAACAGCGTCATGCCGTAGCGCTCGCGCGACTGCAACGGCTCCCTCCCGACGTCCAGCGCCTGCCGCATGGCGGAGGAGGTCAGTAGGCGAAACGCCATGGCCCGCTGGCGGTCGATCGCCCCTGCGTTGAGGGCGCGATCGGCGCCACGTCGGGCGGCCTCGAACTGGTTCAGCAGCGAGCGCCGCAGCGCGAGCCGCTCGACGGGGACGTCGGCCCCGCCCCCCGCGGAAAAGGAGAAGCGGCCGGCCGGCGTAGTGCGGGCGAAGGGGTCGTGGAAGCGCTTCGCCTGCCCCTGGGTGTAGGGCGGGGCGATGCGCGTGCCGGCGCCGTCGTAGTCGGTCCACACCGGGTCGTAGGCCTGGCCCAGGAAGGCGGCGAACGGCCCCGCGTTCACGAGCAGGTCGGTCTTCGAGTTGAGCATCCACGGCAGGGCGACGTTGCGCGGGCCCGCACCCCCGCGCCCCCCGAGGCGCTGCTCCTCCAGGTAATCGACGGCGGAGCCGATGAACGGCCAGTGCTCGGGGTCGCGCGGCCTGGCTTCCAGGGCGGGCGAGTAGGTCGGCATGCCGGTCAGGGCGTAGGCCACGCCATGCACGGGATAGCGGTGCGTGACCGAGCGGACCACGGTGACGCGATCCATGACGCGGGCAACGCGCGGCAGCAACTCGCAGATCCGCAGCCCCGGCATGGAGGTGGCGATACTGCCGAGCTCGCCGCGAACCTCGGCGGGGGCGTCGGGCTTGGGGTCGAACGTCTCGTGCTGAGGCGGCGATCCGTAGGGGAAGAGGAGGATGCAGGACTTGGCCTTACCAAAGTTGCGCGAGGCGCCGGGGGCGCGGGCCGGGGCGGCGCGCAGCGCATCGGCGAGCGTCAGGCCGAGCGCGCTCAGCCCGCCGAGGTGCAGCAGTTCGCGCCGCGCCAGGCCATCGCACAAACGCCGCCGACTGCCCTGGAGCGACAGCATGCTCAACCCTCTCTGACCGCGGTGATGCGAGCGGCAGGACTTGGTTTGCTGTAGGACGGCTCGGGAGGGCCGTCCTACAGGGATGCCATTTCCTGCCGGTCGCCTGAGCAGACCGCTCGCCGCTCACGTCGCGTACAACCAACTCCGCCGATTCAGGTAGAGCGACGGGACAAGCAACACCAGGAGGACGAGCCCCGCCGAGCCGGCCAGCGCGGTCGCGAGGACGGCGTCGAGCACGATCAGGCAGAGCAGGCAGCGCTTCACGGCGGTCTGCACCTTGCCGGGCGTGGGCGACAGGATCGCCTGGTGGATCGGCAGGGCCAGCGCAAAGCCGAGCGCCACCAGCAAGTAGGGGAACAGTGGCGAGCAATCCCCCGGCTGGGCTTGATGCACCGGCAGCGCCAGCGCCAGCACCAGGCTGGCGAGGATCACGCTCGCCGCCCCGGCCAGCATCCCCGCCTTGCTTTGCCTTGCCTCGGTGCGGGCGAACCACGTCAGCCCGACGACGTAGAGCCCCACGACCAGGGCCAGGTGCGCCGCCGCCGTCCACGAGAGGGGCGGCGACACCGTCAGGCCTAGCAACACGTTCAGGAACCGGCACGTCCCCATGCTGACGGGGCCCATCGCGGTGCGCTTCAGCCAGGCATCGTAAGCGAAGATGGCCAGCAGCAGCAGCAGCGCCACCACGGCGGGCCCGGCCGGGCTGCTGGCCTCGCCGCGCGACGCCCTCACCTGCCCGGCCACCAGGGCGAAGCACAGCCCCGCCACCATCAGCCCCGCGCCCAGCCAGGCGGCGGCGCGCGGCGAAACCTCGCCGGAAGGCAAAGGCCGGTCGGGCCGCTCCCGTTTGTCCTGTTCGACGTCGAAATAGTCGTTCCACACCATGCCGGCGCAGTAGAGACAGCCCGACGCCAGCAGGAGGAGAGAAAAGACCGCCCAGCGCGAGGGCAAGGCGGACGTGACCAGCGCGGCCAGGCAGACGTCGGCCAGGGCCGTGGGCAGGTTCGGCAGGCGCAGGAGCCGAGCGTAGGCGCGCAGGGAGCTCATAGGGTGGCGAGTACCTCCGCGATCCGCTTCAAGGCCCGCCGGGCGGCCTCGTCGGGGTCATCGACGTAGGGGTAGAGCTCGATCGTCACCCAGCCGGTGTAGCCGAGCCCCTCGATCGTGCGGAGCGTGGCGGCGAAGTCGATGGCGCCGTCGCCCGGGACCAGATGATGATGCACGCGAGTGGCGGCGATGTCCTCGAGGTGGAAGTGGCGCACGTACTGGTAGACGCGCGGGATGGTCGTGGCCGGGTCGTCGCCGACGCAGTAGGAATGGCCGACGTCGAAATTGAGGCCGACTGCCGGCGAATCGACGTGCTGCATGAATTCGAGGAACTGGTCGGCCGTCTCGATGAGCAGCCCCGGCTCCGGCTCGACGAGCAGCAACACGCCCTCCTTCTCGGCGTGTTCGGCGACCGGCTTTATCATCTCGACGAACAGCTTCAGCGCCGCCTTCCACGAGGCGCCCGGCTCGACGGGCCCGCCGGGCTCGGTGGTGATGCAGGGCGCGCCGAGCTCCCTGGCGAGGGTGAGGGCGCGGCGCGTGTGGTCGATGCGGATTTGGCGGTAGTGCGGGTCGGGCTCGATCCAGGAGGGGTGCCAGTAGCGCTGGCGGGGGTCGTTGACGGCGTGCATCATGAAGGCGTTGACGTTGGAGATGGCCAGGCCGTTCTTCGCCAACGCGTCGCGGAGCCCCTGCTTCTGCTCGGGGAGCATGAAGGCGGGCCAGGCGTGCGGCACGTCGGCCATGATCTCCACGCCCTTGTAGCCCAGGCGCGCCAGGCGCGTGGCGGCGTCGGCGAAGGAGAAATTCAGGTAGGCGTTGGTGCTGAAGGCCAGCTTCACGATCGTCCCTCCCCGGTCGCCGCTCAGTCGTCGTATTCCAGGATGATAGCGACGCCGTGCCTCGCCCTCAAGGGACCGAGCGCGAGGGCGATGGGGGGGAGCATGGCAAATTGGCAGAGGCCCCGTGGCGGCAAGCGTCTCGCTTGCCGGGAAGGGGCCGGCAGAGAACGCCTCGGCGCGCGACTTACCGACGCATGATGCATTTGCAGAACAGGTCTTGGAGAAACTCCAGAGCAGACGGGTGCGCCTGCGCGGTCAGCCAGGCCGGGAGAGCGGTTTCCGCTCGCTCGACTTCGCTGTTCGCGCGGGCGTGTTCCACGGTCACACCGCCGTCGTAGTCGGCTTCCTCTCTCGCTTCGTTCAACGCGACGAAGGCCGCCGCGACTCGCCGCACTTCCTCGGCGAGAGGCTGTCCCGTTGGGGTCACGAACTGGCCGCCCTTGCTTGGCTTTTGGGGCGAGTACTGCGAGCAGACGCCTTTCATGATGCCGTGCTGGAAAGCTCGGCCCACCCGGGCGCCGAAAGCAGGGTCTTTCACGAACAGTGCCATCGCGTCGTTGATGAAGACATGGAAGACGGCATAGTACGCGGTTGAAACCGCACGACGCAGATCGGCTTCCGTCCGCACTGCCACGGGCTTGTCTACCAGTTCCCTTGCCAGGTTCAGGAGCTGCTGAGGGTCGATGGGCATCGTCACTTCCCTCATCCCGCTTTATGTTCCAGTGCAGTCTTGAGCCGAATGTAGGGCCACCGCTCGATCTTTAAGCCTGCGAATGCCTGGCGAATCTTCGAGGTCAAGTCCTCCACCGCTCGGCCGAGCTGGCCTCGGGGAAGGGCTGTCTCGTCGGCAAACACGTTTACCCACACGGCAGCCACGCCGTCCGAATCGCTGCCGAGCTCGTAATCCCAGTTCACCATCCAGGGGGGGAAATCTACCTTCCGAAGCGCTTTTTCCACGTCCCCTGCCTCATCGCTCATCGGCAGGTAAGGCTCGAGGATTTGCAGGACCTTCAAAAAGGCGACGCTGCCGTCGTCGTACTGGGCGCCCGTCGGGGCCTTCTGGGCGGGCACCTCCTTCGCTACCGCCAGGAAGTTTTGCACGGCGGTTTGCAGTTCCTGCTGTCGCGCGGGCCCGAGCTCGGAGAAATCGGCGGGGTCGAACCCGGCAACGGATTTTGGCGTCAACCAGATTGCCGCCCGGGCTAGCAAGCCGGCAGTCGTCGCGGCATCGACGCTCGGACTGTCGGCCTCGACGCGAGGATGGACGAACAGGTTTCTGGCGATCCGGACGTTGGCCAGGAAATCGCGTTTCCGGGCAGGGACTTCCTCCAGAGGAAAGACCCGCCCCTCATAGATGGCGATGCCCTGCGGTTTGTCCTCGCCGACGTGCAACAGAAAGCGGGCCCCGCTGAGCGGCGATTCGTCCGGGAGGCCCCAGTCACCTCCCCGTTCCAGCTCCGCCCGGACGCACAGGCCGTTCTTGAAGTGGAGCCTGCCAGGGAACCGGCTACCGCCCATTGTCGCGAACACGACGTTCGACACGCCGTCGCCGCTCCGGTAACGCCCTGCCTCGTCAAACTGGTTTCTGAAATCATCGGCTGCGGGCATGATCCGGCCTCCCTCGGCATGGCCCCGATGGTTCGCCTGCCCATCGATTCTATCAGGCGCGAGGGCCCTCTCACACGGCAAGTTCGCGCTGGCGGCGGGCTCCCCCCACCATAAAGTCTCGATCCAGGAGGGGCGCCAGTAGTGCTGGCGGGGGTCGTTGACGGCGTGCATCATGAAGGCGTTGACGTTGGAGATGGCCAGGCCGTTCTTCGCCAGCGCGTCGCGCAGCCCCTGCTTCTGCTCGGGCAGCAGGAACGCGGGCCAGGCGTGCGGCACGTCGGCCATGATCTCCACGCCGTTGTAGCCGATCTTCGCCAGGCGGGCCACCGCGTCGGCGAAGGAGAAATTCAGATAGGCGTTGGTGCTGAAGGCCAGTCGGTGCTCGAGGCCTTGCGACGTCGCTGAATCGGGCACGCCGGAAGCTCCTTTGCCGGGCGAGGGTCGGGCCTCGCGGGCGGGCGGCAACGGTCCCGTCCTCCTGCAATAAGGATGATAGCGACGGCGCGCCTCGCCCTCAAGGGACCGGGCTTGCCGGGGCAGGTCGGGGCGGCATAGAACGAGACGAATCGGAGGAGAAGGGGAGGGGCAGTCATGTCGGTCGGCCCGCTGTTCTTGCGCCTGGTTGCCGTCCTCGGTCCGCTGGCCGTTCTGGCCTGGGAAGTCGCGTCGCTGCCCCCGCTCAAACCGCGTCAGGAATGGGGCCTCGCGGTCCTCTTCTTTGCCGGCCTCCTCGTCCTCCTCTTCCTGGCTCTCGTCGCACCGCGGGCGTCCGGGGCCCTGCTGCGCCACCCCGATCTACTCGTGCCGCTCGGCGTGACCTTCACCCTCGGCGCCGCCGTCAACGGGCTGGCCTCGCTGTCGGAGCTCGCCTCCTTCGCCGCCCCGGTGTGGCAGGGCAACGTGCTGCGGCTGTCGCTGGCGCTGTCCGCTCCGCTGCTCGTATCGATCTTCCTGGCCGTCCTCCATGCCGGATGGACGACCTCTCTGGTGCTCCAGGCTGTCGAGCATGGTTCCGTGGAGCTTTGCGCGCCCCTCGCCCACCCGGCGCGCTGGTTCCTGCGCGCGCTGGGCGTGCTGGCCATCGGCACCGCCGGGCTGCTGCTCCTGCTCGTCGTGGGGCTGGCCCTCGCCGCCGTGGCGCTCCCGCTCGGCCTGATCTTCCTCGCGATGGGCAGCCTCGTCTGGAACCTTTTCACGGCGGCCCTCCTACTCACGGCGCTGCGCAGCCGAAGCCCGTTCCCCCGCGCGCTGGGCGAGGGGCTCGGGGCCAGCCTGCAAGGGATGGGGCGCTGGTGGGGCGTTGTGGTCCTCCAGATGTTCCTTCTGGGCTGGGTGACCTTCCTGCACGTCCGCTACACCAGCAGCGAGGCGGGCCGAAGCACTTCGCACAGCAAGACCAACTGGAGCGTGAACGCCTTCTGGACCGGAGGCTACTAGGAGGGTTGCCGCTGGTACGGCCAGGCGATGCAACTCGCCGCCGCCGCCCCGCTGCCGCCCCTCGTCCTGCTGCTGGCGCTGCTGTTCGGCGTCGTCGCGGTTGCGGTGAAGTTGACCGTCGCGCAGCGAATGGAGTGGCAGGTGGAAGAGGAGGATGAGTTGGCCCCGCCGCGCAAGGCGTCGCGCGCGGGGCCGGCGGTCCTGGCGGCCGTTATCGGGGGGGCTTTGGTGGCATTGTGTGGGGGCTTGCTCTTCCGCGCGCCGGTGACCGACGCGCTATTCAAACGCGAGTTCCGCCGGGCGGTGGAACGCGGTGAATCGCCCGAGGCCCTGCGCGCCCGGCTCGCGGGGCGCGAGGACGGCCTGAAGCAAGCCGCGCAGTTCCGCCAGGACGCCGACCCGCGGGTGCGCAAGGCGATCCTCGGCTACCTGGTCGGGGGCGCCCCGCTGGCCCCGAAGGAAGGGCCCGAGACGGGGGCCTTCGTGAGGAGTTGGAGCGGTGGGTATCCCGGCGACGCCGTGTCGATCTTGAAGCAGCTGCTGGCCGACTCAGACCCGGAGGTGCGCCTCGAGACGATCCGCGCTGTGGCGGGGCGGCGCGATGCCGACCACCACTTCCGGGAACCGCTGCTCGAACTGCTCCGCTCCGGCACCGTCGAGGATCGCGTGGCGGTGGCCGAATCGCTGGCGCACTGGGACGCGGGCGCGTTCCTCGAAACGTTCACCGACCAGGCCCAGCCGAAGGAAGTGCGTCTCGCCGTTTTGCGCGGGGGGGAGCACTACGGATGGGGGAAGGTCTACGACACGCGGGGGCTCGCGAAGACGCTGAAGCGGAAGCGGACGCTCGACGAGCCCGACCGGGACTTGCGGCACGCGGCCATCGACGCGCTGCGCCACGCCAGCGAGGGCGGGCCGGCGTTGTGGCTCGAGGTCCTCAGCCGCCCGGCCGAGGACGACCGCCAGGTCGCCTTCCGAACCTGGGTGGGTGCCTTGGCCGGCGAACCCAGCTACCCCGGTGAGCGTTACCCGCTCCTGGAGCAGACGGAGGCGTTGGTGTGGGCATTCCGGAAGGACGGCGGCGGTCTCGACGGCGAGCGAGTCGCCCTCGTCCTGCACGTCCTGTGTGCGGCGGCCCGGGAATCCGCCGCGCGTCTGGACCGGGCCCAGCCCGCGAACCTGGGGCTGGCGATGCACCAACGGGCCCGGGGCGGTGGGCCGGCGGCGGCGGCCTTCGTCCAGGAACTGCACCGGCTCCAACTCATCCTTCGGGCCCTGGCTGGCGTGCGCCAATTCGCCGCCGACCCGCGAAGTGGCAAGACCGACTTCCTGGCCAAGATGCCCGACGAGGAATTCCCGGCCAAACCGCGGAAGCTGCGAGGCTTCCTCTTGGAGCAGGCCAAGGAGCCGCTCGCCTGGTGCCGGCGAAACGGTACGCGCTACGGCTCGCCGTTCCTCCGCGTCAACGGCTTCTGGTTCGCCGGGGCCGACCCGGGGCCGCGCCCTGGCCAATCGCGGACGCTGGGACAAGTCCTCCAAGCGATGCAGATGCACACGGACGAGGCCCTGGCTCGCTACCTGAAAAAGCAAGCCAAGGAGTGAGCCGCCGGTGCCAGAACCGAGCAAGATCGGATCACTTCTCGCCAACCTGGCCGCGGACGGGCGCGGGGTGATCCCCTCTTGGCCCGCCTGGCGTCATTGGTTATCCTGTTGGCGCGGTCGTGGTCCTCGATCTGGGTGGGAGGTTTGCGATGAGCTCGGTGCCCTCCGACGTGCCGGCGGTCAACGCCTTTCGCTACGGCTGGCGCTTCGTCCCGCGCGCGCTGCCGGACGGCCGAACGG
>JBBSEZ010000093.1:0-26023 GCA_038239195.1 Gemmatales bacterium
CCCCGAGTACAGGGAGAGGGGGGCAAGATGCTCCGGCTCGCCGCCCCCGCCGCGCTGCTCGCCCTCCTCGTCTGCGCCTTCCTTCCGGCGGCGGCCGAGGCGAAGACCACCTACGGCGAGATCGTCCTCGAGGTCGAGGCGGCCCCGCAAGGGACCACGGCGCACGGCTACTCCGAATATCGCTTTCAGATCGTCAATCGCTCCGCCGACCGCGGCCATCAGGTGACGCTCAGCCTGCCGCACCAATCGTTCGGCGGGCGCTACGACACGTCGATCCGCAGCGTGAGCCAGAGCGTCGAGGTCGGCGCCGGGCAGACGGTGACGGTTTCGCTCCTCTGTCCTCCGCGCCCCGAGGTGAACGGCCGCGGCGTCGCCGTGACGATCGACGGGCAGTTGAAGGAGGAGCCCGTGCCCCTCAACGTCGGCGCCGGCTACGGATCGTCGGGCCCGAGCACCCTGGTGCTCGTCAGCCGGCGCGTCCTGCCGGGGGGCGATCCCTTCGGCCCCTTCGGCGGGGGGCCCGGCCGGGGGGGCGGCTTCGGCCTCCCGCACGTGTACTTCCCCACACGAAGCTTCGGCGTGATGCGCGCCGACCAGGTGGTCACGGCCTGGGGCGCCAACTGGCTGAGCTACTCGCGCTACGACGGCATCGTCGTGACCGCCGAGGACCTCGACGACCTCATCCGGGCCGGCGCCGCCGGCCAGGCCGTGCGCACCGCCCTGTGGCAGTACGCCGAGACGGGCGGCTCGCTGCTGATCGTCGGCCCCGGCAAGGTTGCCCTGCCTCCCGGCTGGTCGCGCTACGGGGAGAAACGCGACGGCTGGGCCACGTACCGGCCCGGCTTCGGCGTCTGTTTCGTCTCTCCCGATCGGGAGTACCAACAGTGGTCGCGGCCCGGGCCCGGCGGGCCCGAGCGCTGGAACGAGATCGAGCGCTCCTGGCACGAGACGAGGAATGCCTGGGGCCGCAGCGGGACGCTGTCCGACCTCAACCAGTCCTTCCCGGTCGTCGAGAACCTGGGCGTGCCGGTGCGGGGCCTGTTCGTGCTGATGATCCTCTTCAGCCTGACCATCGGCCCGCTCAACCTCGGCCTGCTGGCCCGCCGCAAGCGCAAAATCTGGATGTTGTGGACGGTGCCGCTCATTTCCTTCTGCACCTGCGTCGCGGTGTTCGGCTACATGGTGATCGCCGAGGGCTGGCAGGGCCATGCCCGCACGGACAGCGTCACCGTTCTCGACCAGACCGGCGAATCGCCGCGCGCCGCGACCCTCGGCCGCAGCGGCCTCTACAGCCCGCTCACGCCCGGCGACGGGCTGCGCTACAGCATCGCGACCGAGGTGACCGCCCTGGCCGTGGACCGCGGCTCGGGGGGCGAGGGCGGCGGCGCCCCGCGCACCGTCGAGTGGGGCGGGGACCAGCACCTGGCGCGCGGCTGGCTGACGGCGCGCGTCCCCTCCTATTTCCTTCTCCGCAAGTCGGAGGTGCGCCGCGAGCGCATCACCATCAGCAAGGGCGAGGATGGAAAACTGACGGCGCTCAACGCGCTCGGCGCCGACGTGAAGGCGCTGTGGTACGCCGACGAGAAGGGCCGGCTGCACTCGGCGGGGCCCGTGACGGCCGGGGCGCAGGCCACGCTCGCGCCGAGCGACAAATCGCTATCGACGAAGGGGCCAGGCCAGCTTCGCGAGCGGTTCTACAGCAAGATCGGTGCGCTCCCACTGAGGCGGGCCGTGCCCGAGGAGGTGCTGGTCCCTCGCACCTACCTGGCGGAACTGGACGCGAGCCCCTTCCTCGAGCCGGGGCTCCGCCGCGCCCGGGCCCGCGGCCATCGTTCCGTGGTGATCGGCATCCTCAAGGAGGGCGACTGAATGCGCGTCAACGTCGTCAACCTGAAGAAGTATTTCGGCAGCACCCGCGCCGTCAACGACATCTCGTTTTCGTTCGCGTCGGGGCAGATCTTCGGCTTCGTCGGCCCCAACGGGGCCGGCAAGAGCACGACCATGCGCATCCTCGCCACGCTCGACGAGCCCACCTCGGGCGACGCCACCATCGACGGCGTCTCCGTCGTCGAGAACCCCGAGAAGGCCCATCGCCTCGTCGGCTACGTCCCCGACGCCCTGCCCGGGCATCGCGACATCTCGGTTCACGAATATCTCGATTTCTTCGCCCGCGCCTACGGGGTTCGCGGCGCCAAACGGAAACAGGTGGTTGAGGAAATCGAGGAGTTCACCAACCTCCTCGGCATCCGCGAGAAGCACCTCAACGCCCTCTCCAAGGGGATGAAGAACCGCGTCAGCGTGGCGCGGGCCCTCGTTCACGATCCGTCGGTGCTCATCATGGACGAGCCCGCCGCCGGCCTGGACCCGCGCGCCCGCATCGAGCTGCGCGAGCTTCTCAAGGTGCTGGCCGGGCAGGGCAAGGCCATCCTCATTAGTTCGCACATCCTCACCGAACTGGCCGAGATCTGCACCGGCGCCATCTTCATCGAGCGCGGCCGCATCCTCCGCTCCGGCACGCTCGAAGACCTGCACGCCGAGGAGTTCCTGTGTCAGACGGTCGTGGTGCGCACCACCGGGCCGGTCGAGGCGCTGCACAAGCACCTGCTGACGCTGCGGGACGTCGAGGACGTGCGGGCGGTGGACGACGTGCTGGAAGTGGACCTGGCCGGGGACGAGGAGAGCTGCTGCGACCTGCTCGCGGAACTGATCGGGGCGCGCTTCCGCATCCTGGAGTTCCGCCCGCGGCGGGCCGACCTCGAACAGATCTTCATGAACGTGACCAAGGGCGACGTGCAATGAAAGCCCCCAGCCTCTTCGACCGGATCGACGACTGGATCAACCCCATCGTCGTCAAGGAGTTGCGCCAGGCCGTGCAGAGCCGGCTCGTGGTGACGGCCCTGCTGATCTACCTGGGCATCCAGGTCTTCGTGGTCGGCCTGTTCCTGATGCTGCGCGAGGCCCGAGGCGGGGCCGACGGCATCGACTGGGGAGCCGGCACGCGCATCTTCCCCTTTCTCCAGGGGCTGCTGCTGTTCACCTGCATGCTGCTGATCCCCGCCTACGTGTCGGTGCGCCTGGCCTCCGAGCGCTCCGACACCAACGTCGATCTGCTCTTCATCTCGGCGCTCCGCCCGAGTTCGATCATCGGCGGCAAGTTCCTGGCCGCGATCGTCCTGGCGCTGCTGGTCTTCAGCGCCTGTGCCCCGTTCATGACGTTTGCCTACTTGTTGCGCGGCCTCGACATGCCGACCATCCTGCTGATGCTCGGCATCGATTTCCTGGGCGTGCTCTACGGGACGCAGATCGCCCTGTTCCTCGCGGCCGTGCCCGCCAACCGGGCGCTCAAGTTTCTCCTGAGCTTCATCACGTTCGTCGGCCTGGCGATCCTCTTCGGCACGGTGCTGAGCGGGACCAGCGCGATGATGGCCTTCGGCCTGGACTTCACCGACGCCTCGCGCGAGATTTGGCTCGGCATCGGGGCAACGGTCCTGGGCGTGCTGCTCAACGTCGGACAGTTCTTTTTCTGGACGGTCGCCATCATCAGCCCGCCGTCGTCGAACCGCGCCCCCTCCGGGCGCCTCTTCCTCGTCGGGTCGATCCTGGCGTCGGGGGCGTTCGCCGCCTACTGGAGCGCCAATCACCGCGGCATCGGCGAGCATGGGCCGATGTACGTCTGGTGCGTGGTCAGCGTCATTCTGTGTTGTCTCCAGATCGTCATCAGCATCAACGAGCGCACATCCTGGGGGCCGCGCGTGGCGCGACTCATCCCCCGGAACGTCTCCCTGCGCTTGCCCTCGTTCCTGTTCTCCAGCGGCGCAGCCGGCGGCGTGTTGCTCTCCCTGGGCCTGATCGGCCTGACGCTGTTGGCCAACGAGGGCTGGCGCGCCTGGCGCCCGACGATGGCCGGGGCGGACAGCAGCGCGAGCGCGGCGCGCTTCGCCGTGCTGTTCGCGCTGTACGTGTACTGCTATGCCATGACGGCGGTCCTGCTGCGAACCTACGCGATGGGCGCGAGCCTGCCGCGCCAGGGGACGTGGGTGGTGATGGTGCTGCTGATCGGCATCGGCAGCGCCTTCCCCTACCTGATCGCCTACGTGTTCTTCTCGGACGAGATGCGCTACCACAGCGGCCACGAGTGGTGGCTGGTGTCCAACCCATTCGTGGCCCTGACGAACCTCTCCGCCTACCGCGGCTCGGACGACTTCGCGACGTGGACGTTCGGCTTCACGGCAGCATGGGCGGTCATCGTGACGGCGCTGAGCGGGCCGTGGTTCTTCGGGCAGGTGCTCGGCTTCCGGCCCCTGCTGCGCCGGCGGGGTGGGGACGAAATTCTCGACGTCGTGCTGGTCGAGCCCGAACCGCCCCCGGCAGCGCCGGCCCCCGAGGGCGCGCCGCCCGCCACCTCGATCCAGACGGGGTGAGAGGATGGACGAGCTGCGTCGCTGTTTGAGCGAGGGCGAACGAGCAGGCCAGCGCTACGCGCTGGGCCTGCCGCGCCGCACGCTGCTGGGACTGGCGGGCGGCGCGATGGGCCCGCGCGCCGGCAGCTCGCTGGAGTTCAAGGACCACCGCGCCTACGAGCCGGGCGACGACCTGCGCCACATCGACTGGAACGCCTACGCTCGCACGGATCAGCTGTCGGTAAAGGTGTTCCGCGAGGAGATCACGCCTCATCTCGACGTGGTGCTCGATGGATCGCGCTCGATGGCCCTGGAGGGCAGCGCGAAGAAGGCGGCAGCGCTGGCCCTCACCGCCTTCTTCGCCACGGCGGCGCGCAACGCCGGCTTCGCCCACGCCGTCTGGCACCTGGGCAGCGACTGCCGCCCGATCGCCGGCGGGAGCGGCCCGCCGGCGCTGTGGCAGGAACTGGAACTGGAGCACCGCGGGCCCCCCGGGAGCGTTGGCGCAGCCCGCTGGCAGCCGCGCGGCATGCGCATCCTGCTCAGCGACCTGCTCTGGGAGGCCGAGCCGCTGTCGCTGCTGCGGCCCTTCGGGGAGCGCGCGGCCGCGGTCGTGGTGGTGCAGGTGTTGGCCGAGGCGGACGTTCATCCGGTCGAGGGCCAGTCGGTGCGGCTGGTGGACGTGGAGACCGACCAGTTCCACGAAATCTTCGTGGATGCGGCGGCGGCGGCGCAGTATCGGTCGGCGCTGGCCCGGCACCAGGAGAACTGGCAGCAGGCATGCCGGCAGGTCGGCGCGGTGTTCGCGAGCGTCGTGGCGGAGACGATGCTGCGCGAGTGGAAGCTCGACGAGCTTCTGGCGGCGGAGGTGTTGCGGGTGGTCTAAGTCGATGGGCAGGACTTGGTATGCTGGAGGACGGCTCAGGAGGCCCATCCTACGGGGCATGCCATTTCCTCCCGGTCACCGAACCGAGAGGGTGCCATGTCTGAGTTCTTGCGTTGTGGTGGGATAGGACTGGCCTTGTTGCTGGCGGGCGCGAGCGCCGGCGCGGCGCCGGTGCCAGGGGAGGCGGGGAAGGCGCTCGACGCCGCCACGCAGGCGCAGATCAAGGCGCTGCTGGTGGAGCGGCGCGACGTGCTGCGCAAGGGGATGAAGGGGATCGAGACGGCCTTCCTGGCGGGGCGCGGCGCCCTGACAGAGATGGGGAAGACGTCGCGCTTGTTGCTGGAGGCGGAACTGGCGCTGGCAGAGAAGGGGGAGCAGCGCATCGGGGCGCATCGGGCGCATTTCGACTCGATGAAGAAGATGGAACACGTCATGAAGGGCAGGCACGAGGCGGGGGCCATCCCCCTCGGAGAATATCAACTGGCCCGGGCGGCGCGGATCGAGGCGGAGATCGGGTGGTTGCGGGCAGGGGGGAAGCGGAAAAAAGAGAAGTGAGGGTTGGGAACGGCTCGAAGGGAGCGGCGCGGCTGCGAGCCCGCCGATACGCCGCCCCACACCGGCGAGCTCGTGCCGTGCCGCTCGTCGGGCCATCCTTTCGGGAGCGCTGAGGGTCGAGCGGGTCGCGGTTGGGGCCCCGGAGTTGGGGGGCCAGTCGCGGTCGGGGGGCGGGGTTGAGGGATGCCGGTCGCGGTCAGGCCCCCCGGGGCGCGAGCCCCTGGCTATTGAATGCCGCCCCGTTGGGGCTCACGCAAAAATGGGCAGGACGCCAGGGGAACGTGTCGCCCTCATCTCAGGCCCAGCCCCGAAGGGGCGACATTCGATAGCCAGGCGTGTGAGCTCCTGGCTTCGCGGAAGCAAAGTCGCGCGAAGGTGCCCCTTCCCAAGGGACACGCTCTCGGGCCATAATGTCTCTCGCTGCCGACCCCTGGTATCTGGAGAGCAACCCCGTGGCCGACACCCCTTCGACTCCCCCTCCCCCCTTCGCGCCCGCGGCACCGGCGGTAGCAGCGCCGGGGGAAAGCATCGACCGGCCGGCGTGCTTCTACCTGGGCCAGGAGTACGACCTCACGGCGAAAGCCGTGCTCGCCAATCAGATCGTCATGTACGACGCGCGCAACTTGACCACGCACGGCGTCATCGTCGGCATGACCGGCTCGGGCAAGACGGGGCTCTCGATCGCCCTGCTCGAAGAGGCGGCCATCGACGGCATCCCCGCCATCATCATCGACCCCAAGGGCGACCTTACCAACCTCCTGCTCCAGTTCCCCGACCTCGATCCCCGCGATTTCGCTGCCTGGCTCAACCCCGACGACGCCCGCCAGAAGAACCTGACGGTCGAACAGTACAGCGAGCAACTCGCCCAGCGCTGGCGGCAGGGGCTGCTGGAGAGCAAGCAGCAACCCGAGCGCGTCCGCGAACTGTCCAAGGACACCGACTTCCGCATCTACACCCCCGGCAGCGAGGCGGGCCTCGCGCTCTCGGTCCTGCGCACCTTCTCCGCTCCCAAGGGCGAGCTGCTTGCCGAAGACCTGACGCAGAAGATCAACGCCACCGCCACCGCCCTGCTCGGCCTGACCGGGCTGAGCGCCGACCCCGTGCAGTCGCGCGAACACGTGCTGGTCGCACGGCTGCTCCAGAACGCCTGGTCGGAGAAGCGCGACCTCGACCTCGCCGGGCTCATCAAAGAGATTCAGAGCCCGCCGATCAGCACGGTGGGGGCCTACAACCTGGAAACGTTCTTCCCCGGCAAGGAGCGCCTCAAGTTCGCCTCGCAGCTCAACAACGTGCTCGCCTCGCCCATCTTCGCCACCTGGACGGCCGGCGAGCCCCTCGACCTGGCCGGGATGCTCTACCGCAACGGCAGGCCCCAGCACCTGATCTTCTACCTGGCCCACCTCGACGACAACCAGCGCATGTTCTTCACGACGCTGCTGCTCGAAGAGGTGCTGAGCTGGACGCGCCGGCAGTCGGGCTCGGCCAGCCTGCGCGCGCTGCTCTACTTCGACGAGGTGTTCGGCTACATGCCGCCGCACCCCGCCAACCCGCCCAGCAAGGCCCCCCTCCTGACACTCCTCAAGCAGGCGCGCGCCTTTGGCGTCGGCGTCTTGCTGGCGACGCAGAACCCGGTCGATCTCGACTACAAGGCGCTGTCCAACGCGGGGACGTGGTTCGTCGGCAAGTTGCAGACGGAGCGCGACAAGGCGCGCCTCCTCGAGGGGCTGGAGAGCGTGGCGTCGGAGCACGGCACGCTGACGGACCGGCACTACCTGGAGAAGGTGATTGCCTCGCTGGGCAACCGCATCTTCTTGATGCACGACATCAACCAGGGCAAGCCGAGACTGTTCCGCAGCCGGTGGGCGCTGACGTTCCTGCGCGGCCCGATGACGCGCCTGGAGGTGGAGCGGATCACGAAGCAGATGAAGGAGCGGGACAAGCTCGGCTCGCAGGTGGCCCAGAAGCTGTGCAACCACTGTGGGACCAAGGTGCCCGCCGGGGTGGGGAACCTCTGCCCCAAGTGCGGCAAGAACCCGTGGGGGCCCGCGGCCGAAGGGACGGCGGCCGCCCCGATGGCCCAGTTGATGACAGGGCTGGAAGCGACGGCGGCGGCGGCGGCGATGCCCGCCGGCAAGGCCGCGCCGGGCGGAGGACAGTCGTCGGTTCGCTACACCCAGCCGGTGCTGCCGCCGGACGTGACGCAGTTCTACGTGCCGGTGGCGGGGCCGGCCCCGGCCGGGCAGGAGATCGAGTATCGGCCCTACGTCCTGGGCTTCGCCGAGTTGGTCTTCACGATCGACAAGCGCAAGGGGGTGGAGCACAAGGCGCAGCAGCGCCTGCTGGCGGAGGCGCCCGCTCCGGGACACCCCGTCAACTGGGAGAAGCCGATCGGCGGCGCCTTCACGCCGGCCTCGCGGCCGGAGCCGAAAGCGCGCTGGGCGAGCGTCCCGGCCTCGCTGGACACGGCGCGCAAGCTGAAGTCGCTGGAGAAGGCGTTTGCCGATTTCGTCTATAGCACCCAGAAATTGTCGCTCTTCCAGAACCGCGAGCTGGAACTGATGAGCCAAGCGGGCGAGAGCGAGCAGGCGTTTCGCGCCCGCTGCCAGACGGCGGCCGTGGCGCAGGCGCTCCAGGCGCTGGAAATGGAACGGGTCAAGTTCACGCCGAAGTTCAACGCGCTGGACGCGACGCTGCCGGAGGACAAGCAGGAGGCGAAGGCCGGCGACGGGTTGCTCGACTACATTCTGAAACAGGCCCGCAGCACCAAAGGGCACGCCCGCCCGCCGGCGGACAAGCAGGAGGAGAAGGAGGAGAAGGTGCGCAAGTTGGAGGAGAAGGTTCGCAAGCTGGAGGCGGACTACGAGTCGAAGCGCAACGGGGTGGCGGAGAAGTGGAAGCGCGTCGGGGAGGAGGCGTCGCCCATTCAGGTGAAGCCGCGCAAGAGCGACATCCGGGTGACGCACTTCGGGATCGCGTGGGCGCCATTCTGGGTGGGGGTGGCGTTGCGGTAGGCGGCGGGGGAGCCGGATTTCGTTGGAGGGGCCCGGCGCCAGGGGCGTCGTCCAGGGATGTGGGGCGCGAGGGGCGCCGGGCGCCAGCCAGGGGCTCACGCCCCTGGAACGTCAACCCCGGGAACGCCAACCCCTGGAGCGCCCCGCCCCTGATGCCCCTCACCGACCCTCCCGCGGCGGCCGCCCCTTCCGCTCGATCGCCTCCGTCCGCGCCCGGCTCACCTTCTCCTCCAGGCTGGCGCGCCGCTCTTCCGGCCGCTGCGCCTGCACCTGCTCGCGCTGCGCCTCGACGCGCTCGAACACCTGCCCCTGATCGATGCGCCAGAGCTCGTCCCAGCGCTCGTTGGCCCCGCTCAGCACCCACGGCTGGCGGCTGATGAGCTCGAAGAGGAGGCGATCGACGTCCGCCTCGCGCCCTCCGAAGTAGACGGTCGATCCCTTGCGCACCTTGACCTCCACGAAGTAGTTGGCCCGCCAACTGGCCCCCGAATCGGCCGTCGCCGACCAGAACAGGGCCTTGCGCACCCAGACGACGTCTTCCAGGCGCACGACGTGCAAGCGGAAGTCGGTGAACTGGAGCGCCCACGAGCGCGTCACGAACGTGGGCTGATGCAGGTCGTTGCTGAGGCGGAAGGCCCGCAACGCCCGACCAATCTGCACGACCTCGCCCTTGTCGGCCAGTTCCTTGTCGATGGCGGCGGCCACCTCGTAAGGCGGGCCGAACGCCGCCAGTCGGCGGTACGTGAGGTGCCAGCTCGGCCGCACCGTCACCACCACCGCCCAGGCGAAGGTGGCGACCGACGCCAGGGCCATGCCTGTCAGGATGGCCGGGACCACGTATTCGTACCAGCGCACCGGCCCCGACCAGACCGCGTGGGCGCCATACGCGCGATAGAGGTGGGGCGACTGCACCATGGGCCCGAAGCCGACGAGGGCCAGGCCCAGGGCCAGGACGTAGAGCTTGAGGATGCTGATGCGGACCTTGCGCGCGATCATCGTCGGCCCCCCGTTGACCTCGCCGGCATTGTACCCGCTCGGGTTGCCTTCCGCGCCTCCGTTGAGGACGATGAACGCGCGATTTTCCGCCGCCCCATTCTCCTTGTCGGGCAAGCGCCCGTGAGGTATCCTCACTCCCATGCTCCCCGCGTGAAGGAAGACGCCATGCACCCTCCCGTGGACCACGACCTCGACGATGCCCTCGACCGAGCGGCGGCGCTGCTGCGCCTGGCCGAACGCGTGGCGGTGCTGACCGGCGCCGGCGTGTCGGCCGAGAGTGGGGTGGCGACCTTCCGCGGCGCCGGCGGGCTGTGGGAAGGGCATCGCGTCCAGGATGTGGCGACCCCCGAGGCGTTCTCCCGCGATCCATTGATGGTGTGGCGCTTCTACAACCTCCGCCGCGCCAACCTGCGCACCGTCGCGCCTAACGCGGGACACCGCGCCCTCGCGGCCCTGGAAGAGCGCTGGGGCGGCGACCGCTTCAAGATCATCACGCAGAACATCGACGGGCTGCACCGCGCCGCCGGCAGCCGCAATGTCCTCGAGGTCCACGGCGCCCTGGCGCGCGTGCGCTGCACCGGCTGCGAGATGGTCGAGGACCGCGGCAGCGAAGAGTTGCCCGAGCTGCCCCACTGCGCGAAGTGCAAGGCATTGTTGCGCCCCGACGTGGTGTGGTTCAACGAGATGCTGCCTCCCGAGGTCTGGGGCAAAGCGGCCGAGGCGACGGCGCTGTGCAACTGCTTCCTGGTCGTCGGCACCAGCGCCGTCGTCTACCCCGCCGCCGGGCTGATCCGCGCCGCCCGCCAGGTCGGCGCCGCGGTCATCGAGATCAACCTCGAGGCCACCCCCGCCAGCCACGCCGCCGACGTCGGGCTGTACGGCAAGTCGGGCGAGATACTGCCGAGGTTGGTGGAACGACTCGACCACAACTGAGAGGCCGTCCGGGAAGGGCGAAAGATACGGCTGGAACGGCCGTGCTTCCCGGATCGTCTCGGGCCCGGAGGCACTCATGACTGCCCTACTGCTCGACGGCAAGCAACTGGCCCAGACGATGCAGGCCGACCTGCGCACCGCCGTGGACGAACTGGTGCGTTCCCGCGGCGTGCGGCCGGGGCTGGCGGCGGTGCTGGTCGGCGATCGGCCCGACAGCCAGAGCTACGTGCGCGGCAAGCGCAAGGCCTGCGAGAGGGCCGGCATCGAAAGCTGGCTGCACCAACTGCCCGCCGACGTCCCCCAGGGAGAGCTGCTCGCCCTCCTCGCTCGCCTCAACGCGGCGCCGGCCATCCACGGCATCCTCGTCCAGCTCCCGCTGCCCGCCCACCTGGACGAGGCGGCCGTCGTCGATGCCGTCACCCCGCTCAAGGACGTGGACGGCTTTGGCCCCGAGAGCCTGGGCCTGCTCACCGCCGGCCGGCCGCGCTTCCTCGCCTGCACCCCCGCCGGCGTCCTCCAACTCTTGCGGGCCAACGGCATCGCCATCGCGGGAAAACACGTCGTCGTCGTTGGCCGCAGTAACATCGTCGGCAAGCCGCTGGCGCTGATGCTGTTGCACAAGGGCGCCGACGCCACCGTGACCGTCTGCCACAGCCGCACCGCCGACGTGGGCACCTTGACGCGCCAGGCCGACGTGGTAGTGATGGCGATCGGGCGGGCGCGCTACCTCAAGGCCGACATGGTCAAGCCGGGCGCTGCGGTGATCGACGTGGGGATGAATCGGCTGCCCGACAACACCTGGGCCGGCGACGTGGACTTCGAGGCGGTGCGGGAGGTGGCGTCGGCCATCACGCCCGTCCCCGGCGGCGTCGGGCCGATGACGGTGACGATGCTGCTGCACAACACGGTGCGGGCGGCGCGGCTCCAGACGATGGAGGCGCCGGAGATCGCGACGGAGATTTGAGGGGCGTTTTTTCCCTCATCCGTGGCGCACCTCCCTCACCCCCAACCCCCTCTCCCAAGGAGGGAGAGGGGGAGCCGGACAGAAGACACAGAGGTTGCGCCACCTTCTCACCGGACCGTCCACTCACACTCTCCCCCTCTCCCGTTCTGGGAGAGGGGGCCGGGGGGTGAGGGAGGAGCGCCCCGGGTGAGGGAGGAGCGCCCCGGGTGAGGGAGGAGCGCCTGCGGGTGAGGGAACACCGTCCCAGCAAACCGATCCCCCCTCCCGGTTCCTCCCTCGCCCGCGTAGAATAGCGCTTTTCCCGACAACCGGCTGGCCCCCTCATGACGATTCTTCGCATCGCGAACGGCCGGCTGATCGACCCCTCCCAGGGCATCGATCAGCTGACCGACCTCTGGCTGCGGGCCGACAAGGTCGTGGGCCACGGCCCCCAGCCGTCCTTGCAGCCGACGCAGGTGATCGACGCCGCCGGCAAGATCGTCTGCCCGGGGCTCATCGACATGCACGTTCACCTGCGCGAGCCCGGCCGCGAGGAGGACGAGACCATCGCCACCGGCACCGCGGCGGCGCTGGCGGGCGGGGTCACCTCGGTCGCCTGCATGCCCAACACCGAGCCAGCCCTCGACAGCCAGGCGGCCGCGGAGTTCATTTCCCTGCAAGCGCAGCGCGCCGGCAACGCCAACGTCTTCCCCATCGGCGCGATCACCAAGGGGCGCGACGGCAAGGAACTGGCGGAGATCGGCGGGCTCGTCGAGGGCGGGGCCGTCGCCTTCACCGACGACGGCTCGCCGGTGGTGAGCGCCGAGATCATGCGGCGGGCGATGGAGTATTGCCGCATGTTCGACAAGGCGGTCCTCAGCCACTCCGAAGACCTCGACCTGACCCGGGGCGGGGTCATGAACGAGGGCTCGGAGAGCATGCGCCTCGGGCTGCGCGGGCTGCCTGCGGCCGCCGAGGAAGTCATGGTCTTTCGGGAGATCGCCCTGGCCGAGCTGACCGGGGCGCGCGTCCACATCCTCCACGTCTCGACGGCGGGCAGCGTGGAGCTCATCCGCCGCGGCAAGCAGCGCGGGGTGCGCGTCACCGGCGAGGTGTGCCCGCACCACTTCACCCTGACCGACAAGTGCCTGCGCACCTTCGACAGCAACTACAAGATGGCCCCGCCGCTGCGGACCGACGAGGACATTCAAGCGATCCTGGCCGGGCTGCGCGACGGCACCCTCGACGTCGTCGCCACCGACCACGCCCCGCACGCGCCGGAGAAGAAGATGCGCGAGCTGGACCAGGCGCCCAACGGCATCATCGGGCTGGAGACGTTGCTGCCCATTTGCATCCAGGCGCTGATCGCGCCGGCCGTCCTGACCTGGCCGCAGCTGATCGAGAAGTTGACCGTCAACCCCGCGCGCGTGCTGGGCATCGATCGCGGCACCCTCAAGGCGGGGGCCATCGCCGACGTGACTATCATCGACCCCGACGTGGAATGGACCATCGACCCGACCAAGTTCCGCTCCAAGAGCCGCAACTGCCCGTTCGCGGGGTGGAAGGTGCGCGGCTGGGCCGACACGACGATCGTGGGGGGAAAGGTGAAGTTCGAGCGCAAGTGAGCGCGGGCCGGCCGAAAAGGGGACGCAGCTCTTTTCCACATCGGGAAAAGAGCTGCGTCCCCTTTTTCACAGCGGCTTGACGTAGAGATTGCGGAACTCGACGCGAGCCCCGCCGTAGTTCTGCAAGCCCAGGTGCCCCTTCTCGCGCAACAGCCCCGGGTGCGCCTTGAAGTGCTTCTTGTGCTCGTCGAGGTTGGCATCGACGACCTTCGTCCCGTTGATCTCCACCATGACCTGCCGGCCCTTGGCGACGATGCGCATGCGGTTCCACGCCCCCGCCTTTTTCGTCGCGCGCTTCGCCGGCGGCACGACGCCATAGATCGAGCCGGTGTACTGAAACGGTTGGAGCTTGGTGTAGGCGGGGCCGTAGTCGTCGAGGAGCTGGATCTCCATCCCCACGTACGCCGGGTCGCCCTTCAGCGGCGAGCGCAGGGCCACCCCGCTGTTGCCGTTTACGGGCACCTTGTACTCCACGCGCACCTCGAAATCGCCGTACTCCTTCTCCGTCATCAGCCAGCCGCCGCTGCCGTTGACGTAGAGGAGGCCGTTCTTGTCCACGCCCCAGCCGGCGAGCTTGCCCTTGTCGGTCTTCCAGCCCGTCAGGTCTTTGCCGTTGAACAGCGACACGAACCCGGCCGGGGGGGCCGGGGCGTCCTTGTCGGCACGCGCGGGCGCCGCGAACAGGCCGAGGAAGGTGAAGAGGGGCAGCGCGATCAGGCGGCACATGAGGAAGGCCTCCGAGAAGGATAGGGGCAGGATGTCGATTATCGGGCCGCGGAGCGGGCGCGGCAAGCGTGGCGCCGAGAAAAGGGAGACGCGGTGGGAATCGCGACGTGCCCAGCGTAGAACGACGGGAGCCCCGAGGGAGGTCCCATGCCCGTACTCACCACCGAGCGCCTGATCTTGCGGCCATTCCGCGCAAGCGATTTCGACGCCTACGCCGCCCTGTGCGGCGACGCGAGCGTGATGCGCTTCATCGGCGCCGGCCAGCCCCTGACGCGCGCCGACGCCTGGCGCAACCTGGCGCTCGTGCTCGGGCACTGGCAGCTGCGCGGCTACGGGCTGTGGGCGGTCGAGGAGCGTGGCGGCGACCTCGTCGGGCGCGTCGGCTGCTTTTGCCCCGAGGACTGGCCCGGCTTCGAGGTCGGTTGGCTGCTCCGCCGCTCCTCGTGGGGCCGCGGCTACGCCACGGAGGCGGCCCGCGCGGCGCTCGCCTACGCGTTCACCCAGCTCGGCCAGGCCCACGTCATCAGCCTCATTCGCCCAGAGAACGAGGCGTCGGTCCGCGTCGCCGAACGGCTCGGCGAGCGCCTCGAAGGGCGGACGGTCCTCCAGGGCCAGGAGGCGCTGGTCTACGGCATCGATCGCGAGCGCTGGCTCGCCGGGAGATAGCGGCCCCCGTTTCCGTTCAATGAGACGCTCGAAGGCGAGATAAGGTGAGCCGCCGGGCTTGTCCCGGCGGTCCGGACGGCGGGCAGGAAGGCCGCCGCTCGCCCTCTTCTTGCTTGCGGTCGTTCTCGTATACTTGCTCTTCCTGCGCTGAGCCGACGCTCTCTCACCCCGAGGCACTGCCGACCATGCCGCTCTTCAAATGTCCGCACTGCAACCTTCTGTTGACCCCAGACGAGGCCAACGTCGGGTCCTGTCCCGGCTGTGCCGCAGCCCTGCCGGGTGCCCCGCCTCCGCCCGTCACGAACCAGCCCGCGGTGGCCTCGTGCCGCCCCCTTTGGGTTGGGCTGGCCGGCCTTCTGTTGCTCGGGCTCGCGCTCGGAGGTTGGTTCGGCTACCAGCACTGGGCTGCCTCGCAGCCCGACTCGGGGCCTGCGAAAGACCTGGCGGGTGACTCCCGGGAGCAACCGCCGCCGGCACCGGGCCCCAAGGCCCCCGCGCCGAAGAAGTCTCCCAAAACCTCGCCCGCGCCGGAGAAAAAGGCGCCGGTGGCCCCCCCCATCGAGCAACTGAAGAACTTCCCCGAGCCCGTGGCCCCGGTGAGGCCCAAGGAAGCGCCGAAGCCGAAGGGAGAGGTCGTCGAGGGCGATGATCTGCGCCTCGACCGGCCCGACGGGGAATTCGTCATCGACTCCGTTCTCGAAAGGCGCGAGCTGAAGCTGAGCGGCCGGGTCAAGACCTTGCGGGTCGGCTTCGTCGATGGGGCCTCCACACTCGACGCCTCGAAGCTGGAGGCGCAAGAGGTCATTTTCACGGGCCGCATCGACGGCGGGTCCACCGTCAAGCTCAACGTGCCCGGCGGCAAGGTCGAGTTTCGCGACAGGGTAGACGGTCGATCGACGCTGATCGTGCTGGCGCCGAACGGCTCGGTGACGTTCACCGAGCCGACGGAGAGGGGCAAGCCCGGCTCGAAAATCGACGGCGAGTCGCAGGTGCGGATCGCGGCCAGGGCCGTCGAGTTCCGGGGCATGCTCAACGGCACGCGCACGGAGGTCGTCGTCGCGCTCAGCCGCGGCGGCACCATCAAGTTCCGCGACGTGGACGGGCAGGTGCGCCTGAAGTACCGAACGCCCGACGCCGGCGACCCGATCGTGCCGGGCGGGACGGTGCGCGGGAACGCGAAGGTGGAGAGGATCGACTGACCGAGCCGCTGCCTACTGCACCGCCGTCCGCTTCTTCACGATGACCTTCACCTGAAGCACGGTCTTGCCGAACCCGATGGTGTCCTCGGCCTGGAGCGGGAAGCGCTTGCCCGGCGCGATGAGGGCCCCGTTGACCTTGGTAACGTGCCGCCCAGTGTCGGCGATGCCCAGACCGTTCTTGTCGAACCAGACGAGCGCGAAGCGGTTGACCGCCACCGCCACGCCAGGGTTTTCCTGCTCGGTCAGGTCCACGTCCACCGCGTGGGGGCCTTTGCGGCCGACGTAGGTGACGCCCTCCTTGAGGGCGTAGTTTTTGCCCACTCGGTTGCCCTTCACGACGGACAGCTTGGCCTTCGAGCCTTCCGGCAAGGCGGACGGATTGGGAGCGGACACGGGAGGCCCCTTTCGGACGGCGGGTGCAGATCGAGGGAGCGACCTTCCCTGCACCGCGCAGGGGCCAGCTCCCGCGTCATCCTCCGGGCGCGGCCCCGTCGCGTCAAGCACTTTCTGCTCGCCCCCGCGGAGCGGATGGGGCCAAAGCTCCGGGAGCGCGGATCGCCAAGCCGCAAGCGAAAGAGCGCCAGGGCCCGCCGCTTGCGGCTTCGCGGGGCCCGTGGGGACGCGCTCCGCTTCTCGTCGCGGCTACACGCGGGCGAGGTCGCTCACGGCTTCGCCAGCTTGAAGCGTTCGAGGAACGCCTTGCGCGCCTTGTCGAGCTCGGGCCGGAGCTTCTCCTCCGTCTTCACGATGGCGCCGAGGATCGCCTTGGCGCGTACTTCCTTGCCCCGCGCGTTGAGGCCGTCGTCCTCCAGCACCTCGAGGACCCGGGGGGCGTCGTCCGCCACCACCTTGCGCTGCATGGCGAACCAGCGCCGACAGGCCCCGGCGTAGGCCGCGCCCTCCGGTCCGGGCGGCACCTTGAGCGCCTCCGCCTCCTTCGCGACTGCCAGCGCTTCCTTCTGCGCCAGCCCCAGCGCTGCCTTGGTCGCGGCAACGTCCTCGGCGCCCCCGGCGTATGCCTTGGACTGCGCCTGGCCGAACCGCTGGCCGGCAAAGGTGAGCCGTTGGCGGAGTCGTTCCACGGCGTCGTCGTACGCCTGCGCCTCGAGTGCAGGTAAGTTCGGCAGAGCGTGCCGCTTCGCGAACGCCAGCCGCGCCTTCTTCACCTCGGCCTGGAGCCTGCCTTCCTCGCTGGCGTGCCTGGCGATGATCGCCTCGATTCGTTCCTGCTTCGCCTTCGTAGTAAGCCCCTTGTCGGCCGCGAGCTCGACCAGCTTGGGGGCCACTTCCCGGATCGTCTTCTGCTGCATCTCCAGCCAGCGTCGATAAGCCACCGCGTACGCGAACGCGACGGGGGTGGCCGGCGCCTTCAACGCCTTGAACTGCCGGAGGGCACGGCCGACCTCCGCGCTGGACTGCAAGCGCGCCAGCCGCGCCGCCGTGCGCTCGTCTTCCCCGCCGCTGGTCGCCTTGAGCAGCGCCATCCCGAAGCGGTTGCCGTTGGCGATCAGCCGCGCGGAGAGTTGCTCCACGGCGTCGTCGAACGCCCTGGCCTCCTTGGTCGCCTCGCCCTCCTGTCCCAGCGCCGGCCCAATCAGGAGCGCGCCGACCAAACAGGCCAGGGCCAACCTCCGGTTCATCGCCCTGTCTCCTCGTTGCTCGGGGGTCAACTTAGCCCATACTTCTTCAACTTGCTCACCAGTGTGCTCCGGGGCAGCCCTAGCGCCCGGGCCGCCTCCGCCTTGTTGCCGCCCGTCGCCGCCAGGGCCCGCACCAAATGCTCGCGGTCGCGCTTCTCGCGCTCCACGTGCTCGATCTGGAGCACCTCCGCCAGTTCCGGCAGCGTCAACGTCCCGTTCGGAGGGCCGGCCCGCCCTCCGGCCTTGCCGTTCGTCTCTCGGGGGAGCTCGTCTTCCCCCTCGCGCCGGGGCCTCGTCGGCTCGAAGCTCGCGCGGAGCTCCGGGGGCAGCTCGGCCACCGTCACCACCGTCCCCTCGACGATGACGACGGCGCGCTCGATGGCGTTCTCGAGCTGGCGCACGTTGCCAGGCCAGGGACAGGCCTTCAAGAGCACCAGCGCGTCGTCGTCGATGCCGGTGACTTCCTTGCCCGCCTTTTGCGAATACTGTTGCAAGAAGTGCATGGCCAGCTCCGCCACGTCCTCGACGCGCTCGCGCAGGGGAGGCAGGGCGATCGGCAGCACGTTCAGGCGGAAGAACAGGTCCTCGCGGAACGTCCCCGCCGCGATCATCGTCTCCAGGTTGCGGTGCGTCGCGGCGATCACGCGCACGTCCACCTGCATCGAGTCGCTCGATCCGACGCGCTCGAACGTCATCTCCTCCAGCACGCGCAGCAACTTCGTCTGCACCTCGAGCGAGATGTCGCCGATCTCGTCGAGGAACAGCGTCCCCCCATCGGCCGCCTCGAACCGTCCCACCTTGTCGCGGATGGCGCTGGTGAACGCGCCCTTGACGTGGCCAAACAGCTCGCTCTCCAGCAGCCCCGGCGACAGCGCGGCGCAGTGGACCTTCACGAACGGCTTGCCGGCGCGCCCGCTGTGCTCGTGCAGCGCCCGCGCCAGGAGCTCCTTGCCCGTTCCGCTCTCGCCGCGCAACAGCACCGCCGACGAACTGGCCGCCACGCGGCGCATCAGGCCCATCAATTGCTGCACCTGCGGGCTCGACCCGACCACGCCGTCCGGGAGCAGCGGAGGGGCTGGCGCCTCGCGCTCGGTGCCCTCCTTGCGATCCACGGCCCTCGTGGCCCGCTCGTCCTGCTTCTGGCTCTGGGTCAGCAACTGGCTCTGGAGCGCCAGGATGCGGCGCTGCTGCTCGGCGATCTTCTCGACCTTGCCCTTGAGCTCGCCGTTGAGGGCCTCGATGGTGCGGTGCCCCTCGGCGCTGACCAGGGCCGGCACCGTGATCTGCGCGAACGCCGCCAGCAGGTTCACTTCTTCCGAGGTGTACGACCCGGCCTCCTTCGGCCCCAGCACCAGCAGCCCCAGTAACTGCCCCTCGTGCAGCAGCCCCTGCGCCACCTCCCCGCCGACGAAATGCAACTGCCGCAGCGCCGCTGCCCCCTGCCCGTTGGCCCCGGCGTACGGCAACGTCCCCCGGGTCAGGAGCGCCTCGACGAGCGGGCAACCGGACGAGAGCTCCGCGAGCGCCGGCGGCGCCCCGAGGGCGTCGGTGAGGTGATAGAGCTTCGCCTCGTTCTGGCGCAGGTAGACCGCCCCGCGCGAGACGTTGAGGAGCTCCGCCGCCGTGCGCAAGAGGCGCCGGGCCAGCGTGGGCGAATCGACGAGCTGGTCGATGGCCTGGCTCATGCGCTGCAAGGTGCGGTCGAGCTGATACTTCTCGCGCCGAAAGTGGCGGTCGAGCGCGTGCTTGAGCCGGCCGCGCGCCAGGTCGAGCGCCCCCGTCAACACCAGGGCCGTCGTACTGACCGCCAGCACCTGAACGAACGACGGGCCCTCGCCCACCTGGCTGCCCACGAGGGCGACACCGGCGAACACCAGTCCGTAGTAGAGCAACCCGGCCAGGGAACTGATGAGGAAGTAGCTCGCTCCCGAGCTGACGATCTTGTCGAGCTGCATCAGTCGGTAGCGCGTGATGCTCACCGTATACGCGGCCGTCACGATCGCGGAGGCCGCGAACATCGGCCAGGTGGCCGCCCCTCCGCCAAACCGCCCCTGCTCCCAGAAGGCCAGGTAGAGCGAGTAGCCCATCGGCACCACGGCCGCCGCCGTGCCCAGCAAGATCCACTTGACCTGATTGCGCTCCGTGGGGGCCTCGGCGGTCAAGAAGCTGTGGACCAGGCTGCCGATGCTCGCCAGATACCAGAGCATGGCAATCGCGAAATAGACGTAGATCTCGTAGAGCATCTCGACCAGCAGCCCGTCGGCGAGCCCGCTGATGGGCCCGTCGCCCAGCCCGGCGCTGTAGAGGTAACGGACGCGCAGGTAGCCCGACAGCAGCAGCGAGAGAAAGGCCACCGGAGGGCCGTAGATGATCAGCAAGGCCGTCCGCGGGCTGCGCTCGAAGAACAGCTTGGGCCGGGGGAAGAGGAGGTAGAAGTGGAGCGTGACGGCCGGGAGCATCGCACCGCACAGCATGAACACCAGCAGCAGCACGGGCTGGGTGACGATGCGCGACCAGTGGTAGCCGCCCAGGTAGGCGCCGGACGACACGATCACCAGCCAGAAGAACTGGGCCGCCGACCTGTCCGCGGGCCGCTGCCAGAAGACGAGGGCCCCCACGACAAACAGGCCGACCTTGAGGAAGAACCACAGCACCGACGGTACGACCGTCTCGACGGGCGAGGTGCCCAGCCGGCACCAGACGGTGTGCCGTCCCTCCAGCCCTGGCCTTTCGTAGACGACGCGCACCACGTGCTGCCCGTCGATCTCGACCAGTGCCGTGTCGGGCGAGGCTCGTCCGTGCCGCAGGTCGTCGGGCGTCAGTCCAGTCCCCACCTCGGCTGGGACGTCCCGCAACTCCAGCACTCGGCGCAGGAATTGCGACCAGTTCTCGATGGGCTGGTTGCCAATCTGCACGATCCGGTCGTTCTGGCGCAACGGCGCCCGCCCCTTCGGCGCCTGCTCCTCCGCGAACAGGAACCCTTCGTCGAAGTGGGCGACGATCGGGTTGAAGGCGGTGCGCACGCCAAACTCCGGGGTCGCAAGCACGTAGGCGAGCACGCCGAGGGCGTAGGCGAATACGAGGGCCGAGGCGACGACGATCCACGTCCGCCTGCGCACGATCGGCTCCCGCACCAGGGCGCTCCCAAAGGTGCGCACAAGGCTTGACAGGCTTCTCGCCCTTTGCCCGGCTGCTTCAAAGGTGCGACCAAGCTCTGCGCCCCGCGCCATTAGGTTGCTGCCCCTCCTGTTTCGCCTTGTTGCCCTGCGCCGAAACTTCGGCGCCGAAGCGCAAAGTTCTTCCCTGGCGCGAGCTCCGCGCCAATGGGCGCTCCCTGCTTGCCTCGTCTTCCGCCTTTCACTGTACCGAGGCCCCAGAGCCACGTCAACGAGGCAGGCCCAACCTTTCTCGTTCGCTCCGCTCGCAACCCCGTGTCTCGCAGACAATTTGCGTTCTATCTTGCCCGGTCAACCCAAACTCGCGGGCCTCTCTAACTTCTGCGTTACACAGGGCGCAGGCGGGCGCCCTCATCTTGCCCCTTCTACCCAGTCCCGCGCCGCAGCGCCGAACCTTCGCCATTCAGCGCCGAAATGCGCTGAAACGGTGAAGGGGCCGTTGGTCGGCGCCGATCAGCGCTTTTCGGCGCACGTTCAGGCGATCCTCGCAACTCAAAAGCAGGCTGCGAGTTAAGGAAGCGACAACGCCGAGAGAGGGTGGGGCGTGAGGTTGGCGTGGCCTTGGTACGGCCCGTGCATTAGGATTGGCGATCGCAACAGAGGGCCCGAGGCAACGAGGCCGAATGAGACGGCAGAGGAGAGGCTGTGAAGGCAACGTTAGATTGGCTAAACGTGAGCGGTGCGGCGTTCGACCCGGGGGCAGGGGTGTCGGGGACGGCCCATTTGAAGCACTACACGGCGCGCTATGCCACGTGGGGTGAGGGCCCGCCGTTGGTGTTGGTGCCGGGGCTTGCGGGCGGCTTTGAACTGCTTGGCCCGCTGATCCAGGAACTATCGCGCGATTTTCAGGTCATCGGCTACCAGTTGCGCGGGGAGGACGATCCGTTCGCCGTCCGACGAAGCTTCGGGATCGGCGATCTCGTCGAGGACTTGCACGAGTTCCTCGACTGGTTCGGCCTGGAGCGACCTCCCGTCCTGGGCGTGTCGTTTGGCGGGGTGGTGGCCCTGGAACTGGCCGTGCGCCGGCCGCAGCGCTTGCAGTCGCTGATCGTCCAGGGGGTCGGCCCACGCTTCGAGCCGGGGCTCCTCCAGCAGGTCGCCGGGCTCGTCCTGTCGCGCTACCCTTTGCCGTCGGACAGCCCGTTCGTCAACCAGTTCTTCAACCTGTTCTTCGGCTCGCGGCAGAAGCCGGGGCCGCTGTTCGAGTTTGTCACGCGGCAGTGCTGGCAAACCGACCAGAGCGTGATGGCCCACCGCTTTGGCCTCGTCGAGCGCATCGACTTCGCCGGGCGGCTCGGCCAGGTGCGCGTACCGGCGCTGGTGCTCGCGGGCGAGCGCGACCTCCTCGTGTCGGCCCAGGGGCTGGACGAGATGGCGCGTGGCATCGCGCGCTCCCGGGCGGTGCGCCTGCCGCGCTGTGGCCATCTGGCGTTTGCGACCCACGCGGAGCGCGTGGCCGTGGAGGCGACTCGCTTCTTGCAGAACGGCTGAACCGCGAACCAGACAAGGGGCCCTCATCCTTCCAAGCAGGATACCGAGGACACAGAGAAGGCGCGAGGACAGAGGACAACTGGTGGGGAGGAGCACGGCACGCACCGCGCCTTCCCGGGCCCTCTGCCGGTCTTCTCTGTGCCCTCGGCGTCCTGGCCCCGGTTCCTTGACGCGAGCCGGTTGACGCGCCCTCAGGGGCCCACTAGCCTGACGGCATGAAACACGCACCCGGATCGACGCAGCACTACCTCCACAAGATCAGCCAACGCCGCATCGACCCACCGGCGCTGACCGGCCAGGTGCCGTTGGCGCAGGCGATCGACGATGCGTTCCTGTCTTACAACGCCGGCCGATTGCGCGAGGCGTGCCGGCTCTTCACGACCAAGATGCTCGCCGAGCGTGCGGTGGTCGGCCTGTCGCTTTCGGGCGCGCTGACGCCGGCGGGGCTGGGCATGTCGTGCCTGGTGCCGCTCGTCGAGGCCGGGTTCATCGACTGGATCGTCAGCACGGGGGCCAACCTCTACCACGACACCCACTTCGCGCTGGGCATGGACCTGCACCAGTCGCGCCCGGGCCTCGACGACCTCGCCCTGCGCGAGCACCAGGTCATCCGCATCTACGACGTCGTCTTCGACTACGAGAACCTGCTCGGCACCGACCGCTTCTACCGCACGCTCTGCCGTGGCGAGGCGTTCCAGAAGACGATGGGCACCGCGGAGTTTCATCACCTTGTCGGCAAGTACCTGGCCGCGCGCGAGGAGGAGACCGGCCGCAAGGGGCGCAGCCTGCTCGCCGCGGCGCACCGCTGCGGGGTGCCGATCTTCACGCCGTCGCCGGGCGACAGCTCGATCGGCATGAACCTGGCAGCGCTGATGCTCGAGGGGTCGGCCCTGCGCATCGACCCGCTGCGCGACGTCAACCAGAGCGCCGCGTTGGTGTACGACGCCAAGAAGGAGCGCGACGGCCAGCGCGGGGCGAGCGGGGTGTTCATCCTCGGCGGCGGGTCGCCGAAAAACTTCATGCTCCAGACGGAGCCGCAGATCCAGGAGGTGCTCGGCCTGGCGGAGAGCGGGCACGATTACTTCCTCCAGGTGACCGACGCCCGCCCCGACACGGGTGGGCTCAGCGGGGCGACGCCCGGCGAGGCGATGACCTGGGGCAAGGTCGATCCCGAGCAGTTGCCCGACACGGTCACCTGCTACCTCGACTCGACGGTGTTCCTACCTCTACTGACGGTCTACGCGCTGGCCAACCGTCCGCCTCGGCCGCTGCGCCGGCTGATGGATCGGCTGGAGGAACTCACGAAGCAACTGGAGGACGAGTACCGGGCGGGGAAGAATCGCGAGGGGGTGGCGGGCGAAGGCGCGAAGGAGGAGTGAAGGATCGCAAGGAGGGCCGAGGCATGAACGGGGCTCGAACAGCAATCGCAACGTCGGAAGTCCACTACCCAACCCGGGGCGGCGAGCCGATGGCGGAGACGGGCATCCACGTGCTCGTCATGACAGCGATGATTCAGGTGCTGCGCCACCTGTTTCGCCATCGGCCCGACGTCTACGTCATCGGCAACATTTTCCTCTTTTACAAGGAGGGGCATTCCGAGGCGCGCCGCTCCCCGGACGTGATGGTCGTGAAGGGGGTCGATCCGGGCCCCGAACGAACTTCCTTCAAGACGTGGGAAGAGCGGGCGGTGCCCAGTTTCATTCTGGAGATCACCTCCCGAGAAACGGCCGACGAGGACCAGGGGCCCAAGCGCGCGCTCTATCAAGAGCTGGGGGTGCGCGAGTATTTCCTCTTCGACCCGCTGGGGGAATATCTGCCGCAACCGCTCGTCGGGTATCGCCTGATCGGGGAAGAGTACGAGCCTCTTCCACCCGCCGCGGACGGCGGGCTGCTGAGCGCGGAGCTCGGCGTGCGCGTCGTGCCGGAGGGGGCCAGCCTGGGCCTGATCTCCTTCCGCACGGGAGAGCGCGTGCCGACTCCCCCGGAGGCGTATCGACTGCTGGAAGAGGTGCGCCGGCGCTTCACGGACATGGAGCAGCGCGCCGTCCGGGCGGAGCAGCGCGCCGAGGAACTGACGCGGGAGCTGGCCCGCCTGCGCGCCCCGGTTGCGTCCGGCGAGGGAGGGGCTGGCCCCGCAAAGCCTTGAGGTGCCTGATGGCGGGAGGTGGATAATGATCGCTCGCAAAGCACGTCTCGGCTTCATCGGCGCCGGCTGGTGGGCGACCGCCAACTACATTCCCCTTCTCGCCCAGCGCGACGACGTCGAGCTCGTCGCCGTCTGCCGCCTTGGCCGTGCCGAGCTTCAGTGCGCGAAGGAGCGCTTCGGCTTCCCCTTCGCCACGGAAGACGCCGCCGAGCTGGTGCGGCAACCGCTCGACGCGGTCGTCGTCACGTCGCCACATACGCTGCATTACGAACACGCCCGTCTCGCCCTTGAGGCGGGGATGCACGTGATGTGCGACAAGCCGATGTGTACCCGCGCCGAACACGCCCGCGAGTTGGTGCGCCTCGCCCGCGAGAAGGGGCTGCATCTGCTCGTGCCCTACGGCTGGCACTACAAGCCGTTCGTTCAGCAGGCCAGGCGCTGGCTCGACGCGCGCGCCCTCGGCACGGTGCAGTACGCCCTCTGCCACATGGCCTCGCCGATCCGCGACCTGCTCCAGGGTCGGCCGTTCCCGGTCGAGAGCAACAGCGGGCAGGCCGGCGGCGTGCTTTTCCAGCCAGACCCCAAGACGTGGGCCGACCCCGAGGTGGCCGGCGGCGGCTACGGGCACGCCCAGCTCTCGCACTCCACGGGCATGCTGTGCTGGCTGACCGGGCTGGTCCCGGCGTCTGTCTACGCGCTGATGTCGGCGCCCGAGGCGCGCGTCGATCTCTACGACGCCCTCGCCGTGCGCTTCGAGGGCGGCGCCATCGCCACGGTGTCGGGCGCCGGCACCGTCCCGCCCGCGGGCGTGGGCAGTTACCAGGTCGATCTGCGCATCTTCGGCTCGGAAGGAATGTTGTTGCTCGACTGCGAACGCACGCGCCTCGAACTGCGGCGCCACGGCGAGGAGCCTGAGCGGTCGGAGCTGACGCCGGAGGCGGGCGCCTACAGTTGTGAGGGGCCGCCCAACAACTTCGTGGACCTGGTGCTGGGCAAGACGGACCGCAACCACTCGCCCGGCGAGGCGGCGATGCGCTCCGTGATGTTGCTGGACGCGGCGTATCGGTCGGCGGCGTCGGGGAAGGCGGAGATGGTTTGACGCAGACGGGCGGCGCGAGGAGCTCCCCGCGCCGCCCGTTTTCGTGACCGCGGTTACTTCCCGTTCTTCGTGGAGACCTGCTCCTTCTCCATCAGGCGCTGCAAGGCGTCGGTGGTGGCACGGCCGCTGGCGCTGTCGAGGGCCTTGGCGGAGATCTCCTTGACGTCGCGCTGGGCCTGATCGACCTGGAGCTTGAGGTCGTCGATCTGGGCCTGCTGCTTGGTGATCGTCTGCTGGTGCGAGCCGAGCTGCTGCTCGGCGAGGCGCTTCTCCAGCTCGCTGTCCTTGGCGGACAGGGCCATCTTCTGCTCGTACTCTTTTTTCACCGAATTCCCGGCGATGATGGCCGCCTGGTTGGCCTCCTTCCGAATCAGCTCGGGGGCGGTCTCCTTGAACTGCCGCAGCTCGGCCAGCTCCTGCTCGCGCTTCTTCAGCTCGGCCGCGCCCGCGGCCCAGGTCTGATCCAGTTCCGTCAGCCGGGCGCGGTTGGCCCGCGCCAGCGGCGCCCCCAGCCCCCGGCAGGTGTCGCTC
>JBBSEZ010000094.1:0-25812 GCA_038239195.1 Gemmatales bacterium
TGAGCAGGGCCTTGCCGCTGCGGGCGTCCCACACCTTCACCGTCCTGTCCTCGCTGGCGCTGGCGAGGCGCGAGCCGTCGGGGCTGAACGCCACGCTCCAGACCCAATTCGTGTGCCCCTGGAGGGTGAGGAGGGCGGCGCCGCTGCGGGCGTCCCACACCCTCACCGTCTTGTCCCAACTGGCGCTGGCGAGGCGCGAACCGTCGGGGCTGAACGCCACGCCCCTCACCCCACTGGTGTGGCCCTTGAAGGTAAGGGGGTCGGGGTCGCTGCGGGCGCCCCAGACCTTGACCGTCTGGTCCCCACTGGCGCTGGCGAGCCGCGGACCGTCGGGGCTGAACGCGAGGCTCGCGACTTCGCCTCCGTGGCCCTTGAGGGTGAGCAGGTGGGCGCCACTGGGGGCGTCCCACATCTTCACCGTCCTATCCGAACTGCCGCTCGCGAGGCGCGTCCCATCGGGGCTGAACGCCACACTCCTAACCGAGCCCGTGTGACCCTTTAACTGGAACAGTGGTAGACCGCAGCGCGTACGCCGGCGCAAGTGCTGCCACTCCCAGCCCCGCTGGTTTGCGCGACACTCTTCGAGCACCACGTTGGCGCGCGAGTGATTGCCCGTCTCGGCCTCTCGATCGGCGAGGGCAATGCGGTTCAAGTGCAGGAGGCCTTCTGCTCGCTCGCGAGCCACGTCCGCCTCGCCCTTTCGCTTCTCGGCGTCGGACCGCGCCTCGTTGGCCTCGTGCTCCTTCTTCTCCGCGTCGCGCCTCGCCTTCTGGGCGAGCTCCTCCTTCTCCGCGACCGCCGCGCGCTGGCCGTCGGCCTGGCCCCAGCCTTCCAGGGCATAGGCCAGGGCGGCGGTGACCCCGGCGAAGCCCAGCGCCGTCACCAGCACCAATCCCAGCAGCAGCGCCGCCACCGCCGGCCGACGCCGCGCCCACTTGGCTGCGCGCTCGGTCCGCCCCACCGCGCGCCCGTGGATCGCCTCGCCTGCCCGGAAGCGCCCCAGGTCGTCGGCCAGGTCGGCCGCGCTGGCGTAGCGGCGCTGCGGTTCCTTGTGCAGGCACTTGTGGCAGATGGTCTCCAGGTCCGCCGGCACTCCCGGCTGAAGGCGCCGCACCGGCATCGGCTCGTCGCTCAGCACCCGCACCAAGGTGTCCCACCCCGGCGGGAAGGGTGTCCTGCCGGTGAGGCACTCGTAGAGGATGGCACCCAGCCCATAGACGTCGGTGGCAAGAGTGACGGGCCCGCGTTGCGGATCGACCTGCTCCGGGGCCATGTACGGCGGCGTGCCCATCTGCGCCTGACTCTGCGTCAGCCCCGCCCCCCCCTCCACCCGCTTGGCCAGCCCGAAGTCGGTCACCTTGGGAGCACCGTCCGTCCCCAGCAGCACGTTGGCCGGTTTGAGGTCGCGGTGGATGATGCCCCGCTCGTGCGCATGTTGCACGGCGCGGCCCAACTGCTCCCCCAGCCGGGCAGCCTCCGCCGGCGGCAGGGGCTTACCATTGAGCCGGGCGGCCAGGCTGCCCTGGGGGCAGAGCTCCAGGGCAAAGTAGGGCAGGCCCTCGTGCTCGCCGAACTCGTAGACCTGGACGATCCCCGGGTGCGACAGTGCCGCGACCGCCTCCGCCTCGATCAGGAAACGCACCCGAGCCTCGGGACCGGCGTGAGCTCCTGCCAGGATCATCTTGAGGGCGACCAGGCGGTTGAGCCGGAGGTGGCGGGCCTTGTAGACCACGCCCATGCCGCCGTGGCCGAGGACGCCCAAGACCTCATACCCTGCGACGGCCGGGGGCACGTCGGCCGTCGGCGCCACCGCAACGGGCCCGCGCTGCTCCCACGTGAGCCGGCGCGAAAGGGGCTCGCGGAAGATTTCGCCGAGCCAGTCCCGGAGCCCTTCCCGGTGCGCGGAGAAGCGCTCGAGGTACGCCTCCAGCGTCAGGCCGGGCTCCCGCCGCCTGCGGGCCTCGCACTCCGCGGCCACCAGCTCGAACAGCGCGCCCTGGTGCCGCGCCAACTCGGGGAAGCGCGCCAGGTAGTCTTCGGCGCGGGCCGCCTCGCCCGCCTCGAGGCGATACGCCAGGTCGAGGCGGGCGAGCTCGAGTTGGAGGGGCAGGCTCGCCGGCCGCCCGGCGGGCAGGTGGTCCTCCAGGTCAGGCCGCCCGCCTCCCCGCCAGGCGGCCTCGAAGCCCTTCACGATCCGGTGCAGTTCGTCCCACTCCGCGCTCGGAAGCCCCCGGACCAGATCGTCCGCCGTGGGCATCGCCCGGGGCGCGCCCGCGCCTGCCGCAGCGCCAGGGCGGGCGTTGGCCCAGGAATCGGCCACCTCCGGGTGCGACAGGGCTGGCGGCGTGTCGGGCCCACCCGGCGGGCCGAAGACGGGCCGGCCGGCCTGCAACCTGGCAATGCCCTGGCGCACTTCCGGCAGAAGGTCCGGGCGGTCTCGGCAGAGCTCCTCTGGGGTGGGGCTTGCCCCTTGGCGACAGAGGCTTTCGTACGCGAGCAGCAGATCGAGGACCTTGGAGTTGCTCCCCATGACGAATCGCCCCGTGGGTACGTCTCGGTCAGAACAGGGGCCCGAGCGGTGAGAGCTTTTCTTGCAGCCTGAGCCGGGCCGGCAACCACCGCCGTGCGGCGGATCGGCCACGTAGATGCTTCCGGAGTGGGGGGCAGGCAGGCCTCGACAGGCAGGGCCCCGCTCGAACATCTTCGCGGCGGGGGGCGTCGCGAGCAACGTTTTTCTGATCCCGATCGCCCGCCGCTTACGCCAGGCATGGTAGAGGCGGCCTCAGCGCCCCTGCCGCGCAGGTATTACCGTGGCTTTGCCAGCCCAGGTTCTTTCTCGAACCGCCGCGTTCTGGCGTCCCTTGTTGATAGAGGAGCGGCGAGGCGTTGGGGACGGTCCCCTTGCCCGGCTCGCCCGCCCCGTCCAGCCGACCTTGGCCGTAACGTTCTGACTGCCGGGCCATCTCGTGTTGTGTCCCAGGCGCGGCGATCGACCGCCGCGCTCGTTACCGAAAGGAGAATACCGATGAACGATCGTTTCCAGGATGGGCTCGCCTCCAGGCCGGCGTACCGCACGAACCGCTCCCGTTCCTGGAAGGTGGGCGATCCGGTGTTCGCCCCCTGGGAGCCAACGTTCCTCTATGCGGGGACCATTCAGGAGATCGCCGGCAGCGAGGCCCACGTCGCCTTCGAGGACGGCGACAAGGGTTGGGTGCTGTTGGACGACCTCCAGCCCCAGGAGGTCTGGCCCGGCCTCGAGGTCCTCAGCCGGCGCAAGATGGGCCACCTCTTCTCCCCGGGCGTCCTCGAGGAGGTGCGTGGCAAGTCGGTCCGCATCGCCTTCGGCCCCGGCGACGAGGAGTGGACCACCGTGGCCGCCCTGCGACTGCGCCGGCAGCACGCCGGCGCGGGCGCGCAGCCGACCGCCATCGCGTCCGACCTGGCGTTCTTGAAGGACCTGCGCGTCGGCGACCGCGTCTTGGCCCCCTGGGAGGCCCTCTTCCTGTATGCCGGCACCGTGGAGCAGGTCCAGGGCAGCGAGGCCTGCATTCGCTTCGACGACGGCGACCGCGGCTGGGTGCAGCTCCGGCAGCTCCGCCCCCTGGAGGTCCGCCCGGGGCTGCGCGTCTTCGGCCGCTGGAAGATGGGGCGGGCCTACTATCCCGGGGAGGTCGCCGCCGTGGAGGGGGAGCGCGTCCGGATCGCCTACGACGATGGCGACCGGGAATGGACCAAGGTGGCCGCCTTGCGCGTCCTCTGCTACCCGACGGGCCCGAACGCCCGGCCCACGCACTTCGGCCCCGGCTCGAGTTTCCTCTCCGGTGCGCTGTTGTGGATCGTCCCGGTCGGCATCGTCTTGGTCCTGGCCTTGCTCCGAGGCGGTTGCCAGTAGGCTGTAACAAAGGAGCAAGCCCGCCGTATTGATGAGTGTGATCCTACTTCTCACGAAAGGGATTCGTCATGAACACGATCGCGAATCGCTCGCAGGCGGCCCGCAATGGTCAGCCGGCCATCCTCGACCTGCCCTGGCACCACAAGGCCCGTAAGGCCCTCGAGGCCCGGACGTCTCGGATGGTCTTGCTGGTCGGCGAGCCCGGGACCGGCAAGACCACCTTCGCCACCACCATCGCCCGCGAGCGCACCCGGCAGGAGCCGGAACGGTTGAGCGGCACGCCGACCACGGAGGACAACCACATCTGGGGACACTTCGAGCTGTCCGGCGGGGCCACCCCCTTCCGCGATGGCCCGCTGCCGGCGGCGCTCAAGAGCGGCCGCTGGCTCGTCATCGAGGAGTTCTCGCTGGTCCCGCCGGAAGTGCGGGCCAGCCTGCTGCCGCTCCGGGACCAGCACACCATCGAGAACCCGTTCACGAAAGAGGCCCTGCCGATCCCCGAAGGCTTCCGCTGCCTCTGCACCAGCAACAGCGAGTCGCTCACCTGCCGCAAGAACACCGGCATCGTCAAGGTGCTCGTCGATGGCATGCTGCTGGTGGAAACGCTGGAGCTGGACGACCTTCAGGTGGGCCGCTTCCTCCGCCATCACTTCCCCAAGGCGGGCAAGAAGCGCGTGGCCCAGGTGCTGAAGCTGTGGAACGAGTACCGTGGCCTGACCAGCCGGGGCACGTCGGGCAAGAGCCATCTCAGCTATCGGGCCGCCGCCCACCTGATGGACCTGCTCGAACTGGGCCTGGAGGAGACCGACGCCGTGCAGATCGCGCTGGTGAACAAGTTCCTGGCCAGCGACCCGGACCTGTTCGCGGCGGCCAAGCTCAAGAACTCGCTCGCCGAGCCGGCCGACGGTGCCGAGCCCAGTCCGGGGCACGACGCGGGCGAGGACCAGACCTACAACGACTGACGGGGAGGCAAACATGCGACTCAACACGCTGACGCTGGAGCAGTTCAGCCCGCGTGGGCTGAACCTGCTCGGCTCGATCCTGGGCGACGGCGACGTGCGCATCGTGCTGTCCGGGCGAGCCAGTCATCCGGCCACGGTCGTGCTGGAAAGCTGGACCGTGGTCCTCGACCCGCAGCGCGCCGGTCTGTACGATTTGGCCCTGTGCGCTCGCTTGTTGAAGCACCGCGCCTTGCGCCATTCCGGGCCGAAAAAGGCCGACCGCCGCGACCGTTGGCTCACCCGCAAGGCCCACCGCCAGCTCGTCGCGCAGGCCCACGACGAGCTGAAGCGGGACTATCCCGGGATCGTGCGGCTGCCGGGGCGTTACCTGCCCGGGGCAGAGCTGGAAGGGCTGCACGTGGTCGCCCGATCGGTCGAGTGGGCCCCGCTGGCGCCGGCGCCGCCCGGCCAACCGCCTCCGGGGCGCCCCGGCCAACCGCGCCTGCCGAGCCAGCGCGAAGGCCAACCGGACGGGGCCGGTTTCGAGCTCCTGGACGTCCCCGAGATCGAGATCACCGGGGCGGAGGACGATTTCAATTGGCTGCTGAGCGCCCTGGAGAACGGCTCGTTCCCCCTCCAGACGGTGCCTCGGCTCGAAGAACTGCCGTTCCTGAGCGTGCCGTTGCGCCTGTGCCTGGGCGAAACGTGTCCGACGGCCGAGGTGTTCGAGGAACTGCTGGCCAGCCACGACAACAAGGAGATGATCGCTGGGTTCATGAAATGCTACCAGCGGAAATCGGAGGTGCGCCAGCAACGCCGGGCCCTCGGCCGGCACAAGCGCAGCGGCGCCAACCTCGACACGGCCCGGCTGGTCGATGCGGTCATCGCGCAGCGGGTCGGCATCGAGCCGCGCCTCTTTCGCCAGCGCGGCTCCACGATCGAGCCGGTGTTCGACCTGAGCGAGCACCTCGTCGTGCTCGCCTTCGACCTCAACGACCTGCAGCGGCACGACAACTGGCTGGAAGGCGATCGGCGCGAGGCGATGCAGCGGTTCCTGGCCTGCCTCCTGACCGCGTACCAGCGCCTGGAGGTCGATTGCGTTGTGATCGGCTTCGCCGACCAGTTGGTGGCGTTGAAGGGCGGTCGAAACGTCTGCCTGCACCTGACGATGACGCTGAAGCGCTTGGAGGACGACTTCGACAGCGGCTTCTGGAATCGGCTGAGCCACCTGCTGAACGATCCGCCGCGGCTGCCGGGGAGCCCGACCTGCTTCCATCCACTCAGCTTGCGCGACGTCGCCGGGGCGTTCGATCGGGTCGCGCGGGAGCAGGACCACTCCTACCGCGCGATCCTCTGGTGGGCGCGGCGGGGCATGCACCCGTCCTTCCCGGAGTACCGAACGACCGACTTCCTGATGCGCATCGCGGACCACGTCGATGGCGAGATGCGGGAGCTGGAAAAGCGGTTCACCGGGGCCCTCGACACGCTCGCCTCGATGCTGCCTCGGGAGTTGAAGGACCACGGACGATCGGGGCAATATCTACAGAGCATCGAGGTGCCCTGATCCGTTATGAGCGCTTGCGTTCTCCGGCGGCTAGCTGTTCGTTTCGGAGGCCCGCCGCCTCTGTGCCAGCCCGACGCGCCCCCGCGGGCTTTCCTCTCCCACGCTGGCGCGTCGGGCGGCCCCGTTGCCGCCCTGGCAAGGGATTTGTGAAACGGTCATCTCGAGCCCCCCGGCTCGCCTGCCCCTTGGAAGGCGCCCGCGGGGACGGGGGAGTTGTCGTCCCACTTGCCGCGCGCGGCGGCCTCGCGAAGCGCTTGCAGGTCGCGGCGCATGGCGGCGAGCGCCTCGGCGGTGTCGGCGGAGCGGGCCATCCGGAAGGCGTGGATGGCGAAATCCGCGCTCTGGGCGACGAGCTGGGCGGCGGCCCGCGGGTCGGTCAGGGTGGCGGCCTCGGCGGCGAAGGCGGTGGCATGGGCGACCATGCACGCGACGACGACGGCCTCGTTTTCGGCCGAGGTTGGGGCTTTGCCGTCGAGGTTGTCCAGGGCGAGGGTGTAAGCCGCCGCGGCCGCGGCGGCCAGTTCGTCGTCGGCATGGGCGGTCTGGGCAGCGTGCTCCGTCCGAGCCAGGGCGCTTTCGAGGACCGTCGCCTGTTCGGCCGGGGCGCGCAGCAGGGGACGCGCGCGGCGGACGCAGCGGGCCGCGAAGGCCAGGCGCGCCCAGCGGGGCAAGGGCAGAACTTCCTGGAGCGCGATGCGGGCGGCTTCGGTCATGCGGGGCCTCGGTGAGGGCTCAGGGGGCGAGCTTCTTGCCCGTCCGGGAATCGAGCTGGAGCGTGGTGTTATCCTGGAGCGTGACGGTCAACTTGGCCCCGTCGTTGGAGAAGCGGAAGGAACCGACCTTCGCTCCGCCGCGGAGCTTCCAGACGAGCTTGCCGGTCGCGACGTCGATGTTACAGACCGTCCCGCTGTCGTCGCCGGAGGCCAGCGCCTTACCGTCGGGGGAGAAGGCAAGCGCGGAGACCTCGGCCACGTGCGCCAGGATGCGGCGCAGTTCGCGGTTCGACTTCGAGTCGAGAATGCCGATCGCCTTGCCGTTGCTCTGGGCGACCAGCTTGCCGTCGGGCGACTGCGCGTTGGCCGCGCCGGCAGGCAAGGCGAGCGGGCCGATCAGGCAGAACGCGGCGCCGGCCAAGGCGAGAGCTCGCAGCATGGGTTTCTCCGATTCGCGATGAGGAACGAGGCTGGGACATTGTACGCCGGCGCCATCCCCGCGACCATCGAGGCGCCTACACTATGAGAGAGGGGGCTCGTTCGCTGTCTTTCGGGGAGGACGATACCGTGAGCACGCAACTCGCGACCTTCGGGGCCGGCTGTTTCTGGGGAGTCGAGGCGCGCTTCCGCCAGGTGCCGGGCGTCGTATCGACCGCCGTCGGCTACCTGGGCGGGACGCTGGAGGGCCCCACCTACCAGGCGGTCTGCACCGGCCGCACCGGGCACGCCGAGGTCGTGCAGGTCGAGTACGACCCGGAGCGCGTCGGCTACGAACAACTGCTCGACGTCTTCTGGGAGAACCACGACCCGACGACGCTGAATCGCCAGGGCCCGGACTCCGGAACGCAGTACCGCTCCGCCATCTTCTTCCACGTGCCCGAGCAGCAGGCGGCCGCGCAGGCGTCCAAGGAGGCCCGGCAAGCCAGCGGGCGCTACCGCCGGCCCATCGTTACGGAGATCACTCCGGCCAGCACGTTCTGGCGCGCGGAGGAGTATCACCAGCAGTACCTCGAAAAGCGCGGGCAGGCGCACTGCCACCTGTGAGGGGCCTGGCCGAACCAGCCCGATAGCCACTCGGGACCGCACGACGCCGAACGAGGGCCCGGGAAGCCATGTCCGACCACTTCGACGGCCGCCGCTTCTTCAACCCCGGGGCCGAGCCGGGCATGGGGCTGCTCCAGGTGTTCCGCTGGCTGGTCGGCCGCCGGCCCACCGCCTGGCCGCGCTGGGTCGAAGACGCCCCGCAGCCGCCCCCGGCGCCGCCCCCGCCCGGCGGCCTCGCCCTCACCTTCGTCAACCACTCAACGTTCCTGCTCCGCCTGCCCGGCCTGGCCGTGCTGACCGACCCGATCTGGTCGGACCGTGCCAGCCCGGTGCCCTGGGCCGGCCCGCGCCGCGCCCGCCGGCCCGGGCTGGCGTTCGGCGACCTGCCGCCCGTCGGGCTGGTGCTGCTCAGCCACAACCACTACGACCACCTCAACCTGCCGACCCTGCGGCGGCTGCGCGACGCCTGGGGGCCGGTCATCGTGGCAGGCCTGGGGCACAAGGCCTTCCTGGCCCGGCACGGCCTGCGGCGGGTCGTGGAGCTGGACTGGTGGCAGTCGTACCGGCACGAGAGCGGGCTGGAGGTCACGATGACGCCCGCCCAGCACTTCTCGGGGCGCGGGCCGTTCGACGCCGACCGCATGCTGTGGGGAGGCTTCGCGCTCCGCGGCCCGGCGGGGGCCGTGTTCTTCGCCGGCGACACGGACTACGCGGGCCACTTCGCCGAGGTGCGCCGCCGGCTGGGGCCGCCCGACCTGGCGCTGCTGCCGATCGGGGCCTACGAGCCGCGCTGGTTCATGCGGGGGCCGCACGTGAGCCCCGCGGAGGCGGTGCAGGCCCACCTCGACCTCGGCGCCCGGCTGAGCGTAGGCATGCACTTCGGCACGTTCCGGCTGACCGACGAGGGGATCGACGAGCCGGCGAGGGCGTTGCGCCAGGCGCTGGGAGAGCGCGGCGTGGGCGGCGGGGAGTTCCGCGTGTTGGGCTTCGGCGAGACGCTGACGCTGCCCGGGGCCGCGCCGGCGGTGGACGGGCCGGGCGGGTGAAGGGCGGCGTCACTGGGCCAGGAGGCATTCGCTCGCGAGGGTTTTACCTCCCCTTCACCGGCACGAACTGCACCGCGTCGGCGATGACGTGCCCGTCCTCGATGTGCCGAGGCCGCTCGAGCACGAGCCCCCGACAGCGTCACCGTTCCTCTCGCTCGAACACCCACTCCTCCGCCCGCCGCTCCAGCAGCCGCACGCTGTCGGCCTGACGGGCGTGGCCGACCCAACTCACCAGCCGCGGAGCGATCTCACCCCAGCCGATGCGGCCCTCGGCGTAGGCCCGCCGCATCCAGCGGGCCCGTCGCCGGAACCGCCGCACGTTGTCCTTTGGCAGCAGCCGATGCGTTGCCCGAATGCGGTAGCCGACGAACGTCAGGCCCGCCCGCACAGGCACCACCGCCCGCCGTCCCTCGTGCAGACGCAAGCGCTTCGACGCCAGCAAGGCCGCCGCTCGCTCGCCGACCTCTCGCAACCGGCCTTGGTCCCGGTCCAGCAGTACGAAGTCGTCGCAGTAGCGGACGAAGCCGCCGATCCCCAGCCGGCTCGTCACGAGATGGTCGAGGTCGTCGAGGAACCAGTTGGCGAACCACTGGCTGGTCAGGTTGCCGATGGGCAGGCCCCGGCGGCGCTCCCCGGGCGCCCACAGGTCGTCGCCGGGGAACCAGTCCCGCACCTCTTCCTGCTCGTTGCTGCCGTCCACGATGCGATCCATCAGGTCGAGCAGCCGCCGGTCCTTGAGAAGCCGGCGGAACGTCTCCTTCAGCAAGAGATGGTCGATGCTCGGGAAGAACTTGCGAACGTCGCAGGCCAGGGCGAAGGGGCGCCGACGCATGAGGCGTTGCAGCCGGTCGGCGGCGGCATGGGTGCCTTTCCCCTTGCGGCAGGCGTAGCTGTCGGGGTGGAAGCGGCGGTCGAGGATCGGCTCCAACACGTTCATCACGGCATGGTGGACGACGCGGTCGCGGTACGGTGCGGCCGAGATGAGCCGCCGCTTGGGTCGGTCGATCCAGTGCGTGGTGAACGCTCCGGGCAGGTAGCTGCCGTCCTCTAACTCGCGCTACAGCCGCAGCAGGCAGCCTTCGCGATGGAACTCGAACCGCCGCACCACCTCGCGGTCCCGCTTGCCCCGGCGTGCCTTCCTGGCCGCCAGCAGAAGGTTGTCCCAGGCGAGGACCTGCTGCCACAGTCCGCCGTTGGCGCGCTCAGGGCGCCTGGCGCATGCTGGTGCGAAACTGTTCAACCGTGTTGTTCGTCATCGTGGCGCGGAACCAACGATGGAGCATGTCGCGGTCGTTAGTCCCCTCGATCGCGAGGCGAATGTCCTCTGGCACCGCTGTTTTGAACTGAAGCTGAATCGCTTCGAGCAAGAACTCGCGCGCGGTCTCCAGCGAACCTTCAACCCGGCCTTCGCGCTTCCACCCATTGATCACCTGGGACTCTTTCACCATCCAACCCTCCAAACCGCGCTGCCAGTTGACGAACTGCTTGCTCAGCTCCGCCAACACCAGCGCCCAGTCGCGCCAGCGCACCCGGAGCTCGACGTCGGGCTCCGTCTCGGCGATGCGCTTCCACTCCTCGATCAGCCCAGGCCCGCCGCCCCCCTCGAGCAGCGGCAGCCACGGCAAGACGCACAACTCCAGCTTCCCCTCCGCGATCTCCCGCAACGTCCCGGCCGCGTTGTCCTCCGCCAGGTTGACGACCAGCGGGCCGACGTCGTGGCCCTTGCCCAGGCCCGGCACGCCGAGGTGCAGCCCGTCCTTGCTCCCCTCCCCCGTCAAGTTCAGCAGCACGCTGCCGACCTGCCCGCCTTCGCCGACCTCGCCTGCCAGCAATAGCTCGTACACGCCCACCTGGATCAGGGCGTTGCGCTCCGGCTCGGCCTTCACTTCCACGATCAGCCACGTTCGCTCCGCCCCATCGGGGCTTTGCAAGATCGCCACGAGGTCGTCGGTGCGTTCGGGCCCGCCCGGCCAGGAGGTGCGGCGCGTGTCGTCCCAGCGCGCGAAAGGCAGCGGCGGGGGCGGATTGCCGTGGCGCAGCACCCAGGCGGTGAAGCCGCGACCGTTGCTCTTGGCGATCTGCCGTGCCGTCTGATCGAACGGTCCCATACGCCGCCCTCCTCGTCGCATTCTACCCTCGCCGGACACCGCGCGCGAAGGCGAGGGCTTGCGCGCGGCGCTTTACGGCCCCGCGCGGGGCCGCTCTGTTAGGCGAGGGAATTGCTGCTCTGGGGAGACCGACTCGATCAGTTCTCTCACTGCCAACCTGGCCGCCGTCGAAGAACGCCTGCGCGAGCGCCCGGCCCCGGCGCGACGAGGTGACGCTGGTCGCCGTGACCAAGACGGTCTCCGCCGACGTGGCCGCGGCGATGGGCGAGGCGGGCGGGGGCGAGGAAACCGCATCGTTCAGCCCTTCGGTTCGCGTTGTCCACCGATGCGGTTAGCGAGCGGCAGGAAAAAAGCTACCCGGTCTCTGGGCGGGCCAAGGAAGCGGGTAGATTTCCACCTGCCGCTCGCCTTACCACCTTCCTATCGGCCGTCCGGCCCCGCCCCTGCAACCCAACCTCCCGACCGAGGTTTCCCCTGCCGCCCGGGCCAAGAGGAGATGGCGCCGAGGGCGAGACAAGATACAACACCAGCGTGGTAGCTAATACCGATTTGAAAAACGTCCTCGCTTCGCGAGGAAGAGAAAAGAAGATAAAGAGAGTAAAAGGACAAACAGAACATAGTAAACATCAGTCCAGGAACAGCAGCAGGCGGCAACCGCAGTCGTCGTCGCTGACGCCGGGATCGACCCTGCTGCGGCAGGCCGAGCGGCAGTTCCTCGGATCGTTGAACCAAGAGCCGCCCCGAAGCACACGGGCGATACCAGTATTGCTCCCAACAGGGTCTTTTTGATCCTCTTTCGGATAGGGCCCAAACCAGTCCTGGCACCACTCCAAGACGTTTCCGTGCATGTCGTGCAGGCCCCAGGCGTTGGCCGGGAAACTGCCCCCCGGCGTCGTAATCTCCCGAAAGTCGCCCTTCTTGCCCTGGCCGTAGGTGTAGTTGCCGTCGTAGTTGGCCTGGTCGGTCGAGATGGTCTCGCCGAAGTGGAAGGGCGTGGTGGTGCCGGCCCGGCAGGCGTACTCCCACTCGGCCTCGGTCGGCAGGCGGAACCGCTTGCTCGTCTTCTGGCCCAGCCTCTTGACGAACTCCTGGCAATCGTCCCAGGACACGTTCTCGACGGGAAGGGCATCACCCTTGAACTCGCTGGGGTTGTTGCCCATGACGGCCCACCACTGGGCCTGCGTCACCTGATGGGTGCCGAGGTAAAACCCCTTCGTCAGCGTCACCCGGTGCTGTGTCTCGTCGTCCTCTCGCTGCAGCTCGCTGGCCGGGCTGCCCATTAAGAAGGTGCCGGGCGGAACCCAGGCGAACTTCATCTCGCTGCCTGGCCTCAACAGGACGGTGACTATTTCGCCTGCCCGCCGTTCCTTGCTGCGGTCGAGGTCGTCTTCTTCATACTCGAAGTCCTCCTCTTCGTCGTCGAGGTCGCCTTCCTCGATGTCCTCATCTTCGTCGAGGTCTTCTTCCTCGACGTCGTCATCTTCGTCGTCTTCTTCCTCGACCTCCTCATCTTCGTCGTCGATCTCTTCTTCCTCGACCTCCTCATCTTCGTCGTCGAGGTCGTCGTCGATCTCTTCTTCCTCGACCTCCTCATCTTCGTCGTCGAGGTCGTCGTCGATCTCTTCTTCCTCGACCTCCTCATCTTCGTCGTCGATCTCTTCTTCCTCGACGTCGTCATCTTCGTCGAGGTCGAGCGCCCCCAGCACGGCCAGCACCGCCTCGAAGCCCGCGTGCCGGTGTTCGAGCTCCTCGTCCGTGCAGCGTTCCAGCATCTCGGCCAGTTCCCTCGGGACGCTCGACCAGTGGCGGCTCTTCGGCTCCGTGGTCCGAAACAGGGCGTAACAGCAGGTCTTCCCGAAGGCGTACACGTCCGAATAGGTGCCCGGCTTCACGCCCGGCATCCGCCCCATCTGCTCCGGCGGGGCGTACTTCAGGGTGCCCGCCACGCTGTCGCTCAGGATGGTGTTGCCCGCCGAGCGTCCCGCCATGCTCGTCTCCACGACCTGCTTCCGCAACGCCAGCCCGAAGTCGATGATCCTTGCCTGCCAGCCATCGCCCTCCTTGCGGACCAGAACGTTGGCCGGCTTGAGGTCGCGGTGCAGGACGCCGCCCTGGCCGTGGGCCGCCTGCATGCCGCGGGCGATCTGCCCGGCCACCGCCAGCAGGTCCGCCACCGCCAGCGGGCCGTGATCGCGGACGTGGTCCTCCAGCGTGGCGCCGGCAAAGTAGTCCATCACCAGGTAGGGCCGGGCCTTGGCCAGCGGGTCGGCGTACTCGCAGTCCCGCACGCCGATGATCGTCGGGTGCGACAGCCGTCGCAGCGTCCGGGCCTCGCGGAAGACGTCGTCCAGGCCGCGTTCCAGGTCGGCGGCGTGCAGCGTCTTGACCACCACCTCCTCGTCGAAGTTGCGGTCGTGGCACAGGATGGCCGTGCCGAAGCCGCCGGCCCCGAGAATCCGTTTCGGCTCGTAGCGGTGCAGCGGAAAGGGGGCAAACCGAATGGCGTCCAGCGCCGCCGCCTCCCGAAGGGCACCCAGGGCCGTGTCCAATTTTCTCTCTTCCAGGGCCGCCCGATAGGCGTTGTAGGACGCCTCGGCCTTGCCCGTCGCGTCCGGCACGACGGCGACGACCTCGGCGAAGGTCCGCCTCGCCTCGGCGAAGTCGCCGGCCCCCACCTGGAGCTTGCCCAGCCCGTTCAGCAGGGCCGGCACCTGCTTCTGTTCCCCGGCCGGGAGTTGGCGGAAGCGTGCCAGCAGGGACTTCACCGCCCGCCGCTCGTCCTCGCCGCGGATGGAACAGCTATTCCCCGGACGGACCTCGCCTTTCTGCATCCCCGCCAGGCTCAGATGCAGCAGCACCTGCTCCAGGAGAGCGCGGACCTCGTCCGCGTTGGCCAGGTGCAGCCCGCCCACGCGCTGGAGCTCGGCCTGGAGGTCGAGGACGGCACCGTGCGTGGCAGCGGCGGTTTTCTGCGCACCGACTGCGGCCCTCTCCGCCGCCTCGGCAGCCTGCCTGGTCCGCTCCAGCTCCCGCAAGACCTCCTCGATGGCCTGGTCGAACCGTTCCCCGAGGCCGTCGAGTGCGAGGCCGACTTCGCCCAGCGCCGTCGCCTGCGACGCCGAGAGTTGCTCCAGGCGGCCGAGCATCTCCTTTTGGCCGGCGAAGAGGCGCTGCTGGCCGTCGAACATCAACCCGTGGGCCAGCTCCTCGTTCTGCTCCACCTCCCTGCGGAAGAAGTAGCAGAAGGCGGCGGCGAGCAAGGGCGGGCCGGCCGGCGTCGGCCTGCGGATCAGGCGGGCCAGATTGGGGTAGCACTCCACGAGGGCGTCGGCGACGCCTGCGACGGCCTTGCGGGACTCCTCGACCAGCCCCTGCGCGTCGGCGTGACGCTTGAACCCGGCCGCCAGGCGGGCGAAGTCGGCGGGCGAACCGCTCTGCGTGGACAGGAGGCCCGACTTGCGGAGCCTCTTGAGGTCGTCCAGGCAGGCGCCCCGGAAGCTATCCGGCGTGCCGTCAAACGAGAAGGCGTTGTCCTTCAGGAAGAGTTGCACCTGCTCGCGGATGCCCTTGTCGTCGCCGGAGGCGAAGAGGACCTTGATGCGGTCGAGGAGGCCGGGGCCGGCCAGGGCGACGCCCAGGGACTGCCAGGCCCGGTCGTGGGCGCGCTCCAGGGCCTTCGGGAGCGTCTGGCTGTGGTCGCGGAACCGTTGCTTGACGACCTCGATGACCTGGACGGCGTTGTCGGCATGGTCGCCGATGACCTGGCGGAGCCCGAAGCCGATCAACTGGGTGACGAGGGACACAGGCGTTGCCTCCACGCGAGCCCGAAACGATCACCGGTGTAAGTGAGCCAGGTCGGGAACGCAAGCGGGCGGTCGGCTTGGAAGGGGCGTCGCATCGCCGCTCACGTTGCGCTATTCGTCGCTTGAGGCGTTTCCTTTAGGCGAGGGGCAGGAGTTGGTTTGCTGTAGGACGGCTCGGGAGAGCCGTCCTACAAGGATGCCTTTTCCTGCCGCTCGCCTTCACGAAGAGGAGTTGACGTGGCGCGGACTGGACCGACCAAGCGGACCAGGTTATAGTGAACGTCCCCTTGGTAACCAGGTGGTGGCCGTTGATGCTCTCGGATGCCTTCGCAAAGCACCAACCCAACCACTCCCGGCCGCGCGAATCGCAGAACCTGTTCCGGGGGAATGCCGTTGATTCTTCACGGGAAGGAAGGGCCGCCCCATGACAACTTCAGCCGTCTGCGAGCTCTGGCGGGCCAACGCCGACGCCCTGGACGTCGCGGTGCGGCGCACCCAGGAAGGCGCCACGGGCGACAACGTCGCCGAAATTGCCGATTCGCTGGAAGACCTCGTGGAAACGGCGCTGCACAACGCTGCCCTCGAACGGCGGAACTGGGATAGGACCAAGGCTGCCTTGGCGAAGGGCATGGCCGCGTACCAGGCAAGGCCCCTGGTGGACAACTGTGTCCAACTCGGGGGCCTCCACGAGAGAGCTCTGGCAACCCTGCATTCGATGTCGCTCGAACTGAAAAAACACGGCGTGGAGGCCAGCCGCACGAACGACTTGGCCGCGGCCCTTGCCGAGGCCAGGGCTCGCCTCGCCTCGACGAGGGAGGTCCTGGAACTGCTCGACCGCCCGGGGCCCCCGCTCGACCGCGAGCAGTTGCGGCTGTCCCGCGAATCGTTCCTGCGTGGGGGTGGCCGGGGCCTCGACGACATTCTGGCGGAGCGGCAAGGCCCTCGCTCTTGACCGGGAGGGCAGGCGGTGGGAGAAACAGTCCGCATCCAGGGCCCTGCCTACGCGGTCATCGACCAGGCCCTGCTCCACCACGACGCCAGCAACCTGATTGCAGCCATCTTCCGGGACTTGCCGCACCTGCCCGCGGAGGCCCGCTTGGAGCGGAAAGCGGACGAACCGGACGTTTTCACCTGCCGGTTCTTCCTCGGGGCCGCGGGCATCTCGCGCACGTTTACGCTGTTCGTGAACGACGGGTGGGAGCCGGGCCGACCGCACGTCGTGGGCGCGGACCACGTTCTGGGCAAACGAATCTTTTGACGTTCGCTGTCTGACAACTCCCCTGCCCCTGCCCTTGTGAGCACGTGACCACGTGAATTTTTGTGCTGGCGCAAGAGTCAATCCGACAGATACTTGCGCCGGCAAAGTAACGTGCTCACCCCGCCCCGCCATTTGAGCACGTGACTCTACCGCCCCTTCACCCACACGAACTGCACCGCGTCCGCGATGACGTGCCCATCGGCCCCGTCGTTGCGCACCTCCACCCACCCCGCCTCCCCCGCGTCGAAGTCGAACGTCCCCAGCAGCGCCCCGTCCCCCTTGAACGCCCGGCGCTGATCGACCCGGATCGTCTTCTCGCCGGCCCGCGACCGCACGACGACCGTGGCGTTGGTCGCCCGATTCGTCGCCGGGGCATACCACAGGCGCACCTCGTAGCGCCCCGCCTTCAACTTCGGCGTGAAGCGCACGCGCATCTTCCCCTGGTTCTCGTTGCCATCGTGCAGGTAGCCCCGCCCGACGAACGGCGGCATCGCCGAGGAGCGCTTCCAGTCGCCCGTCTTGCTCGCCTGCTCGTCATCGACCACCACCCCGGCCAGCTTCTTCGGGTCGATGGCGCCGCGCGGCCCTTTACTTCCCGGTAAGCCTTCGGGAGACAGCACCGCCTTCTGCGCCTTGAGCCTGGCCAGCAGCCGGTCGAGCGGCACCTTTTGCACCGCCGTCTTGCCCTCGACCGCCAGGGCGGCGGCCACTCCCGACGCCTGGCCGAGAATCATGTAAACCGGCTCCATGCGCACCGTGCCGTAGGCCACGTGCGACGCCGACACAGACACCGGCACGATCAGGTTCTCGCACTCGGCCTCCCGGGGAACAAGGCTGCGATAGGGGATCGCGTAAGGGCGCACCGGCTCCTGGAAGTCGCCCTCGTTGAGCACGCTGCCGTCGGCCAGGACGACGCGCTGGACGTGGTGCGAGTCGGTGTTGTAGGAGCCGAGGCCGACCGAGTCGGGCTTGGTGCGCTTGTCCATCACGTCGGCCTGCGTCATCACGTAGGCGCCGATCATGCGCCGCGCCTCGCGCACGTAGAGCTGGTGTGGCCAGTTGTCGGTGTCGGTGAACTCGTCTTTCGCCAGGCCCCAGCCGCGCATCTCTTTCTGGAGCGCCGGTGGCACGCGCGCGTCGTTGGCGAGGAAGTAGAGGAAGCCCTGGGTGTAGTGGACGTGGTCGAGCCGGATGCGTTCGCGCGTGGCGTCGTCGCCGTCGGGATAGTCCCAGTTCGCCCCAAGGTGGTCGGTCGAGAAGGGGCCGTTGTTGTTGACGTCGGTCTTGTCGTTGGGCATGCGCACGGGGTTCATGAGCTGGCCCATCTTCGCGTCGGGGCGCTTTGCGAGGTAACGGGCCAGCAACTCGTACCGAGCAGGGTCGTAGCCGGGCGGTTTGGGGAAGGGCATCCGGTTGCCCTTGCGGGTGGTGAGGCAGAGGCGGAAGTTGTAGGCCTGCACCTTGCGGTCGCCGGCGCCGGCCGCGCCCAGAGGGCCAGCCTGCACGAACGGAAGCAACTTCCCCTTGCCGGCCAGCCCGGACACCTTGACCGGCCACTGGTGCGCGGCCGAGCGCGCCTGCACTCCCGCGAGGGGCTCCTTGTACTGGTCGCGCCCCTCGCGGCCGACGTGGTACTTGACCCCGGCCCGGGCCATCAGGTCGCCCTCGTAGGAGGCGTCGATGAAGACGGGGGCCGCGAACTCGTCGCCTTTCCGCGTGGTGATCTTCTCGATGCGCATGCCCTTCTTGCGAACCTTGTCGAGGCGCTGGCCGAACAGCACCGAGACCTTGGCCTCGGCAAGCATCTCGTTGAAGACGAGCGTGCCGACGTGCGGCTCGAAGCGGAAGCCGTCGGAACAGTCCTTCACCTGCGGCGAGGTCGGGCCGTACTTCTTGACGTAGTGGGCGCGGACGCGCGTGAAGAACTCGCGCGAGTAGCCGCCGATGGCGGCGCGGTTGCCGTGGTCGGTGGCGCCGAGGCCGCCCGCGACCATCCCGCCGACGTGCTTGCCCGGCTCCAGGAGCAGCACCGACTTGCCCTCGCGGGCCACCGAGACGGCGGCGACGATGCCGGCGGGCGTCGCCGCGTAGACGACGACGTCGGCCCGCCGCGGCGCGGCGCTGGCGGGCTGGGCGAACGGGCCAGCCAGGAGGAGGAGAAGGGCGATCCGTTGAAGCGCTGTTCTCATGGCGGCCCCCACATCTCGAAGGCGTCGTCCTCGACGCTATAATCGTCCGTGTCCTCGTCTTCGAGGAGGTCCGGCGTTTCGTATTCCAGCGGCCACACCACGAAGCGGACCAGCGGCCGCGCCTCCTGCCCCACCATGAGGAGCCCCGTGACCGCGATCAGCACGCCGGCCAGCTTTTTGACGCCTTCCTTGCTGATGCGGCCCGTCAGCCAGCCGCCCAGATAGCCCCCGACCATGGTGGGAGGCACGACGACCAGGAGCGCGGCGAGGACCGGCCCCCAGGGCACGTTGCGGCCGGTGGCGAACCAGGTCGTCGCGCCGACCAGGGCCGTCAAACAGCCGATGGCCAGGTTGCTGCCGACCGCGACCTTGGCGTCGATCCGGAGCATGCGCATCATCAACGGCAGGCGCAAGCTGCCGAGCATGAGGCCGGTCAGCACCGCCAGCACGCCCAGCCCGAGGCCGATGAGGACCTCGAGGAGGACTTGCCTCCAGCCCAGCGCGGCCGGCGGGCCCTCCTCCGCGTTCGCCGAGGGACGGAGCATTTGCAGCCCGGAGACGACGAGCATGGCGCCGATCACCAGGTGCGCCCAGAAGTGGCTGAGGTGGCGGCTGAACAGCACGGCGCCGAGCACGGCGCCGACGGCGGAGGGGATGCCCATGAGGGCCAGGCAGCGCAACGACACCCGCCCGTTGCGGACGTGGTTGGCGGCGCCGGCCAGAGCGCCGGTGCCGGACACGATGAGGTTGCACGCCGCCCCCGCGGCGGGGCCGCCGAGGTGGAGGACCAGCAGCGGCAGGCGCAGGTGGCCCAACACCAGCCCGACCGACGCGCCCACGAAGCTGAGCGCGAACGAAAGGAGCGCGATGCCGCCGAGGAGCCAGGGGTCGCCCCACTGCATGACCGTTCCTCCATCGCGAGCAGGGGAGCGCCTCGGTGGCCCCGCCCCGCTCTCTTCTACAATAGCCACCAGGGCTTGCCCTCGCCCACCCTCTCGCCTCGAAAGGCCGCCATGCGCCCCGCCGCCCTGCCCCCCGTCCACCGCTGGCTTCGCCCCCTGGTGCGCTTCCTCCACACCGAGGCCGCCGGCGGCGTGGTGCTGCTGTTCTGCACCGCCGTCGCCCTGGCCCTCGCCAACTCGTCGGCCGCGCCTTTCTACGCCGACTTCTGGCACGCCCGGGTCGGGCTGACCGCCGGCGAGTGGTCGCTCGTCAAACCTCTGGAGTGGTGGATCAACGACGGCCTCATGGTGCTGTTCTTCTTCGTCGTCGGGCTGGAGATCAAGCGCGAGTTGGTCGCCGGGGAGCTGCGCGACCCGCGCAAGGCTGCCCTCCCCGCCGCCGCCGCCCTGGGGGGCATGATCGTGCCCGCCGCCGTCTACCTGCTCTTGCAGAAAGACACTCCCGGCGCGCGCGGCTGGGGCGTGCCGATGGCCACCGACATCGCCTTCGTCGTCGGCGCCCTGGCCCTGCTGGGACGGCGCGTCCCGGTCGGGCTCAAGGTCTTGATGCTCACGCTTGCCATCGTCGATGACCTGGGCGCCGTCCTCGTCATCGCCCTCGCCTACACTCCTGAGGTCTCGCTCCAGGCCCTCGGCGCCGCGGCCGTCGGCTTCGGCCTGGTGCTGGCGCTCCGCCTGGCGGGGGCGCGCGTCCTCGCGCTCTTCGCGGTCCTGGGCCTTGGCATCTGGTTGGCCTTCGTGCTCTCCGGCGTGCATCCAACCGTCGCGGGCGTGCTGCTCGGCCTGCTGACGCCCTCTCACCCGATCCTCGGGAGGCAGCGCTTGCGCGCGGCGGCCGCGGTCGTGGCGCAGTTCCCGGAAGGCCAGCAATGGCAAGGAGATGGGTACGCCGTCCAGCAACTGGCGGAAGCGGCCCGCGAGGCGATCTCGCCGCTCGATCGGCTCGAGACGGCCCTGCATCCGTGGGTGGCGTTCGTCATCGTGCCGCTGTTCGCCCTGGCCAACGCGGGCGTCGCCATCGACCTGGCCCAGTTCCGCAGCCCCGTGGCCCTCGCCGTGGCGCTGGGGCTGGTGGTGGGCAAGCCGCTCGGCATCGTCCTGTTCGGGCTCGCGGCCGTGAAGCTGGGGCTGGCGCGCCTCCCCGCAGGCGTGAACGTCAAGGTGCTGATCGGGGCGGGCTGCCTGGGCGGGATCGGCTTCACCATGTCGCTGTTCGTGTGTGGACTGGCCCTGGAGGGAGAGCTCCTCCGCGCCGGGAAGGTCGGCACGTTGCTGGGGTCGCTCGTCAGCGCCGTGCTGGGCGCGGGGCTGCTGGTGGCGTATCTGCCGGCAGCTCCCTCACCCCCCGCCCCCTCTTCCAAGGAAGGAGAGGGGGAGAGGAAGGGCGGCGATGCCATTGCGCGCGTCGGTCCCTAAGATTAGCGCCATGTTTGTCCCTTCCAACGAGGCCCGTTAGCATGGCACAGACCAAATACGTCTATTTCTTCGGCGACGGCAAGGCGGACGGCGACGCCGGCATGCGCAACCTGCTCGGCGGCAAGGGCGCCAACCTTGCGGAGATGACCCGCATCGACCTCCCCGTCCCGGCCGGCTTCACGCTGTCCACCGACGTCTGCACCTACTTCTACGCCCACGGCCGACAGTATCCGCCCGAGCTCAAGGCCCAGGTCGCAGAGGCGCTGCACAAGGTCGAGAAGTCGATGGGCGCGAAGTTCGGCGACAGCACCAACCCACTCCTGCTCGCCTGCCGCTCCGGCGGCCGCGACTCCATGCCGGGCATGATGGACACCGTCCTCAACCTCGGCCTCAACGACGTCACCGTGCAGGCGCTCGCCAAACAATCCGGCAACGAGCGCTTCGCCCTCGACAGTTACCGCCGCCTGCTGCTGATGTTCGGCGAGGTCGTCATGGGCCTCAAGGGCCACAAGGATGCGCCGTTCGAGCACGTACTCGAAAAGGCCAAGCACAAGCAGGGCGTCAAGCTGGACAACGAGCTGAGCGTCGAATCGCTCAAGGCGATCATCGCCGACTACAAGGCGGCCATCAAGAAGTACACCGGCAAGGACTTCCCGACCGACCCCTACGAGCAGATCTGGAGCGCCATCGGCGCCGTCTTCGGCTCGTGGATGAACGACCGCGCCTGCGTCTACCGCCGGCAGTACGGCATTCCCGACGAGTGGGGCACCGCCTGCAACATCATGGCGATGGTCTTCGGCAACCTCGGCGACGACTGCGCCACGGGCGTCGCCCTGACGCGCGACGGCTCCCTCGGCGCCCCGGGCATGAACGGCGACTACCTCATCAACGCCCAGGGCGAGGACGTGGTCAACGGCTCGCGGCCGACCAAGCGCATCGAGGAGACCCTCGGCACGGACATGCCGGCGGCGTTCAAGGAGCTGGTCGCCGTCGGCCAGAAGCTGGAGAAGCACTACCGCAACATGCAGGACATCGAATTCACGATCTCCCGCAACAAGCTATACATGCTCCAGACGCGCAACGCCAAGCGCACCGGCTTCGCCGCCGTGCGCGTCGCCACCGACCTCGTCGAGGAAGGGCTGATCTCCAAGGAAGAGGCCATCTCGGCCAAGTTCATCCCCGCCGGCGACCTCAGCCAGCTCCTTCAGCCGCTGTTCGACATTGAGGCGAAGAAGACTGCGAGCAAGGGCGGCAAGCAATTGACGAAGGGCATCCCGGCCGGCCCCGGCGCGGCCACGGGCAAGATCGTCTGCTCGCCCCAGAAGGCCGAGGCGTTGAAGCAGGCCAACCCCAGCGCCGCCCTCATCCTGGTCCGCAAGGAGACGACGCCGGAAGACCTGCGCGGCATGAAGGCGGCGCTCGGCATCCTCACCGCGGTTGGGGGCGTCAGCTCGCACGCCGCCCTGGTGAGCCGGCAGATGGGCAAGGTCTGCATCGTCGGCGCCGGCGAGCTCGACGTCGATAACGACGCGGGCACGGTCACGGTGAAGGGCAAGGTGCTCAAGGAGGGCGACGACGTCAGCATCGACGGCTTCACCGGAGAGGTGTTCGCCGGGCCCATCGCCACCAAGCCGAGCGAGGTGGTGCAGGTCCTCATCAAGAAGGAGCTGGCGCCGGAGAAGTCGGACGTCTACCGCCGCTTCAAGTTGGTGATGGAGTGGGCGGACGAGCATCGGAAGCTGAAGGTGCGCACGAACGCCGACCTGCCGGACCAGGCGGCCGAGGCGATCGCGTTTGGGGCCGAGGGCATCGGCCTGTGCCGTACGGAGCACATGTTCTTCGACCACATCAGCGAGATGCGCGAGATGATCATGGCGGAGGACACATTGGCGCGCGAGCACGCGCTAACGAAGATCCTGCCGTTCCAGCGGAAGGACTTCGCGGGCCTGTTCCAGGCGATGGCGGGCCGGCCGGTGACGATCCGCCTGCTCGACCCGCCTCTGCACGAGTTCCTCCCGCAGAACAAGGCCGGCCAGGAGGAGATGGCCAAGGTGCTCGGCAAGAGCGTCGAGGCGGTCCACCTGCGCGTCGAGGAGTTGCACGAGTCGAACCCGATGCTGGGGCATCGCGGCTGCCGGCTCGGGATCGTCTACCCGGAGATCACGGCCATGCAGGCGCGGGCGATCTTCGAGGCGGCGGTGCAGGTCCAGCGCGAGGGCGTCAAGGTGGTGCCCGAGGTGATGATCCCCCTGGTCGGCTTCCAGAAGGAGTACGTAAACCAGGAGAAGATCGTCCGCGCCGTGGCGGAGAAGGTCTTCGCGGAGACGGGGGCGAAGGTCGAGTACCTGGTGGGCACGATGATCGAACTGCCGCGGGCGTGCGTGGCCGCGGGGGAGATCGCGGCGACGGCGGAGTTCTTCAGCTTCGGGACCAACGACCTGACGCAAACGACGCTGGGCGTGAGCCGCGACGACTACGGGCCGTTCATCTCGGCGTACACGGACCCGAAGAGGGCCGACGTGCTGGGGGCCGACCCGTTCGCGACGATCGACCAGGGCGGGGTGGGAGCGCTGATGCAGATGGGCGTGGAGAAGGGGCGGGCGGTGCGGGCGAACCTCAAGATCGGGATTTGCGGGGAGCACGGGGGCGACCCGGCGAGCGTGGTGTTCTGCGCGAAGATCGGGCTGGACTACGTGAGTTGTAGCCCGTTCCGGGTGCCGGTGGCGCGGCTGGCGGCGGCGCAGGCGGTGCTGGAGAAGAAGGGGAAGTGAGGGGCATTGTGGGCCCGAAAACTGGACCACCTGAGAAGCTACTCGGGTGGCCCAGGAAAGGGGGAACGAGGGCAGACAAGCGGAAGGCTCCCACGGCGGCGCTCGAGGCTCAGGTCGCCCTGGCGACGCTCCGGGGGACAAGACCGTCAACGAACTGGCTGGCCAGTTCGGCGTCCCTCCTCATCCACGGTTGGGGTTGTGGCACAGAGGTCGCCCCCTGGCCCGGAGGCGTTTGTGACAGCGCCAGTTAGCAGAGCTCCTCGATCGGCTTCCCGCTCGGCAAGACCGGGTGCGGCCGACCCGAGGTGTTGGTGTACTGCACCGCCGTATCGACGCCGAGGTGCCGGTAGAGCGTGGCCAGCACGTCCTGCGGCGTCTTGGGGCTGCTCTTGGGCAAGGCGCCTTTCTCGTCCGATGCGCCGACCACGCGCCCGCCCTTGACTGGCCCGCCCGCCAGCGCGGCGCTGAATACGTTGGGATAGTGGTCCCGGCCAGCGTCCTTGTTGACGCGCGGCGTGCGGCCGAACTCGCCCCAGGCGATTACCAGCGTGGACGACAGTAGCCCGCGCTGGTCGAGGTCCTCGATCAGCGCCGAATAGGCCCGGTCGAAGCGCGGCAGGAAGCCCAGCTTCAGCGACTCGAAGCCCTTGACGTGCGTGTCCCACCACCGCAGATCGACGGTGACGAGGCGCACGCCCGCCTCGACGAGGCGGCGGGCCAGCAGGATGCGCTGGCTCCAGGCGGGAGAGCCGCAGCGATCGGCAGCCTTGGGGTCGAAGGCCGGCATGAAGCCGTAGCGCTCGCGCACCGGCCCCGGCTCGCGGTCGAGGTCGAAAGCGTCGCGCGCCGCCCGCGACGTGAGGATGTCCCAGGCCCGCCGGTCGAAGCGGTCGAGCGCGTCCATCTGCCCGCTGCTGTCGAGGTCGCGCCGCAACACGTCGAAGCCGCGCAGCAGGGAGCGGCGGTCTCCCAGGCGCTCCAGCGTCACGCCCTGGGCGAGGGCGAAATTGGGGACGTTGAAAGGGCCAGGGCTGGCAGGGTCGGCGAGCGTCTCGAACGCCTTGTGGGCGACGCCGAGGTAGGCAGGCCCGGTGCCGGGGACCATGCGCGGCACCATGACGTACGCGGGGAGGCGCGGGTTGGTGTGGCCGAGCTGCTTCGAGACGATCGACCCGCAGGAAGGGTGGACGTTCTCGTCGGGGTTGGGGCCGGTCGGGTAGCCGGTGAAGCAGATCTGGTCGCCGGTGGAGTGTCCGGCGTCCTCGTGGTGCAGGCTGCGGAGGATCGACCACTTGTCCATCACGCGCCCGCACATCGGCAGCAGGTCGGACAGCAGGATGCCCGGCACCTTGCTCGAGCGCGTGCCGAACTCGCCCCGGTAATCGACGGGGGCAGCCGGCTTGGGGTCCCACGTGTCGATGTGGCTCGGCCCGCCGCGCATCCACAAAATGATGGCGCACGGCAACCGCCCGCCCTTGCTCGGGCGCGCGGGCGAGGCCGCCTCGGCGCGGAGCAACTCGCCCAGGCCGAGGCCGGTGGCCCCGAGCACCCCGGCCTTGAGAAAGCTACGGCGGTCGGGCGCGAGGCTTCGGCGGAAGTCTTCGCAACCCTCGTGAGCGCCCCCCCGGTTGCTCATCGGGTTTCTCCTTGAAAAGTGTGTTCGGCGGGCCCGTCGGCGGTCAATCTTCCTCTGATCTTAGTCCGCGTGGGGTGGGGGGGGCAAGAAGAATCTGCCGCCCGGCGCGCTCGCGCGCTCGCGGGTGCGGGAAGGGAGACGGGGGCGCTCTCCCAACCGTGTCGTCGCGACGCAAAGCGGAGCGCGTCGAACGCGCTGCGGCCTCACGCGGCACCAGCGCCCGGAGTGGGCCGTGGTCGCCAAGAGGAGAAGGGCCCGAGGAAGCCGGCGTCGGGCGCTTCGTCGAGCACTGCGACGTACTCGAGCGAGTGCCCGTCCGGGTCGGAGAACTAGTACATGACCGGCGGAATCGGACTACCATCTGCGGGCAGGATTGAGTACATTGCCCAGCCTGTGCAAGTTCTCGATCACCCCAGGGGAGCACTCCGATGCCAGGGAAGGCTGCCAAAGTTACCATCACCGAACGACA
>JBBSEZ010000095.1:0-25608 GCA_038239195.1 Gemmatales bacterium
GACGCCGTGGACGGAGCAGCGGAGGGCGGCCTCGGTGCCGGCGAACAGCTCGCGCGAACTGACGAGGGTGGTCTCGTGGGCCTTGGCGAGCAGGATGCTCTTGAGGGCGACCTCGACGGGCTTCTTGCCGAAGAGGCAGCGCACCTTGACCTTGTCGGCCGAGACCTTGAGGGCGCCGAACTCGAAGCGATGCTGGGGGCCATCGGCGGGGGCGACGGCGCGTGCGGAGCGGGCCAGCACCTTGCCGTCGGGCCCGACGAGCTCGACGGCGAGGTCGCCGGTGGCGCCGGGGAGGTCGATGTTGAGGATGACCTTGTCGGTGGTCTGGAAGCCGGCGGTCGCCCTGGGCGCCGCGGCCGCGTGGGCCTCGGGGCCGGGGGAGCTGAGGAAAAAGAGCCCGAACAGCCCCGTGAGCCCCGCAGCGAGGGCGATCGTGCGGCCCGAGACAAGGCAGCAACAGCGACCTGGCATGGACACCTCCGAGTCAGCGATGATGGCGAAAGCGTGGCATCACTGTAACAGACGAGAGAGGGGGCGGAAAGTTGTGCAAAGGAGGCGCCCTGCTCTCGCTGGCTCCTTCCCCACAATGCGAAAGGACAGGTGTCGGGCGGCCCGTCCGGTCTGCTCCGCTCCCACGATCAGGATGCGGCCGTCCGCCGGTGTCGAGAGCAGTTGTTCGGCGGCTTGGCGCAGACAGGAGAGGAAGGGGTGGCCCCGGAGATGGGGGCATGAGCAGGCAGAGTTGCTGTGCAAATTGCTGTGCAAATCGGTCACGCCCCCCCTGCGGTTCGTACCTGCTTCGCACCCATTCTGAACCATTTCGGACGGACCGCCCCGCCGACGTCGCCGGGCTGGCCGTGCGGGCCGCCGGCGCCGTGGACCTTGACTTCTTCAGCGAGCGGGCCAAAGCCCCTGCGGGCAGGCCCACGCTGGTGGAGTTGGGCTCATCGACGACCTGACCGAATTGCCATCGCGACATGGTGAACGAAGGTATACAATGAATTCTTGTGGAGAGAGAGTTTCTGTGCAAATCGTTCACGCCCCCCCCGAGGTGCCCATGAGCACCGAGCCGCCCCGCTCTTCGAGCGAGCCCTTGACGCTGCAACCGCTTCGGCCAGGCGAACTGGCCAGCGCCGGCGAGCCCGGCCTGTCCTGGCTGTGGGATGGCTACCTGGCACCGGGCAAGGTCACGGCCCTGATCAGCCCGCCGAAGTCGGGCAAAACGACGCTCCTCTCCCACCTGCTGGCGCGCTCCGCTCAGGGCGGACTGCTGGCGGGCCGGGCGGTTGCCCCAGGCCGGGCCCTCGTCGTCTCCGAAGAAGCCGCGTCCGACTGGGGCTCCCGCTGTCGGCACCTCACCGTGGGGGAGAACGTCCAGTTCCTCTGTCGCCCCTTCCAGGGCGCTCGCCCCAGCGACGCCCAGTGGTTCGACATGGTCGCCGGCCTGGAAGAACTGCACCGCCAGGAGGCGCTGGGCCTGGTGGTGCTCGACGCGCTGGCCACCTTGCTCCCCGGCTGTGCCGAGACGTGCGCCCCGAAGCTGCTCGACTGCCTGTTGCCGCTCCAGGCCCTGGCGAGCCGCGGCCCCGCCCTGTGGCTGCTGCACCACCCCGCCAAGGGGAAACGCGCCGACGGCCAGGCGGCGCGCGGCTCCGGCGCCCTGACCGGCCTCGCGGACGTCGTCATGGAGCTGAGCTGCGTCCGCCGCGCCCGCAGCCGCGACCGTCGCCGCCGCATCTGCGCCTACTCGCGCTACGCCGAGACGCCGCGTCACCTCATCGTCGAGCTCAACGCCGACGGCACCGACTACCTGGTGCGAACTGACGCCATCGGCTCCCCCCTCGCGCAACCCTGGCCGGAGATGCACTACGTCCTGGCCCAGGCGACCGATAAGCTCACCCAGCAAACGATCCTCGAACGCTGGCCGGTCGAGGGAGACGCGCCGGACCGCTCGACGCTGTCGCGGCGGCTGAAACGGGCCACGCAGCAGGGCGTGATCTGCTGCTCGGGCAGCGGCTATCGCGGCGACGCCTTCCTCTACTGGCTCCCCGGCCGCGAGCCCCTGCTCTGGCCCGGCGACCGCGCCAGCGAGCAGGAGAAGCAAGCCTGGAGGGACCGCTGCGCGGAGCATTATCGCACGCTGCGCGAGCAGTCGGCATCAACGTGATTGGCCGTCGGCGCCGCCGATACGAGTCGCCCGAAACTGCTTCGGTGTGTCGGACCGATGCGCGCAAGGTCTAGGCCGGCAACCTCCCGGAATGCTGCCGGAATCTGCAATGTACCAAGAACGAGGGGGTGAAGATGAAGATCATCGACAGGCGATTGGCTCCCGTCAGCCGCCCCACTTCCGGTCCTTGGCGAGGGGCAGGCTGGTCGGGTTGGTTCGGTGGTGACGATTAGGACGGGAAGGAAGCGTCCGGGGGCTTTACTTCCCTGATACAACCTACATTCCGCTATATGGCCGACAGGGTTTCTAATGAATTATTAATCCCTCTCAAACATCCCCAATTAGCTCCGCCGAGTCATCCTAAGCAGGGCGCCACCCCGATGTCGGACACGTCACTGTGGAACTCCTCCACGATGGCGAATAGGCCACCCGTGCGTTGCTCGTCAGAGTAGGTGCGCGGGCCCTTCTTGTCAATCAGGCACTTGACAGATAAAAATACTTGGGCGGGCTGGCCCCTTGCTCGTGAGCCCGCCCAAGTATTTTTATCCACCCAAAACCCTCCGTTATTATCCTGCTATGGTAGCCAGCGAGCAATCGCCCATTGCCGCGAGGATGCCATGACTAGCTCCGCTGCGTCGGCACGGCGACAACTTGAGCATCTGCGTCTTGCGCCGGCCGCGACGCTGACGCGAGGGCCGGGCCGAAGGACGAAGCAGGGTGGCTCGCCAGCGACGATCCGTCCGCCATGCTGGGCGCCCTGCTCGCGGACCGGCACCTCAACCTGCCGGTCCGCGGCCAGCCGATCAGGGAAGCAAGTGTTGAGCGCGTTCCCCACGGAACAGGCTCACCACTTACCCGAGCAAGAGCGGAGCCTGGAGGGGTTGTCGCTGACGGAGGCGCTCCCAAATACGACGTTGTGTCGTATTTGCGATGCTGCTGATGACGAGCTGGAGCCTGCGCTGCGCGAGTCCCTCGACGGCGAGGGTAGCGGGGTGGAGGGCGCCCTGGCGGCGGAACTGGTCCGGCGGGCGCGCGACGCCTAGAACGCCCTGGATGCCTATGGGGCCTGCCTGAGCTTCGTGCCGGGCCCCGGCGGCCCGCGCCCGCCGCGTGGCGCGGCGTAGGGTGGTGGTTGTCCCGGGGCCGTGGCGCTCCCACCGCCGGAGCCCCGTTCTCCTTCTCACCGCGGGCGCCTTCGGGTAGGATCGTGGGCAGCCCGCCCCGAACCCGGAGGCCCCATGCGCCGGATCGCGCTGCTGCTCATGTTGGCTACCCTTTCGCTGGCCTTCGCGCCCGCGCCGCTACCGAGCCCCGACCCGGGCAAGGACGACCTGAAGCGGATGCAAGGCCCCTGGGCCATCGCCTCCGACTACACCGACGGCGTGTTGGCGCGGCCCTTGGGCCTCCGGGTGGTCATCTCGCCAACACGCCTCACCTTCTTCCTCGGCGCGGCCCCGACACAAGCGTGGGCCATCACCCTCGACGCCAAGGCGAAGCCGAAGGCCCTCGACATGAGGCTGGACGACAAGAGCGGTCAGCCGGGCAGGCTGCTTGAGGCCGTTTACGCATTCGAGGGCGACGCGCTGAAGCTCTCCTTCAACGACAACTGGGGCAAGCGGCCCGCCGACCTCGCCGGGAAGGGACCGTCGCGCCGCCTCCTCGTGCTCCGGCGAGAGAAGCGCTGAGGCCTGCCATGCCCACGCCCGCCCCCAAGCTGCTGGGCACCTACGAGGCGCCCCTGTTCGCCTACGGCCAGACGGTGCGGTGCGCGGTGCGCGGCGCCGTGGTGGTCGTGGGGCTGTCGGCCGCCCCCATCCCCTGGCCGGTCGGCCGCCCGGACCGGGCCCGGCCGCGCAACTGCCTGGTCGTCTACGGCGGGCTGGCCGCGGCCCTCCGCCGGGAGAGCACGTTGGCCGTGGCGCACTGGTGGGGCGTCGGCGAGAATACCGTCTGGCGCTGGCGGAAGGCCCTCGGGCTGACAGGCGTCGTGACCGAGGGGAGCAAACTCCTCCTCCGGCAGACGGCGGCATCGCCGGGGAGCAAGGCCGCCCTGGCGAGGGCGCAGGCAAAGTCGCGCGACCCCGAGCAGGACCGGACAAGACACGCCCGCATCTCGGCGGGCAAGTGAGGCAAGCGCCAGCGCCCCCGGAAGGTCGGCCCCGAGGGTGGGCCGGGGAAGAGCTGGACGCCGGCCGAGGACGCCCTCTTCGCCGAATGGGGCGATGCCGAGGTGGCGCGCAGGGCCGGGCGAACGGAGGGCGCCGTGTGGGCGCGGCGATGCGAACTGGCCGGGAAGAAGCGGGATGCTCGGCGGTGAGGAGGCGCTCGCCGATGGCGCAGGAGCCTTGATGAGGTGTTCCACGCCCCTCCCGCGCCGGCGATTGTAAGGCCCCATTCCCGCCACCACCCTTGGCCCCGGACAAGGCCTCCCCCTCTTCTTCCATTGCTGTGAACGGCCCTCTCTCAAAGAAAACCGTTCTGTGACCGGCGGATTGGCGCTTGTCCGGGGACGGCGGGGCGCCCACAATAGTGCTCGAGAGAAGCCAGGGGCGAGGGGGGCGAAACCTTCCTCACGGGAGACCGTAGCTGGGCGAATCGTTGCGGTTGCAGGACAGGCGCGGCACTATCGCCGCCCCCGGTGCCGAACTTGAGCCCGGTGGCATTTCGTGCGTGCAGGGCCCACTTCCCACCCGCCGCGGCGGCAGGTGGGCGGGGTCGTTCGGCAACAGAGGGGATGGCATGATGCGTGAGACGGGCCAACGATTTCTGATCGCTCTTTCGCTGCTCAATTTGGTCGCTGTCGGCTTCCTCCTGGCGCTCGTCTGGCGCTCGCGGCAGGACGCCCCCGCCGGCACGGCAGACTTGCACGCACGCGTGCGCATCGTCGATGAAGGCAAAATCTATTCTACGATCAACCTGACGGACACCCTCAAGTGGCCCAGTTCAGACATCAGGAACAAGGCCGGTTCCGTGGCCTGGAATGGATGGAAGCCGAAGTACGGGGACGAAGGGACCATTGTCGGAAGCGCCCTTTACCCGGACACGGCCGACCTGATCCACATTCTCCGGGTCGGGGACCATTACGTTCCCGTCGCCGCCACCGGCATTGAAGTAATCACCGAACAGGGGAAAGAGCGACAGGCGAAGTCGGACAAGGAGCGCTTGCAGCGTGCCTGGAAGGTCGTCTACGCGCAAAGAGACGGGAGGTCGATACGGTTCCCCGGGAAGCCCAAAGCAACCTTCTCCGAAGACAAGCTCGTGCTGAAGGGCATCCTCGGCCAGGAGGAACTGAAGGCCCAATTCGTACTTGACGAACGAACAAGCCCGAAAGCGATAACCCTGACGGTCGAGTTTCGCGGTGACACCGGTCGGCTTGAGGGCATCTACTCGCTGGAGAATGACGTTCTCCAGTTGTGCCTGGCAGACCGCCTTGCGCCGCGGCCGGCGGGGTTCACGACCCAGGGCACCAAGCAACATCTTCTGGTGTTTACGCGATGAACGTCAGCAGTTGCCGTGCCGAGCCGGGCGACGCACCCAAACGCTGCGGCATTTTGCGGTTTCAGCGTTCACCGCCTGATCGCCCGCCACGACAGGTGAGCATCGCCCTTGAGGTGGCCGGCCCAATGAGGGGGGCCCTGCAAGGGTGAGGTGGCCAGGCGGGGCGGAGGAGCGAGCATTTCGCGCACGGGGAGTTGAAGCGCAACCATCTTGTGAGGAGGGTGTGAATGCTGATCGATCCGAAGCGGGGCCGGCAGGAAAAAGCCGGGCCTGGCCTGGAGCTGCCCGGCCCGCAGGGCCGCGAGGCGTTGCATGGCACTTCCGGCGGCCTTCACGAACAAGCCGCCGAACGAAAACAGGGCCTTCTCCTCGTCGAGAGAGAAAAAGGCCTGGGCCTGCGCCAGCCGATTTCCGTGATTGTCCGCAGGCCTTCCGTCTTCCCGGACAACCAGGTCGAGGATTAATCGCGAGTTGTCGAAAAGGGCCACGTCCTCTTCCGACAGCACCCACCTCGCCCCCAGCGACTCGAGCAAACGCGACGCGCACCGCCCCTCCCTCAAGTGCCGCTTCGCGGCTTCGGGCGTCAACACCTCGCCCGGCCGACTGAGTTCCAGCCCCGCCCTGTACGTCACGTACACGGCGTGGTACTGAAGGCCCCAGTACAGGACGTAGCCCGACACGACACAAACGGAAAGGCACGCGCTTCGCTTTGCCCAACGGTACACCAAACAGTCCACCGCCGGCGAGAGGGCAGAGGGCCAGGTGTGGCTCGCCTCCTACGCCAACGAAAAGGCCCAGGAAGCGTCCCCAGGTTGACGTTCCTTGCGCAGTTGCCATCCGCCCAGCGCGACCACCCCCCCGACCCCTCCACCCACGGCGATGCCAGCAAGCACGGCGCCGCCAAGAACGAAGCCCGACCGCAAGTGCCAATGGACGCCGAGCAAGCCGCCCCAGCAAAGCCCGCCTATGAGACAACTCTCCCCTACTTTTCCGAACCATTCCGACAACGGGAGCAGCGCGCAAACGAGAGGTATCACCACCAGGCCAACCTTCAGAAAAAGCAAGCACTCCAGTTCGGCCGCCCAAGAACCGGCCGGCCAGGGCTCGAACGGGACAATCGGCAACAGGCTGAGCAGGAGACACACGCCAACGAACAGGATCGCTTGCTGCGCGAGCAGGGCCACCGCCCCCAGCACGCCCTCGACTGCCCGCCGCACGACGGCAGCAGCAGGCCTCGCCGAACTGTAGTGGCACAGGAGAGTGAACGCGGCACACAGCAGCGCCAGCCCCGTGTAGGCGGCGGCCAGCCAGACGAAGAACCATACCGGCGACCCCCGGCCGGGCCTCAGCATGGTTATCAAGAGGGCGCCCACCAGCCCCGCGATTCCCTGCCCGCACGAAACGAGCCCGACGAGGAGGATCCGGCCGGGGCGCGGCGGCACGTCACTGGCCATGCGAGGTCCTCCACAAAAAGCAACTTCCGCCCCGTCATGCCCGCCACCGGGGCAACCGCGCCCTCGGCCCGCGCCCCCGGCGCGCTCGAGCCGCGTCTGTCCCCGCCTTTCCTGAGAGAAACGAGTATGCCCCGCAAGAGAGAGGCCTTAGCGGCAGTTGAGCGAGGCGGCCTGGGGCGGCTTCTCTTCCTTCCCGTCACCAGCCCCTTGGTGTTCCAGTCGCATTCACGCGCTGCCCCTCCCCGCCCGGGGCCACTGAAGGAGTCATGTCATCACGTTTCGTTCGTGTGAGCGACAGGCCACGTCGAGGAGGAGCACGAAGTTGATTAAGCCTGCCGGGGGGGTCGCTGTCAAGCAGAAAGGGGAATGGCTTCACGTCTCGACCACCTGGGTCTTGAGGCCGGCCCACTGCCCGTCTGAGGTCTTGCCGACGATGTAAACGTCGCGCTCGGCCTCGTCGCCCACCTTGTAGACCTTCACCCCCGACAACTGCTGCTTGATGACCGCGGCCAGCTTCTGAAAGGGCGGCAGGTCCTCCTCCGGCACCGTCCCGAGGAGGTCGTCCAGGCTAACCTCCTCGACCGACGCCCCCTCGTCCGCCCCCGCCAGTTCGAGCACGCGGGCCTGGCTGAGCTTGTCGCCGGCCGCCCCCCAGAGGAAGGGCTTCAACGCTGCATCGCTCTCGCTGGGGAACAGCAGTCCCTTGCTGGCCTTCGCCAGCGCGTCCACCACGGGGTGCTTCTTCGCGGCCATCACACTCTCCCTCGCGTCCCGGCCCTTGGGGTGAAAGTCATTCCGAGTAGGGCTGTGTCCTTCGATTTGGCCAATGAAGACGCAGGAGAGAGCTTAATCTGACCTTATGTCCAGGCGCCGTCAGCCCCAGTCAAGGCCCCTGAACGAGCCTTGCTCGTTCCCCTACGGTAGCTCTGCCAAGGGTCGCGCTTCACGAAGGGAGGCATGACGGGCCCTCTCGGGGTGGTGCGAAGGTGTTCCCGGTAGCCTACTCCGGCAGGAGAGAATGGTCGCGCGCCGGCCGCTTTGCGAACGGCCGGGCCCGCCTTCCTCACTTGCCCCGCCGCGGTTCCTCGACGAACCTCACCGAGCCGGCGAACTGCTCGACCAGGGCGACCGCGGCCGGGTGGGTGGGCCTGCCCTCCCCCTCCTTCTTCGGGGCGTGCAACTTCCAGCGAACGGTCAGGCGGTTCTCCTTGCCCTCCTTCTCGACGCGGACGATCTCCACGCGGAAGCCGTCGCTGGGTTGGGTGCCAGCACTGACCCCGACCAGCATCTGCTTGCCCCAGTCGATGGTGGCCACTTTCAGGGCCTTTGCGTACCGGGCCTCGTTCTCCCGGCGCATCCGTTCGAGGACCTCTTCGGGCGCCCTCAGCCGGGGGTCGATCAGTTCGCCGCGGCTGCGCACAACCCAGTGCCGGGCGGGCAGTTCGGCCTTCCAGCCGTCGGGCCAGAAGGCGCGGGCGAGAACCTTGACCGCCTTTCCGCCGGCCGGCTTCTTGTCCGGGGCCGCGGCGTCGGTCCGCGTGGGCAGGCGCTCGAACTTCACCTCGCCAGCGAAGCGCCCGACCAGGACGACTTCAAGCGGGTGGGTGATGATCTCCTTGCCTTCGCGGGGGGCGAGCCTCCACGAGACGAGCAGGGCCTTGCCCCCCTCGGCCACCGTGACGCGGGCGATCTCGATACGGTGGGGTACGCTGGGCGGCCCCCCTCCGCTGACGCCGACCATGGGCAGCGTGCCGTCGCTGACCACCAGGAGCATTTGCTTCTCGAAGTCTATGGCGCCCACCGAGAGCGAGCGGCGGACGGCGGCGAGGGCCTGGGGGCCGGCGACCTTGGCCAACTCCTGCTCGCTGCGCAGCGCCAACTGTCGCCGCTCGCGAGCCGGGGCGCTCGCCGCGTGGGTGGGCAGTTGCCAGGCGCCCTGGGCCAGGATCGCGACGGGCTCGGGCTCGGCGGCCGGCGCCATCGCCCAGATCAGGGCGAGGCCGGCCAGGGCGAGGGGGGTCGAATCGTATCGCACGGGAAATCTCCTTTCGGAAAGGCCCACAGGGGCGTTGGGCCCAGGCGAACCTTTCTCGGCCGGAGCTATTGTATCCGGCGCGGCGTATCACGGGGCGGTCTGGTGTTGAGAAGGCAAGCCCGCATGCACGGGAGATCGACTGCGTTCGCTCGGGCATCCCGCTTGCGCCAACCGCCTTCTGAGGAGCTTCTTCGGAAGACGCGACCCATCGCCCCCAGCAACGCGCAGTGCGGACGTGTGGCTCCGATTCAGCGAGGTGGGGAGGAGGACGGCTGGCGGGGCGAGTTGAAGCGGCTGGGCCGAGGCGTTTGAAAAAACGCGGGCGGGAGATGAGTCCCGCCCGCGCTCAAGTTCAGGGGGCCCCGGCTTGCCCGACTTCCGGTCCCTCTCAGCTTCGTCGAAGTACATCGCGTCGTTGCCGCCGACCGAGAACTCGAGCACGCGCCCGCCGGCCTGGGGGCAGAGGACGGCTCGCGTCTTGCCGAGTTTGAGTTCGATGGCCCGAGTGCAGCCGTGGGACGCCACGACACGGGCGGTCGGCCCCTCAGCCGGCGATCGGGGCAATACCGCCCCGGCTTCCCCTAAACGGAGGGTTGGCCGAGGGCGGGGCCGAAGCGGGCCCCGAAAGGGAGGCCCACAAGTCCTCACGCCAAAATCTTGCGCACCACGCGGCCGGCCACGTCGGTCAGGCGGTAGTCCCGCCCGGCGTGGCGGTACGTCAGCCGCTCGTGGTCCAGGCCGAGCAGGTGCAGGATCGTCGCGTGGAAGTCGTGGATGTGGACCTCGTCCTTCGCCACGCTGCTGCCGTGGTCGTCGGTCTCGCCGTAACTGACGCCGCCCTTCACGCCGCCGCCGGCCATCCAGGAGGAGAACGCCTCGGCGTGATGCTCGCGCCCCCGCGCGTCCTTCGCCGTGTTGAACGGCGTGCGGCCGAACTCGCTGGTCCAGACGACCAGCGTGTCGTCGAGCATGCTGCGGGCCTTCAAGTCCTTCAGCAGCCCGGCGATCGGCCGGTCCACGTTCTTGGCCAGCCGGCCGTGGTCGGCCATGTCGCCGTGCGAGTCCCAGTTGTTCGACGCGCCCGTGTCGATCAACTCGACGAATCGGACGCCGCGCTCCGCCAGCCGGCGGGCGACGAGGCACTGCCAGGCGAAGCCCTTCGTGCCGCCGCGCGGCAGGCCGTACAGGGCCAGCGTGGCGTCGGTCTCCTTCGACAGGTCGAACGCCTCGGGGGCCTCCGCCTGCATGCCGAAGGCGGTCTCGAACGACCGGATCCGCGCCGCTAGCCGCGGGTCCTCGCCGCGCCGGGCGAGGTGCCGGCGGTTGAAGCCCTGCGTCAGGCCCAGCTCCAGCTCCTGCAAGCCGGCGGCGGGCTGGCGTCGCCGGACGTTGGCGATCGGCTCCGGGCCGGGGTTGACGGCCGTCCCCTGGTGCGCGCCGGGCAGGAAGTCCGACGCCCACACCGGCCCGCCCGCGTAGGGCAACGCCGGGGCCAGCACGATGAACGACGGCAGGTTCCGGTTCACCGTCCCCAGCCCGTAGCTCGCCCAGGAGCCGATGCTCGGCCGGGCGAACGTCACCGAGCCGGTGTGGATGCCGAGGGTGGCCTGGAAGTGGTCCGCGTGGTCGTTGCGCATCGAGCGGATCAGGCACAGGTCGTCGGCGCACGCCGCGACGTGCGGGAACAGCTCGCTGATCCACAGGCCCGACTTGCCGCGTTGCTCGAATTTCCACTGCGGCCGCTTGAAGTACTTCTCCGCCGAGCGGTTGTCCGGCGCGAAGGCCTCGAGCATCTTCGCCGGCACCCGGTACGATTTGTTGTGGTCCGCGAAGAGCTTCGGCTTGTAGTCGAAGGAATCGACGTGGGACACGCCGCCGCTCATGTTCAGGAAGATGACGCGCTTGGCGCGCGCCCGGAAGTGCGGGGCCTTCGGCGCAAGTGGGTCGGCCGCCGGCTTCGGCCCGTCGGCCGCCAGCAGTTCGGAGACGATGCCGGGCAACAGCAGCGACCCGCCGACGAGCGAGCGGAGGAGCGAGCGACGTGAGAAGCAGGTTGGATTCACGGGTGTACCTCGCCGGGTGGCGTTGTCCGTCCGGTCAGTCCACGAAGATGAACTCGTTGGCACTCAATAGGGCGCGGGCGAACGCGGCCCACGCCGCCGGCTCGACCTGGGCGGCGGGGGCCCGCACGGCCGCCAGCCTCTCGCGGTAGCGCCGCAGGAACCCCTCGGCCTCCTGCCGCTCCTCGCGGACAGGGGGGCGGCCCCAGGCGAGTTGGAACGCGAGGCCGAGCCGCGCCGGCTCGTCCGCCGCGGCGGCGGTCACGCGCCCGGCCAGCTTCGCGGCCGCGGCGTGCGCGAGCGGGTCGTTCATCAGGAACAGCGCCTGGAGCGGCGTCGTACTCTCCAGCCGCGCGCCGGTGGCGGTGCTGGAGTCGGCGCCGTCGAACAGGGCCAGGTAGGGGTGCCTGCGGAGGCGCTGCTGCATGAGGTAGACGCTGCGGCGGCGGGTCTCGTACACGGCGGCGAACGGGCTGTGCTGGGTGAACCCCCACGTCTGCTCCGGCGGGAACGGGTGCGGCCCGGCGGGGGCCTCGTCCAGCTCGCCGCCGACGTACAGGAGCGAGTCGCGGATCGACTCGGCGTCCAGCCGGCGGCGAGGGTGCCGCCCGAGCAAGTCGTTGTCCGGGTCGCGGCCCGTGGCCTCCGGCGAGTCGCTGCTGGCCTGCTGCCACGTCTGCGAGAGCAGCACGAGCCGGTGCATCGCCTTGACGGACCAGCCGCTCTCGACGAAGCGGGCGGCGAGGAAGTCGAGCAGTTCGGGGTGCGTGGGGGGCTTGCCCTGCCGGCCGAAGTCGTTCGGCGTCTGGACGATCCCCTTGCCGAAATGATGATGCCAGATGCGGTTGACCATCACCCGGGCGGTGAGCGGGTTCTTCGGGTCGGTGAGCCACCCCGCCAACTGTAGCCGACCGCTCGCGGCGGAGCCGGGGGGCAGCGCCTGGCCGCCGAGTACGGCGGGGAAGCCACGGCGCACCTCCTCGCCCGGCCGGGCGGGGTCGCCGCGCAGGTGGACCCTCGCGTCGGCCGCCTTCCCCTCCGCGACGGCGTAGGCCGTGGGGATCACCGGCGTCCGAGCCTGGGCGGCGGCCAGCCGCTTGACGCCCTCGGCCGTGGCCCTGCCGGCCGCGTCCACGGAGGCCTTCTTCCCAGGGCCTTCGGGTGCCTTGCGGGCCGCCGCCTCCGCAACCTGTAGCCGCTTCAGCTCCGCCTGGGCCGCGGCGACGGCCTCGCGGTGCGGGCGGAGCAACGCCTCGATTTCCGCGGGCGGCAGCAGCGGGACGAAGTCCTCCTGCCTCTTGCCCACCTCGGCACCGGGGAACGGGTACCGGGTGCTGGCGAAGATGCCGTAGAGGGCGTAGTAGTCGCGCGCCGTGAACGGGTCGAACTTGTGGTCGTGGCACCTCGCGCAGGCGATGCTGCTGCCCAGGACGGCGCGGCCGAGGTTGTCGATCGTGTCCTCGAGCGTCAGGTGGTGTTCGCCCTTGCGGTCGCCGCCGAAGCGCCGCGCGATGGCCAGATACCCCGTCGCGGTGACGCGATCGTCCCGCCCGGCGTCTCCGCCGGTCAGCAGGTCGCCGGCGACCTGCTCGCGGAGGAAATGGTCGTACGGCATGTCGCGGTTGAGCGCGCGGACGACCCAGTCGCGGTAGCGGTGCGCCTGCGGCACCGGGTAGTCCGAGGCGTTGCCGCTGGTGTCGGCGTAGCGGACCACGTCGAGCCAGTGCCGGCCCCAGCGCTCGCCGTAGCGTGGGGATGCCAACAGCCGATCGACGACGCGCTCGAAGGCCTGCGGGGATGTGTCGGCGAGGAAGGCGTCCACCGCGCCGGGCGTGGGCGGCAGGCCGGTGAGGTCGAACGTCACGCGGCGCAAGAGCGTCCGCCTGTCGGCGGGCGGCGAGGGCTTCAGGCCGGCCCGTTCCAGGCGGGCCAGGATGAACCGGTCCACGGGGTTGCGCGGCCAGGCCGCGTCTCTCACCGGCGGGACGGGAGGGTCTTCGACGGGTCGAAACGACCAGAACCGCCGGCCTTCTTCGAGGCTCATCCCGTATTTGGGCCGCGCGGTCCTCCCGCCCGACTTGCGGGGGTCGGGTGCGCCCATCTTCACCCACGCCGTCAGGTCCGCGACCTGAGCGTCGGACAGCTTCTTCCCCGGCGGCATCCGCAGGTCCGGGTCTGTATGGCGGACGGCCGTGATGATCAGGCTTTTCGCGGGGTCGCCGGCGACGAGGGCCAGCCCGGATGTGCCCCCTTTCAGGATCGCCTCCCGCGAATCGAGCGACAGCCCGCCGCCGGCCTTCTTGCCCTCGGCGCTGTGGCATTTGTAGCAGTGTCCCACCAGGACCGGCCGGACCCGCTTCTCGAAGAACTCGATTCCCTTGGGCGTGGGGCCCTTCCGGCCGTCGCCGCGAGCCGGGCCGGTCGCCAGCAGCAGGAGGAAGAGGACCGGCAGACGCTTCATGAGGTGGCCTCGGGATCGGCGCGGGCCTGGGAGAGGCCGGGGGCAGGCGTTCGCGTAGCAGCGGCGCGGCGGTTCTCCCTTATTCTCTAGCGCGGCGTGCCCACGGTCAAGCGCTTTTCGGTCCCCGGCCGACGTGAACAGCGGTCGCCGCTAGGCGTCGCGAAACTGGCCGGGTGCGGGTGGAGGCGCTGGCATTCAATCGTGAAGTCGCGCAGAATGCCTACGCCAAGGGGAGGCGCTTTCTCGTCGTGAAGAGCAGGGCGGAACACTCATCCGAAGGAAAGGGAGCAAGCATGAACGAGAGCCCGTTGGCGTCGAGGGGTCGGGCACTGGGCCTGGCGGCGCTGCTGCTGGGAACGCTGCAAACGGCCGCATTCGCCCAGCCGAAGTCGCGCCACACCCTCGAGGGGCACACGAGCGCGGTGTGGTCTGTGGGGTACATCCCGGACGGCAAGACGCTCGCCTCGGGAAGCGAAGACAAGACGATCAAGTTCTGGGACGTGAGAGAAGGGAAGAAGAACGAATGATCGCACGGGCAACGCAGTGCTTGACGCTTGCCGGGGCGATCGGCGCGAGGGGGTCAGACCGTGAACCGCGTTGCGGCCGACGCACGTCTGGACAACCTGCCCGCAAGTCCGGCTGCTGCAAGGCCAGCCCGCGTGGCGTCCCCACCGGGATGGCGAAGCCGCACTTTCGGACAACCTGCCCACAACTCCGCCCGGCCGGTCTCGGGACCAAACGCGGTTGCGCCTGCCTGCCATCCCCCCCACCGCTTCCGGTCAGGGCTTTCCGCCTACCGCTCGACGCGGTCGCCGCGCCGAGCAGGGAGGCGCCGCCGCCGGCCCCGGCACTACAAACGGGCCGGCGGCGGGTGAAGGCGCTGGCATTCGACTGCGAAGTCGCGGAGAATGACTCGGCCAGGGGGAGGCGCATCCTCGCTGTGAAGGTGATACCGGGACCCTTGTCCGAAGAAATGGGAGCAAGAATGAGCGGGAGCCCGTTGGTGTCGAGGGGCCTGGCGCTGGGGCTGGCGGTGCTACTGCTGACGTGCTGGGGCTGCTGGACACGGTCGAGGCCGGCGACGACCTGGAGCAACGGTTGAGCGAGCATTTCGATCAGGAGCTCCTGGCCGAGGCTCAGGCCCAGGCCCGGGGCACACCTGGGAGGCGTTACGGCTGACGGTGGTGGACGGGCTGTCCGGGGCCGACGCTGCCGCCCGTCTCGGGCTGACCTTGGCCGGCGTCTACCAGGCCAAGAGCAGGGTGCAGCAGATGCTCCACGAGGAGGTCGCCCGTCTGGAGCAGCCCCGAGCACCAGGGCCAGGAAACTGCGCCGACAGGTGTCAGGTCCCGGCGCGAACGGTAGACTTGGCTTACAGGGGAAAGCCCGGGCGCTTGGCCCACTCCGGGGAGCCCTGGAGCGCCTGGCGGTCGGGTGTAGCGGGGGCGTTGCCAAACCACGCGGTGGGGCAAGTGAAATCTGGCAATCCGGCAAACTGCCATTCTCCTATCCACCGCTACACCCGTCCGCATACCGCTCCAGGTGGGGCACCACGATGACGCTCTGTCCTTCGTCCGAGCAGTTGCAGCGGCTCCTGGCCGACCGGGTGGCCGGTCCCGAGGCCGAGGCCGTCGAGGCCCACGTCGAGACGTGCGCCGGCTGCCAGCAGGCGCTGGAGCAGTTGGCCCGCAGCCCGGACGCCCGCATGGGCCGAGGACCAGGGTCCCGCAGCCAGTCCGACGGGGACTTCCTGCGCCGGCTCGAAAGGCGCCCCCCGGCCGGTCCCTGGCCTCCCCCGGGCCCCAGCGGAGGGGCCGTCCTCGCGCCCCACCCGCCAACGCCCCCACTACCGCTCGGGACCACCCACGACTACCTCAGCTCGCGTACAATTCCTCCCGGCCAGTCGGAACCGCCGGCCCGGATCGTCGGACCGCGACCGCAACTGGCCGGCGAGATCCAGGCGCTGCTTTACCAGCGCCTGCGGCTCATTTGCCTGATTTTCTTGATCGGTTGGGGGCTGACCTGGACGCACAAGTTCTTTCGCCTGCAGATGACCCCGGACACCATCTGGTTCATCATGGTGCCGGGCGGTGTTCTCCTGGCGTTCACGATAGCGATGGCCGCGACCCTCTGGGCCCCAAGGAGTCGGTCCCTGCGGTGCCTGCGCGGCTACGAGTTGGTGTGCTACGCGGTCCCGATGGCCTTTCTCCTGTGGGAGAATTACTTCACCATCTTTCGCCCCGGGGACGTGGGCGGCTGGATGCACCGGTACGTCCAGCGGGACCTGTCCGAAATGAGCACCCTGGCCCGCCACACGAGCATCGTGTGGTGCGTGATGATTATGGCCTATGGCATCTTCGTGCCCAACACCTTGCGGCGGTGCGCCGCGGTGACGGTAAGCCTGGCCTGTACGGTCCTGGCCATGAACCTGGCCTGTGGTCTGTGGGATGAAACGATTCCACGCCCCCATCTGTTCAGCTATCTGGCCGAGATGGCGACCTGGCTGGTCATAGCGGTGGGGCTCTCGATCTACGGTTCGCACAAAATCAGCGTGCTGCGGCAGCAGGCCTTCGCGGCCCGCAGGCTCGGCCAGTATCGGATCAAACATCGCCTCGGCGCCGGCGGCATGGGCGAGGTCTATCTGGCCGAACACGTCCTGCTCCGTCGGCCCTGCGCGCTCAAGCTGATCCGCCCGGAGTGGGCGGGCGACCCAACGAACCTGGCCCGCTTTGAGCGTGAGGTGCAAGCGACGGCCACCTTGACCCACCCCAACATCGTCGAGATCTTCGACTACGGCCGCGCCGACGACGGCACCTTCTACTACGCCATGGAGTACCTGCCTGGCCTCAGCTTACACCAACTGGTAAGGCGGTACGGCCCGCTGCCGCCGGAGCGGGCCGTACACCTGCTGCGGCAGGTGTGCGGGGCCTTGCAGGAGGCCCACGCCGCCGCGCTGAACCACCGCGACGTCAAGCCCGGCAACGTCCTGGTCTGCCAGCGCGGCGGTCAGCACGACGTGGCCAAACTGCTCGACTTCGGCCTGGTGCGGGCCCACGGCCTGGCCGGCCCCGGGGAGAAACTGACCCAGGAAGGTGCCATCGCCGGGACGCCGGCGTACATGTCGCCAGAGCAAGCCGCGGGCAAGGCCGACGTGGACGCGCGCAGCGACCTCTACAGTCTCGGGGCAGTGGCCTACTTCCTGCTGACCGGCCGGCCGCCGTTTGTCCGCGACAGTGCCGTGCAGACGCTGGCTGCTCACCTCGGCGAGCCGGTCGTCGCGCCGGACCGGCACCGGCCAGACGTACCGGCCGACCTGCAAGCGGTGGTGCTGCGCTGCCTGGAGAAGGCCCCGGCCCGCCGGTTCCCGGACGCGGGCGAGTTAGCCCAGGCTCTGGCCCGGTGCCGCTGCGCGGACCAGTGGGCCCAGGAGCAAGCCGCGGACTGGTGGCGCGATTACGCCGCCGGCGATCAGCAAGAGGCCAGCAAGGGCGCGGGGGCCCGAGCATGAGCGCATACCCCTCCCTGGAGCGGCTGCGCGACCGTGCGCGAAAAAAGCGGCAGCGGTCGCAAGAACGGGAAGGGCAATTTCTGGACGTGCCAGCGGTCGAGCAACTTACCGCACCGGGCCTCGGGCAGGCCCCCGTAGGCCCCACGGAGGCAGACGAATCGAGCGACGCAGAGGACAGCCCGGCACTCGCCGCGGCATGCGGTTTCTCGATCCTTGTCCCGGCATCAGACCAGGTTGTTGCGCGCTTCGGTCTTATCGACCGACGCGCCCAAACCCGTGCTCCATGCTTCGGTGTGTCGGACCGACGCGCGCTGATCCGTGACGCATATACACGAGTGTGCCCCAGACGGCGGCGGGCTGCCAGAACAGGATCTCTCCCTTGCTGGGAGCCGCGTTGTCTCCGGTGTAACGCCGATAGGAACCGGCAGGGCCCGCGACCGGGATCTCATAGTGCGCCGAAGCGACGAAGCCCGTGTCGGTTGCACGCACCGGACCAGCACGTGAGTGGAGTTGCTTAAGCCCTTGCCGCGGATAGAATGAACAGCGGCGAGAATCGTGGCCACCATGTCCGGTGTAGCCTTTGGTAGACCAGGCAGCGGCCACCGGAGAGTAAACATGTCCCATTACTCGGTGGTCCGGACGCGGATGACGGATGCCAGCCTGCTGGCGAAGGCGCTGGCCGACCTCGGTTTCGACAACGCCGAAGTGCATGCGGCCGCACAGCCGCTCATCGGCGCCGCACAGCCGCTCATCGGCGTCGGTGGCGGGCAGCGCGAACAGACCGCCGAGGTCATCATCCGCCGACAGTATCTGGGGCGCTTGAGCAACGATATCGGCTTCAAACGGGGAGCAGACGGCAGCTTCGAGGCAATCATCTCGGACTACGACTTGCAGAAGTATTCCCAGTCGTGGCTACAGGGCTTGGTCCGGCGTTACGCTTATCACGCAGCCAGGAGCAAGCTGGAAGAGAAGGGCTTCGACCTCGTCGAAGAGAAGGTCGAAGCGACCGGGCAGATCCACCTGGTGTTGCGGCGCATGCTGTGAAGAAAAGGACCGGCCATGGAACTTCAGGAAATCGAAGTCTTCATCGAAAGAGACGGTCAAGTGCGGCTGCACGTGCACGGAGTCAAGGGCAATGCGTGCATCGATCTGACCCAGGAGCTTGAGGCCGCGCTCGGCGGAGAGATCGCTTTGCGCGAGATGACCGCCGAAGCGTTCGAGACAGCCAAGCAGGACGTCCCTTTACAACAGAAGCAACAGGGCCGCTAGCCCTGGCGCGATCTGCAAGAGTTATGGTTATCCCACGTCTGCGCATCAGCCATTTTGTGCCCTACAGCCGGGCCAACGGTCCCGGGCTGCGGGCGGTTCTGTGGGTGCAGGGCTGTTCCCTCGGCTGTCGCGGCTGCTTCAATCCCCACACGCATTCTGCCGGCGGCGGCAAACTGCTGGCGGTCGATGAGCTCTTTGACACCATCGCGGCGCTCGGCAATACCATCGAGGGGGTCACCGTCAGCGGCGGGGAACCGATGCAGCAGCCGACGCCGCTGGCTGCACTTTTGCGGCGCGTGCGGCTAGAGACGCCGCTTTCGACGCTGCTTTTCAGCGGCTATACCTGGGACGAGCTAAAGCAGCTGGCCGCTGCCGCTGAGGTACTAGCGTCGCTCGACGTGCTCCTGGCTGGTCGATACGACGCCGCGCAGCACCTGGCCAGTGGGTTGCGCGGCTCAGCGAACAAGTCGGTCCACTTCCTGACCGGCCGCTATGGGCCCACGGACCTCGCTGCCGTGCCGGCGGGCGAGGTGATCATCCGCCTGGATGGCGACGTTGAGCTTTCCGGCATAGATCCGCTGCGATGGTGAGGCGATGCTCGAACAAACGCTGGACGTCTATTTCCGGGCTAGATTCTCTCTGGTCGTGCTAGTTACCCAGGAAGAGGAGCGCGCCCTGCATTCGATCAAAGCAGTCTGCAAGCAGAGCAAGCGCAGCTGCTTGACCTGGGACCTTGCCGAAGGGTTTCAGGCGCTCGTGGGTGAGCCTGGGGAGTCCGTGCCGACGGCCCGCGATCCGTTGACTGCGCTCGAAAAGGTCGAGCAAGCCGACGGCGATGGCCTGGTAGTCTTCAAGGATTTCCACGAATGCTGGACCAATCCCCAGGTCAAGCGGAAGCTCCGCAGCGTCGCCCAGCGCCTGAAGTTCACCCGCAAGTCGATCGTCATCACCACACCGAACAGCAAGCTCCCGGAGGAGCTGAAGGACGAGGCCGTGGTCATCGACCATCCCGCCCCGAGCAGCGCCGAGCTGCAGGGCGTGCTCGAGCAGCTCACCAAGGCGCCGGGCGTCAAGTGTCATCTCGCCGAGGCCGGCCGAGCACGCCTGTTGCAAGCCGCCGCGGGCCTCACAGCCGCGCAGGCGCAGCGGCTCTTTGCCGAGGCGATCGTCAGCCGCGGCGAGCTCGATGAGAGCGCCATTGAGCATGTCACCCAGGGGCTGAAACAGATCGTCCGCGAAAGTCAGGCCCTCGAGTTCTACACCGTGACCGAGACGATCGACGACGTCGGCGGTCTGGGTGCCCTCAAGGATTGGCTGCGGCTGCGCCAGCGGGCTTTCACGCCCGAGGCCCTTCGCTATGGCCTGCCCGCTCCGAAAGGCCTCGCGCTCATCGGCATTCCCGGCACCGGCAAGAGCCTGACCGCGAAGATGATCGGCCGGCTCTGGCGCGTCCCGCTCTTGCGCCTCGACGTCGGCGCCCTCTTCGGCAGCCTCGTCGGCGAGTCGGAAGAGCGGCTGCGCCAGGCGCTGCGGCTCGCCGCGATCGTCGCGCCCTGCGTCGTCTGGATCGACGAGGTCGAGAAAGCCCTCGCTTCCGGCGGGCTCGACGGCGGCACCAGTATGCGCGTCTTCGGCACCATCCTGACCTGGATGCAGGAAAAAACCGCACCCTGCTTCGTCGTCGCCACGGCCAACGACATTCAACGGCTGCCGCCCGAACTCATCCGCAAGGGGCGATTCGACGAAATCTTCTTCCTCGACCTCCCTACCCTCGAAGAACGTCTGGAGATCTTCGGCGTGCATCTGCGCAAGCGCCGGCGGCAGCCCGAAGCCTTCGACGTCGGGCAGCTCGCCCGGCAGGCCGAAGGCTACGTCGGCGCCGAGATCGAGCAGGCGATCATCGAGGCCATGTACGTCGGCTTCAACAGCGGCCGCGAGTTCACCACGGCGGACATCGTCGAGGCGCTCAAGCGCCAGGTGCCCCTGTCGGTGTCATCGCGCGAGACAATCACGGCTTTGCGTGATTGGCTGCGTGAAGGCCGCGCTCAGTCGGCATCGTTCCGCGAGATCAAGGAGGCGCAGGAGCACTTCGTGCCGGTACAATTGGATATGGGAGAATCGCGCCGCTGATCGGCTTGTGGCGGCGCGGCGGCAAAGGGAGCCATCATGCCGGTGCCAGCGCGGCCGCCTGTTCCAGTGAGCCCGAAGCGGATCGAGCAAGACCTGCTCGCGCTGGTGAGCTCGCACGAACGCGTGATCCACATCCTGTTCACTGCCGTCGGCGTGGTCTTCCTGGCCGGTGTCGGCATGGCCTGGGGCCTCATGCCCTGGTTCCAGCAGCGGGCTTTTATCTCGCTGGGGGTGGTGGTGTCCTTCGCCCTGTTCATGGCGACCGGGTTCATCGGCAGCTGCATGGTCGGCGCCATCGTCAGCCGCGCCGCCTCGAGGTTTAACGCGCTCTTTCCCAGGAATTCGCAGGAACGGCCGATCGCGCTGCGCATCCTGGCAGGCATGACAAGCCCGCTTCATCTGGCGGAGAAGCTGCAAATAGCGCTCGATGTGCCGCTGGGATCGCAGGCCGCCGAAGATCAGGTGCAGGCGGCGCTGCAGAAGCTGGAGCCGCCTCCGTCTGCCGGCCACACGACCGCAGCGGCGCTGGCAGCCATACCTCCGCAGCGCCCGGCGTCGCCCGGATCATCCGGGGAGTTCATACCGCTGGACATGCGCCATCTGCCGCAGCCAACGGGGCCCGATGAGGGCGAGGCAGACGAGGCGCTGCATGTGCCGCTGCAGCCTCTGGAAAGAGCCGAGGTCGCCAAGACTTCCGGCGACGACCGCGATTTGTGAGCGACGGTGGGAGAGGCACATGGCGAAGGTAGGCTCTGACGCCCATTCGCGGACGGCCTCGCTGCAAAAGCGGGTCGAGAACATGGTCGAGACGATCGACCGGCGGGCGGTCACGTTCATCTTGCTGTTGCTGCTGCCGTTGATCGCACCGGTCGCGGCGCTGTTCATGTTCCTGGACTGGCGGCTGGCCGTACTCTTGACCGCCGCGTGGCTGGTCTTGAGCGAGCTCGGCATGCGGCGTATCGGCGCCGCCGTCGCCCGGCGTGCGGTCCTGCGCTTCAATCACGAGTTTCCGAAGGGCTCAACCAGTCGTCAGGAGGCTCTGCAGATCCTCGCAGGACTGCAGTGCCGGCATGCGGCCACTGTCTTGAAGAAGGTGAAGGCAGCCCTGGGCATTCCCTTAGACGCCTTCATCTCGACCCGCCAACTGCCTCCGGAAAGCGCAGCCGCGCCCGAGGTGATGGCCAGCCCGGAGTACCTTCCCCTCGATGTCGATCAGAAGCCGGTGGACCAAATGGCGCCGGCGAGCGGGGTCATTCTTCCCATTGAGCCGACCGGGAAGGAGCGCCGTCCATGAGGCAGAAGAACTCTCCCTGGTGTTCAAGCGAGACACTGGAACTGGCGAACGGGACGTTGTCGCCACGTAGAGCATTTTGGCGGCGAGGGGCAGCGACGCTGCTCAGGTGCCTGCCCGTGCCATAACTGCGTCGGTGAGAGACGCGGCCTGCATTTCCCGGTTCTTCGAACACGTGACGGTTGCAGGGGGCTCCCGCTTTGCACACCGACGCTACTCGCTTCGGTCACATCGACCCGGGCATCGGGGGGCTGGCTGGCTTGAGCTGCAAAAGGGCCCCTCCACCAAGGCAGGGGCTGGCTTGAGCATCAAGTGTTTCACTTGGGGTAACCGCGTGCGCGAACCGGGCGCGCGGCGAGAGTGTCTTTCCTTCCAATCAACCTTCACCCGATTCACTTCCCTCGATGGAAGCAACGGAATGACTGCGCTTTGCCCGTCTCAGCAGCACCTTCTCGACCGTCTGTTCGCGGAGCTACCCTTCGGCCACACCTTCGTCATCGAGGCCTCGTCCGGCCTCGGCAAGACCACGCTCCTGCGCGAAATTCACCACCGCCAGGGCGGGGCCCTCCTGTCCGTGAAAGACTTCCCCGAAACGATGCGCGCCCGGCACCCGCTGGCGCTGGAGGAAGCCTTCGGCGAGTGGGTGAGCCAGGCCCTCGCCCTCACCGACTGCGTCCTGCTCGACGACCTCGACGTCTTCCGCAACGTCGTCGATGGCTGCGGCCACTACCCGCGATCCGGAATGCTCGAAATGGTCCTCGCCGCGCTGGTCGTGCGTGTGGCGGAGGCCGGCAAGAAGCTGATCCTGACCAACGGCGGTTGGACGCCTGCTGTCGTGAGTCACCGGGCGAGGATCAACCGACTCCACGAGCTGACGATCGACGACTACGCCTTCCTGCTGACGAGCCTGCTCAGCCGTTACTCCGCCTCCCTCGACGTCGCCCGCATCCACCGCTTCGCCCCCGCGCTCAACGTCCATCAGCTGAAGGCGGTCTGCTCCGAGCTGTCCCGCTGGGACGCCCTGAACACCGAGACGTTCATCGACTACCTGCGCTCGCAGCACCTGCTGAGCAACGTCGATCTCGGCGAGGTGCAGAAGGTCGATCTCCGCGACCTGCACGGCGTCGGCGACGTGGTCGAGGCGCTGGAAGGGCATGTCGTGCTTCCCCTGGAGGACGACGCCCTGGCCCTGGAACTGGGGCTGAAGCCCAAGCGCGGCGTCCTGCTGCTGGGGCCGCCCGGCACCGGCAAGACGACGGTCGGCCGGGCGCTGGCGCACCGGCTGAAGGGGAAGTTCTTCCTGGTCGATGGCACGGTCATCTCAGGCACGCAGGACTTCTACTGGCGGATCAACAACATCTTCGAGTCGGCCAAGCACAACGCACCATCGGTCATCTTCATCGACGACAGCGACGTCATCTTCGAGTCGGGCTCCGAGCTGGGGCTGTACCGCTACCTGCTGACCATGCTCGACGGCCTGGAGAGCGCCAGCGCGGCCCGGGTGTGCGTGATGCTGACGGCCATGGACGTGGCCAACCTGCCGCCGGCGCTGCTGCGCTCGGGCCGGATCGAGCTGTGGCTGGAGATGAAACTGCCCGACCGCGCCGCCCGGCTGGCAATCCTGAAGCACCACCTGGCCCCGCTGCCCGACGCTCTGGTGGGCCTGGACCTGGACAGGCTGGCGGACGAGGCGGCCGACTGTACCGGCGCCGACCTCAAGCGCCTGGCCGAGGACGGCAAACTGCTACTGGCCCACGACCGCGCCCGCGGCCGGGCGCTGAGGCAGGCCACGGACTACTTCCTCGACGCGGTGGCGACGCTGCGGGCGAACAAGGCTCGCTACGCGGCGGCCGACGCCGGCGCGCGGGAGCAGAGGTCGCAGCGCCCGGTGTACTTCGACGTCCGCGACGGGGCGGTTGGCTGATCGCGCCCGGGGAGCTGCTGGGCCCGAGAACGCAGGGACGTTGGATCGTGCCCATCGTCCTGGGTTACCCGGACGGGCAGCAGGGGGCGCTCGCCGCGATGGCCTTCGACGAGCAGCGTCGGGCATTCACCCTCCACACTCCGAGAGGAGCCCTCGCGGAGCGGGCCCGCGACTTCGCCGCTTGCCGTGCCGCCCAGGACACCCTCCGCCCCTCCTCCACGAACAGGAACAGGAAGGCCGCTCCCCCAAGGAGGCAGTCGAGCGGCCCGGGGGTCAGGCTACCCCGGCTTATCACCACCCAGCCCGAAGGATCGCGATCGGTCCGCACTCTGCCTCGCGCGCGTCGGTCACATCGACCTCAGCCACTGGTTCGTTCCGTTGTCGCGCCCGCGCCTGCGGGTCGTTCAGGATTCGCTCGAACGCAGTCGAGAACCTCCGGAAAGGGCGCGGAAGGCGACTTTTCGACTCTCAGACCCAAGATTCTGTGGCGTGGGGAATGGCGCTATCGTGCATTTGCCGTGCGGTCGTGGTTGGTGGCCGGGATGGGGCCGCTGCGCGACCGCTTCGGCGAGCGAGAAGCTCACCCAGCAGACGATCCTCGAGCGCTGGCCGGTCGAGGGAGACGCGCCGGACCGCTCGACGCTGTCGCGGCGGCTGAAACGGGCCACGCAGCAGGGCGCGATCTGCTGCTCGGGCAGCGGCTACCGCGGCGACCCCTTCCTCTACTGGCTCCCCGGCCGCGAGCCCCTGCTCTGGCCCGGCCACAGCGCCAGCGAGGAGGAGAAGCAAGCCTGGAGGGACCTCTGCGCGGAGCATTACCGCACGCTGCGCGAGCAGCCGCCATCAACGTGATTGGCCGTTGCCGCCGCCGATCGACGCTGTGGCCCCCAGCAGTCGGGAACTTGCCTTCTTCCACACGGGGAGGTTGCCGACCAACGCCTCTGTCACAAACGGGCACCACATAACGAATCGGTCAGCGAGGCAGGGCGAGCAGCTCCTTCATGACGACCGCGCCCGCGGCAGGATCGTCCTGCCTTCACGCTTCCGCGCCGTTCCTCCAAGAACAGCCGGGCCAAGGCAGCGGAAGCCTCGGTGGTGTCGAGGTTGTCCGGTATCGCAGGTAGGCAAGGATAGGGCGCCGAGCGAAGGGAAAAATCCGGCGGTCTGACTCCCGCCGGGGGGAGGCCTTGTGTATACTGTAAACCAACAGAGGATTTGTGGCCGCGCCCGGCACCAAACCTGCCGGGTCGCCAAGAAGCATGTGACTACGAACGGTGCCCTATGGAGTCGAGCGGGAGCGAATACGAGGTGAGATTGAGGGCGTTTCAGGCCGACTTGAGCCGCCCTTCAGAGGAGATCGTTCAGAAACACATCCTGACAGGGACCCCGGTCGCCCTCACGGCGGACGAATATTTCGCTCTCCGTCATGAGGTCGCCCGTCATTTCCAGATCCAACCGGTCGAGGTGGTGTTGGTCGGATCGTGCCAGACCGGATTCAGCCTGACGGACAAACCGAAGAAGTCCAGGCCCCGCTACAGTTGGGTCGAGCGCGGGTCGGACCTCGACCTCGTCGTCGTCTCTGCCCGGCTCTTCGATCGCCTCTGGGACGCCGTGTTCGATTACTCGCGGACCAATTCGGCCTTCCGGAAGTCGCCCGAAGCATCTGAGTTTAGTTCGACTGTAGGAGTTATGCTTTTCAGACTAAGTCTCTGTATTAAGTTATGTACTTTGCGCCCCGTAGTTGTGGCTTCAAATAGTCCAAGGATATCCAACACCGTTTGGTGCTGATCGTGTTCCTGTGTGGGCATACC